>NZ_JBMDKH010000011.1:0-176954 GCF_057809615.1 Hydrogenophaga sp. FG152 | reverse complement strand
AGCTCTCCGAGGTCTACCTCGGGCCGTTCGTGGGCGGCGGCATCGAGATCTGGTTCGCCTATGTGCTGGCGCTGGTGTTCCTGCTGTTCCGGCCTCAAGGCCTGTTCGGCGAAAAGATCATTGATCGAGTCTGAACATCTTGCGGGTCAGACCACGATTTGCGCAGCAAATGTGCTCTGACCCCAACTGATCAAAAAACAGACCAGAAAAGAAAGCCCGCCATGTTCTATCGTGAAAACGGTCAATTCAAGACCACCTACCGCGCCGACCAGCAGATCTTCCCGATCGCGCAGGACCGCTGGTTCATCCTGGCCCTGATCGCGCTGGCCTTCGTCGCCGTGCCCATGCTCGCCAGCGACTACCTGATGCGCGCCATCCTGATCCCCTTCCTGATCTTCTCGCTCGCCGCCGTGGGCGTGAACATCCTGGTGGGCTACTGCGGCCAGATCTCGCTGGGCTCGGGTGCCTTCATGGCCGTGGGGGCCTATGGCGCCTACAACTTCTTCGTGCGCGTGCCCGGCATGCCGCTGGTCCCGGCGCTGATCCTGGGTGGGCTGTGCGCCACGCTGTTCGGCATCCTGTTCGGCCTGCCCAGCCTGCGCGTGCGCGGTCTGTACCTCGCGGTGGCCACGCTGGCCGCGCAGTTCTTCGCCGACTGGATGTTCCTGCGCATCAAGTGGTTCACGCTGGACACGCCCTCGGGCTCGGTGGCGGTGTCCAACCTGCAGGTCTTCGGCCTGCCGCTGGAGAGCGCCGCAAGCAAGTACCTGTTCTGCCTGGCGGTGCTGGCGGTCATCGCGCTGCTGGCCAAGAACCTGGTGCGCAGCGCCATCGGCCGCGAGTGGATGGCGATCCGCGACATGGACGTGGCCGCCGCCGTGATCGGCATCCGCCCGATGTACGCCAAGCTCAGCGCCTTCGCGGTGAGCAGCTTCATCATCGGCGTGGCCGGCGCGCTCTGGGCCTTCGTCTACCTTGGCGCCTGGGAGCCCTCGGCGTTCTCCGTGGACTACTCCTTCCGCCTGCTGTTCATGGTGATCATCGGCGGCCTGGGTTCCATCATGGGCAGCTTCTTCGGCGCGGCCTTCATCGTGGTGCTGCCCATCGCCCTGAGCCAGTTCCTGCCCTTCGTGGCCGGCCTGTTCGGCTTCTCCATTTCCACCACCGCGGTCTCGCACGCTGAGCTGATGATCTTCGGTGGGTTGATCGTGTGGTTCCTGATCGTCGAGCCGCATGGGCTGGCGCGGCTGTGGTCCATCGGCAAACAGAAGCTGCGCCTGTGGCCCTTCCCGCATTGAGCGGCAGGTTGCTGGCAAGTACCGATGTTTTTCGTGGTGTTTGAGCGTTTACTGAGTGTGTGTTTCAACCTTTCATGACATGGAGACAACTATGAAACTTCGCAAGATCGTTGTGGCCGCCACGGTGGCGCTCGCGGGCGCCGCGTCGCTGGTGTCGACCGCCGCACTGGCCCAGGCCAAGGAACAGTACCTGCCCGTGCTGTCGTACCGCACCGGCGCCTACGCGCCCAACGGCACGCCCACCGCCAACGGCATCGTCGACTACTACAAGCTGGTCAACGCGCGCGGCGGCATCAACGGCGTCAAGCTGCTGGTGGAAGAGTGCGAGACCATGTACGACACGGCGCGCAGCGTGGAATGTTATGAGCGCCTCAAGGGCAAGAACGGCGGCGCGGCGCTGATCCACCCCTGGGCCACTGGCGCGACCTTCGCGCTGACGGAAAAAGCCTCGGTCGACAAGATCCCGCTGATCACCACCGGCTATGGCCGCAGCGAGAGCGCCGACGGCACCATCTTCAAGTGGAACTTCCCGCTGCTGGGCACCTATTGGGTGGCGGCCGACGTGATCGTCCAGGCCATCGCGCAGAAGGAAGGCGGCCTCGACAAGCTCAAGGGCAAGAAGATCGCCCTCGTGTACCACGACTCGCCGTTCGGCAAGGAACCGATCCCGCTGCTGCAGGAGCGCAGCAAGATGCACGGCTTCGAACTGCAGCTGCTGCCCGTGGCCGCGCCCGGCGTGGAACAGAAAGCCACCTGGCTGCAGATCCGCCAGTCGCGCCCCGACTACACCCTGCTCTGGGGCTGGGGCGTGATGAACTCCACCGCCCTGAAGGAAGCCCAGGCCACCGGCTACCCGCGCGAGAAGATGTACGGCGTGTGGTGGTCCAGTGCCGAGCCCGACGTGAAGGACGTGGGCCAGGGCGCCAAGGGCTACAACGGCGTCACGCTGCAGCACGGCACCGACAAGAACGCCCCCATCATCAAGGAGATCCTGGCCAAGCTGCACGACAAGGGCCAGGGCACGGGCCCGCGCGACGAGGTCGGTGAAACCCTGTACCTGCGTGGCGTGGTCAGCGCCGCCGTGGGCATCGAAGGTATCCGCGCCGCGCAGGAGCGCTTTGGCAAAGGCAAGGTCATGACGGGCGAGCAGGTGCGCTGGGGCCTGGAAAACCTGAACCTGACGCAGGCCAAGCTGGACGCGCTGGGCTTCAAGGGTGTGCTGCGCGGCCCCATCAGCACCTCGTGCGCCGACCACGTGGGCGCGGGCGCTGCGCGCATCCACACCTGGGACGGCACCAAGTGGGTCTTCTCTTCCGACTGGATCGAGGCCGACCAGCAAATCATCAAGCCCATGGTGAAGACCACGGCCGCGAAGTACGCGGCCGAGAAGAAGCTGACGGCCCGCACGCCGGCGGACTGCCAGAGTTAAGCACCCCCGCCGCGCTGCGCGCGACCCCCTCAAGGGGGCGGTATGTCGGGCCGGCAAAGCCGGACCCTGCATACCCCTTGATGAAGGCACGGCGCGCGCGGCGGATCAGGTCAATGCGGCTGGTTCGTCCAGCCGCCATTTGCAAGGCCCGCTGGCCGTGTCTTGCAAATGGTCCCCAAGGAATCGGAATTGTCATGAGCACATCGAACACCGTCCTCAACGTCAATGGCATCGAGGTCATCTACAACCACGTCATCCTGGTGCTCAAAGGCGTCTCGCTGCAGGTGCCCCAGGGCCAGATCGCGGCCATCCTGGGCGGCAACGGCGCGGGCAAGACCACCACGTTGCGCGCCATCTCCAACCTGCTCAAGGGCGAGCGCGGCGAGGTCACCAAGGGCAGCATCGAGCTGCGCGGCGAGCGCATCGAGAACCTCTCCCCCGCCGACCTCGTGCAGCGCGGCGTGGTCCAGGTCATGGAGGGGCGCCACTGCTTCGCCCACCTCACCATCGAGGAGAACCTCATGACCGGCTCCTACACCCGCAAGAGCAAGGCCGAGGTCGCGGCCAACCTGGAGAAGGTCTACGCCTACTTCCCGCGCCTGAAGACCCGGCGCACCAGCCAGGCCGCCTACACCTCGGGCGGCGAGCAGCAGATGTGCGCCATCGGCCGCGCCCTCATGACCAACCCCAGCGTGATGCTGCTCGACGAACCCTCCATGGGCCTGGCCCCGCAGATCGTCGAAGAGGTGTTCGAGATCGTCAAGGACCTCAACCAGAAGGAGAAGGTCACCTTCCTGCTGGCCGAGCAGAACACCAACATGGCGCTGAAGTACGCGGACTACGGCTACATCATGGAGAGCGGGCGCATCGTGATGGACGGCGTGGCCAGCGAGCTGCGCAACAACGAGGACGTCAAGGAGTTCTACCTCGGCATGGGCGGGGGCGAGCGCAAGTCCTTCAAGGACATCAAGAGCTACAAGCGGCGCAAGCGCTGGCTGGCCTGAAGGCTCCCCCCCGCGCCGCGCCTTCGGCGCGTCACCCCCTCCAGGGGGCGATGCCTGAGGCCCGGCAAAGCCGGTTCCGCGGCATCCTGGTTTCAGTCACTTCACCTTCACACATCGCAGCCATGGCACAGCCTGAATTCTTCGACGCCCTGGAAACCCGATCGCCCGAGCAACGCGAGCGCGAGCAGATGGGCGAGCTGGCCACCCAGGTGGCGCACGCCCAGCGGCACAGCACCGCCTTCGCCGAGATCCTGCGCGGCGTGGACGCGCAGGCGGTGAACAGCCGCGCGGCCCTGGCGCGCCTGCCCGTCACGCGCAAGACCGAGCTGCTCGAACGCCAGAAGGCCTCGCGCGCCAGCGACCCCTTCGGCGGTTTCTCCACGCTGCGCCGCGGCCCGGCCATGGCGCGCGTCTACGCCTCGCCCGGCCCGATCTACGAACCCGAGGGCGCCACGCGCGACTACTGGCGCGCTGGGCGCTGCCTCTACGCGGCGGGCTTCCGTGCCGGCGAGCTGGTGCACAACGCCTTCAGCTACCACATGACCCCGGGCGCCTTCATCCTGGAGTCCGGCGCCCACGCCGTGGGCTGCTCGGTCTTCCCCGCCGGCACCGGCCAGACCGAACAGCAGCTGCAGGCCATCACCGAACTCCAGCCCGAGGCCTACACCGGCACGCCCAGCTTCCTGCGCATCCTGGTGGAGAAGGCCCAGGCCGAGGGCATCGACATCGGCAGCATGCGCAAGGCCGTGGTGGGCGGCGAGGCATTGCCGCCCAGCCTGCGCGACTGGTTCGCCGAGCGCGGTGTGGCGGTCTACCAGAGCTACGCCACCGCCGACCTGGGCCTGGTGGCCTACGAGACGAGCGCGCGCGAGGGCCTGGTGGTGGACGAGGGCGTCATCGTCGAGATCGTGCGCCCGGGCACCGGAGAACCCGTGCCCGAGGGCGAGGTGGGCGAGCTGGTGGTCACCACCCTGAACCCGGCCTACCCGCTCATCCGCTTCGGCACCGGCGACCTCTCGGCCATCCTGCCCGGCGCCTGCCCCACCGGGCGCACTGCACCGCGCATCAAGGGCTGGATGGGGCGCGCCGACCAGACCACCAAGGTGCGCGGCATGTTCGTGCACCCGGCCCAGGTGGCCGACATCGCGCGGCGCTTCCCGCAGGTGAAGAAGGCCCGCCTGGTCGTCAGCGGCGAGATGGCCAACGACCAGATGTGCCTGCGCGTGGAGGCCAGCGAGGCCGACAGCGCTCTGCAGCAGCAGATCGAGGCCGCCGTGCGCGAGGTCACCAAGCTGCGCGCCCAGGTCGAGCTCGTCCAGCCAGGCTCCCTGCCCAACGACGGCAAGGTGATCGAGGACGCGCGCAGCTACCAGTAGGAAAAGCCCCGCAACCATGGCGGAACTGACGCCAAACTGACGCCAAAAGTGCGCCAACGAGGGTTTTCCCCGGCCCGGTGCTAAGTAATTTCCGCGATACGGACAAGGGATGGCGGGGCTACGATCGCCCGGTAATCAACCTCTCAAGGAGCACCGTATGAAGAAGATCCTCGCCCTGGCGGCCTTGGCCGCAAGCATTTCGTCAGGCGCCTTCGCGCAGGGCTTCCCCAACAAGCCCATCTCCTTCGTGGTGCCCTTCGCTGCGGGCGGACCGACGGACCTGGTGGCGCGCCGCCTCGCCGAAGCCATGCGCAAGCCCCTGGGCGGTGCCAACATCGTGGTGGAAAACGCCGCCGGCGCCGGCGGCACCATCGGTGCCACCAAGGTGGCCCGGGCCGCGCCGGACGGCTACACCCTGCTGGTCTGGCACATCGGCATGGCCGCCACCACCAGCCTGTACCGCAAGCAGACCTTCAAGCCGCTCGAAGACTTCGAGTACCTGGGCGCGATCAACGACGTGCCCATGACCCTGCTGGGCAGCAACAAGCTCAACGCCAACACCTACCGCGACTTCGAGGCCTACATCCGCGCCAACGGCGGCAAGCTCAACCTGGCCCACGCCGGCCTGGGTTCCGCGTCGCACATCTGCGGCCTGATGTGGCAGTCGGCCATGAAGCTCGACAAGTCGCTGACCACCATCCCCTATGGCGGCACCGCGCCAGCCATGAACGACCTCATCGGCGGCAACGTCGATGTGATGTGCGATCAGACCACCAACACCACCTCGCAGATCGAAGCCGGCCGCGTGAAGGCCTTCGCGGTCACCACCGCCAAGCGCCTGGACAACCACAAGCTGCTCAAGGACTACCCCTCGCTGCAGGAAATGGGCCTCAAGGACTTCAACCTGACCATCTGGCACGGCCTGTACGCGCCCAAGGGCACGCCGCCTGATGTGACCAAGAAGCTCAACGAAGCCCTGCAGGTGGCCCTGAAGGACCCGGCCTTCATCAAGAGCCAGATCGACCTGGGCGCCATCGTGGTGACCGACAACCGTGTCACGCAGGCCGGCCACAAGGCTTTCGTGGCCAGCGAAATCACCAAGCTCAAGGCGGCCATCGACGGCGCCGGCCAGTACGCCGACTGATTTCGTGTCGCGCGCCCGAAAGGGCGGCTCCATGCAAGCCGCCCTCGGGCGGCTTTTCTTTTTGCCACCCAAGGAGACCCCGCATGGACGACCCGTCATTTTCCGCCTCGCGCCGCCACCACCTGCGGACCCTGACCGCCGCCACCGTCGCCCTGGGCCTGCCAGGTCTTGGCTGGACGCAGGCCGCCTGGCCAGGCAAACCCGTGCGCATCGTCGTGCCGTTTGCGCCCGGCGGCACCACCGACATCCTGGCCCGTGTGCTGGCGCCCGAGCTGAGCAAGACCCTGGGGCAGTCCTTCGTGGTGGAAAACCGCGCGGGCGCTGGCGGCAACATCGGCGCCGAGGTGGTCGCCAAGTCGCCGGGCGACGGCTACACCCTGCTCATGGGCACGGTGGGCACGCACGGCATCAACAAGTCGCTTTACGACAAGCTGCCCTACGACCCGCAGAAGGACTTCGCGCCCATCACCCTGGTGGCCGGCGTGCCCAACGTGATGGTGATGGGCACCAAGCGGGCGCAGGCGCTGGGCATCACCAGCGTGGCCGACTTCGTCAAGTACGCCAAGGCACACCCCGGCCGGCTGAACATGGCCTCCAGCGGCAACGGCACCTCCATCCACCTGGCGGGTGAACTGTTCAAGTCGCGCACCGGCATCTTCATGACGCACATTCCCTACCGCGGCTCCGGCCCCGCGCTGACCGACCTGCTGGCGGGCGCGATCGACGTGATGTTCGACAACCTGCCCTCGGCCATGCCACACATCCAGGCCGGCAACCTCAAGGCGTTCGCGGTCACCAGCGCGGTGCGTTCATCGGCCCTGCCCGACGTGCCCACGGTGGCCGAGGCGGGCAACCTGCCAGGCTTCGAAGCCAGCTCGTGGTTCGGCCTGCTCGCGCCCACCGGCACGCCGACCGAGGTGGTGAACCGGCTGCATCAGGAGACCGCCAAGGCCCTGAACCTGCCGGCGGTGAAGGAGCGGCTGCTGGCCCAGGGCGCCATTCCGGGCGGCAACACCCCGGCCGAATTCGCCCGCCTCATCGATGCGGAAACCACCAAGTGGGCTGGCGTGGTCAAGGCCTCCGGCGCCCGCGTGGACTGAAGACACCCCAGCGAAAGAAGTGCCCCCTCCAGAGGCATCCAGGGTCCGGCTCCGCCGGCCCGAGATGCCGTCCCCCCTCGAAGCGCCGAAGGCGCGCCACGGAGGGGGGAAGCCGCGCAGCGGCGCAGGGGGGAGTTCCCCGTCACACTCCCCAGACGATCTCGACGTTCGCCTTCTCGCAGCGCTCCAGCATCTCGATGAAAGGTGCGGCGCGCATGCGCAGGCTCACCGGGTCGGTCTGCGCGTCGTCGTGGTGGCCGTCCTCTTCCGCTTTCTCTTTCTGTTTCTGACGGGCCGCGTCGTCCGCCGCCACGGCGGCGCGGATCTTCTGTACCGCCGCATCCATTTCGCTCGGCTGGATGATGCCGGGACCTGTCAGACGCTTGCCCAGGATCTCGAGCATGCGTTGACCGTGCTGTTGCAGCATGACGAGGTCGCCCGTTTCACGGGACTTGAATCGATACACAGACATGAGTGCCTCCGGGGGTGGTGAGGTGAAGCCATTCTTGCACCGACACGCCCTGGAAAACCAGCGGATTTGTAGGAGAACGTCCCGAGGTATGTAGGACGGAATGGTCCGGGCATCACAGCAGCGGTTTGGGCTACGGGTTTACCCGATTGGAGTTATATATTTTAAACCTAAACTAATTAAGCATGAAAACACCCGTTCCAGCGCTGCGGCGCATCCTGTGCATCGGTGGCGGCCCGGCGGGCCTGTACTTCGCTCTGCTCATGAAGCGGCGCGACCCCGCGCTCACCGTCACCGTGGTTGAGCGCAACCGGCCGTTCGACACCTTCGGCTGGGGCGTGGTGCTGTCGGACCAGACCCTGGGCAACCTGCGCGAGGCCGACCCCGAGTCGGCCGCGCTGATCGGTGAGGCCTTCAACCACTGGGACGACATCGAGGTCTTCTTCAAGGGCGGCCGCGTGCGCTCGGGCGGCCACGGCTTCTGCGGCATCGGCCGCAAGAAGCTGCTCAACATCCTGCAGGAGCGTTGCCTGGCGCTGGGCGTGAACCTGGTGTTCGAGACCGACGTGACCGACGACCAGGCGCTCGCGGCGCAATACGAGGCCGACCTGGTGATCGCCAGCGACGGCCTGAACAGCCGCATCCGCACGCGCTACGCCGACACCTTCCAGCCCGACATCGACACCCGGCAATGCCGCTTCGTCTGGCTCGGCACCAAAAAGACCTTCGACGCCTTCACCTTCGCCTTCGTGCAGACCGAACACGGCTGGTTCCAGGCGCACGCCTACAAGTTCGACGGCGAGACCTCCACCTTCATCGTGGAAACGCCCGAGGAAGTCTGGAAAGCGCACGGCATCGACCAGATGAGCCAGGAAGACGGCGTGGCCTTCTGCGAGAAGCTGTTCGCCCCCTATCTGGATGGCCACGCGCTCATCAGCAACGCCTCGCACCTGCGCGGCTCGGCGATCTGGATCCGTTTCCCGCGCGTGATCTGCCACACCTGGGTGCGTTGGCAAGACATCGCCGGCCGCAGAACCCCGATCGTCCTCATGGGCGACGCCGCGCACACCGCGCACTTCTCCATCGGCAGCGGCACCAAGCTCGCGCTGGAAGACGCGATCGACCTGGCCGACGAGTTCTCTCGCCACGCGAACGCCGACGTGGCCGAGGTGCTGCAGGGCTACGAGGCGCGCCGCAGCGTGGAGGTGCTCAAGATCCAGAACGCCGCGCGCAACTCCACCGAGTGGTTCGAGAACGTGGACCGCTACACCGGCATGGAGGTCGAGCAGTTCGCCTATTCGCTGCTCACGCGCAGCCAGCGCATCAGCCACGAAAACCTGCGCCTGCGCGACGCGAAATGGCTGGAAGGTTATGAAGCCTGGCTGCAGACCCAGGCCCAGCCCGGCGTGCCGGTGAAGAAGCACCCCACGCCGCCCATGCTGCTGCCGCTCACGGTGCGCGGCCTCACGCTCAAGAACCGCATCGTGGTCTCGCCGATGGCGCAGTACAGCGCGGTCGATGGCGTGGTGGGCGACTACCACCTGGTGCACCTGGGCGCGCGCGCCATGGGCGGCGCCGCGCTGGTGATGGTGGAGATGACCAGCCCCACGCCCGAAGGCCGCATCACGCCCGGCTGCCCGGGCCTGTGGAACGACGAACAACAGGCCGGCCTGAAACGCATCGTCGATTTCGTGCACGGCCACAGCAGCGCCAAGATCGGCCTGCAGCTGGGCCACAGTGGCGCCAAGGGCTCGACCCAGCTCGGCTGGGAGCAGATCGACGAGCCCCTGCCCAGCGGCAACTGGCCGCTGCTCTCGGCCAGCGCCGTGCCGTATGGCGAACAGAACCAGGTGCCGCGCGCCATGACGCGCGCCGACATGGACGCCATGACGGCGGCCTTCGTCGCGTCCACCCAGCGCGCGGCCGAGGCCGGCTTCGACTGGCTGGAACTGCACGCGGCCCATGGCTACCTGCTGTCCAGCTTCATCACCCCGCTGACCAACCAGCGCACCGACGAATACGGCGGCTCGCTCGCCAACCGCTGCCGCTACCCGCTGGAGGTGTTCACCGCCATGCGCGCGGCGTGGCCGGCCGACCGGCCTTTCAGCGTGCGCATCTCCGCGCACGACTGGGCGCCGGGCGGCAACACGCCCGACGACGCGGTCGAGATCGCGCGCCTCTTCAAAGCCGCCGGCTGCGACCTGATCGACGTCTCCTCGGGCCAGACCACGCGCGCGGCCAAACCGGTGTACGGCCGCATGTACCAGACGCCGTTCGCGGACCGCGTGCGCAATGAGGCCGGCATCCTCACCATGGCGGTGGGCGCGATCACCGAAGCCGACCACGCCAACAGCATCATCGCGGCCGGCCGCGCCGACCTCTGCGCCGTGGCGCGCCCGCACCTGGCCGACCCGGCCTGGACGCTGCACGAGGCCGCCAAACTGCAGACCCGCGCCATCGAATGGCCGCGCCCCTACGAGAGCGGGCGCGACCAGCTCTACCGTGAGATCGCACGCCAGCAAGCCCTCAACGCCCCAGCACCATGACCCCTCCTTCACCGCTCGACCTCGAAGCCCGCGCCCACAGCGAACACGCGCACGAGCTGCGCCTGTGGCTGCGGCTGCTGACCTGCTCGCAACTGATCGAGAAACGCGTGCGCGCCGGCCTGCGCGAGCAGTTCGACACCACGCTGCCGCGCTTCGACCTCATGGCCCAGCTCGAACGCCATCCCGACGGGCTGAAGATGAAGGAGCTCTCGCACCGGCTCATGGTCACCGGCGGCAACATCACCGGCATCACCGACCAGCTCGTCAACGAAGGCCTGGTGGAGCGCATGGGCGTGGACGGCGACCGGCGCGCCTTCCGCGTGCGCCTCACGCCGCACGGCCGCGCCAGCTTCGTCGAGATGGCCCAGCAGCACGAGAGCTGGATCGTCGAGGCCTTCGAAGGCCTGAGCCCGCGCGACCTGGACAGCCTGCACAGGCTGCTCGGCAAAGTGAAACAGCACCAGCTCGAACTCAACCAACGGATCGACGAAGAATGAAGCACCCCATCCCCGACCACAACCCGATGCGCGGCCAGTACGGCCCCAAGGCCACGCCCGCCCCCACCCACTTCGCGCTCCGCGTGGGCGACGACGGCGTGGCCACCGTCACGCTCAACCGGCCCGAGCGCAAGAACCCGCTGACCTTCGACTCCTACGCCGAACTGCGCGACTGGTTCCTCGGCCTGCAGAAGGCCACCGACGTGCGCGCCGTGGTGCTGACCGGCGCGGGCGACAACTTCTGCTCGGGCGGCGACGTGCACGAGATCATCGGCCCGCTCACGAAGATGAGCATGCCCGAACTGCTGGCCTTCACGCGCATGACCGGTGCGCTGGTGAGCGCCATGCGCGCCTGCCCGCAGCCCATCGTGGCCGCGATCGACGGCGTGTGCGCCGGTGCCGGCGCGATGATGGCGCTGGCCTCCGACCTGCGCCTGGGCACGCCACAGACGAACACCGCCTTCCTGTTCACCCGCGTGGGCCTCGCGGGCGCCGACATGGGCGCCTGCGCGCTGCTGCCGCGCATGATCGGCCAGGGCCGCGCCAGCGAGCTGCTGTTCACCGGCCGCGCCATGAGCGCCGCCGAAGGCCACGCCTGGGGTTTCTTCAACGCGCTGCACGACAGCGCCGCGCTGCTGCCCGCCGCGCACAAGCTCGCCGCGCAACTCGCGCAGGGCCCGACCTTCGCGCACGGCATGACCAAGACCATGCTGCACCAGGAATGGGCCATGACGCTGGACCAGGCGATCGAGGCCGAGGCGCAGGCCCAGGCCATCTGCATGCAGACGCAGGACTTCCGCCGCGCCTACGAGGCCTTCGCGGCCAAGCAGCGCCCGGTCTTCGAAGGAGATTGACGTGGTCGCCTTCGAACACCCGCACGGCCTGCGCCCGCCCCAAGCGCAGTGGGAACTGCCCTTCTTCGACGCCCACCACCGCGAGATGGCGCCACGCCTGGCCGACTGGGCCGCGCTGCAGGGTGTCGATGAAACCGACGACCGAGCCGCCTGCAAGGACTGGGTGGCGCGCCTGGGCCAGGACGGCTGGCTGCGCTACTGCGTGCCCGGGGCCCACGGCGGCGCGCTGCCCTCGCTCGATTCGCGCTCGCTGGTGATCCTGCGCGAAACCCTGGCCTTCCATTCGCCGCTGGCCGACTTCGCCTTTGCCATGCAGGGCCTGGGCAGCGGCGCCATCACGCTCGCCGGCACCCCGGCCCAGAAGGCGCGCTACCTGAGCGCGGTCGCCACCGGCCAGAAGATCGCCGCCTTCGCGCTCAGCGAGCCCGAGGCCGGCTCCGACGTGGCCGCCATGGCCACGCGCGCCACGCAGGCGGCGGGTGGCTGGGCGCTCGACGGCAACAAGACCTGGATCAGCAACGGCGACCTGGCCGACTTCTACGTCGTCTTCGCGAAGACCGACCCCGAGGCCGGCGCGCGCGGCATCAGCGCCTTCATCGTCGATGCCCGGCAACCCGGCCTGGACAGCAGCGAGCACCTCCACGTGATGGCGCCGCACCCGCTGGCCACGCTGCGCTTCAGCGGCTGCGCCGTCGGCCCCGACGCCATGGTCGGCCCGCTGCACGGCGGCTTCAAGCTCGCCATGCAGACGCTGGACATCTTCCGCGCCTCGGTCGCCGCCGCCGCGCTGGGCATGGCGCGGCGCGCCTTCGCCGAGGCGGTGGCACACGCGAAGCAACGCCGGATGTTCGGCCAGACCCTGGCCGACTTCCAGCTCACGCAGGCCCGGCTCGGCGAGATGAGCGCGCTGATCGACGCCGCTGCCGTGCTCACCTACCGCGCCGCCTGGCAGCGCGACTGCAGCGCCACGCAGGGCGCGGGCACGCCGGCCTACACCACGGCCGCGGCCACCGCCAAGCTCACCGCCACCGAAAACGCGCAGCGCGTGATCGACATGGCGCTGCAGATGTTCGGTGGGCGCGGCGTGCAGGTGGGCCAGAAGGTAGAGAGCCTCTACCGCGACATCCGCTCGCTGCGCATCTACGAAGGTGCGAGCGAGGTCCAGCTGTTGATCCTCGGCAAAGCCGCGCTGAAATGAACAAGATCGCCATCCCGTCCGCTCAGCCCGACCACTTCGTGCATGACCACCTGCCACCGCCCGGGCAGTGGCCGGAGCTGCGCTTCGACCGGCCCGAGCTGCAACTGCCCGCGCAGGTCAACGCCGTGGACGCGCTGTTCCAGCGCGCCATCGCGGCGGGCCATGGCGATCGCCCGCTGTTCCGCAGCGATGAGCGCACCCTGACCTACGCCCAGGCACAGATCGAGGTGAACCGCATCGCCAACGCGCTCACGGTCGAGCTGGGCCTGGTGCCCGGCAACCGCGTGCTGCTGCGCGGCGGCAACTCGGTGGCCATGGCGCTGGCCTGGCTGGGCACGGTGCAGGCCGGCCTGATCGCGGTGGCCACCATGCCGCTGCTGCGCGCGAAGGAGCTCGGCGCCATCCTCACCAAGGCCCAGCCCTCGGTGGCGCTGTGCGACGTGAAACTGCAGGACGAACTCAAGGCGGCGCTCGCCGCCGACCCGGCCATGGTGGGCATGAAGCTGCTGACCTTCAACACCGCCGAAGGCGAAGCGCCGCACTCGCTCGAAGCCCTGGCGCGGCGCCAGTGCGAACACGGCACGCCCTGCCCCACCGCCGCCACCGACATCGCGCTGCTGGCCTTCACCTCGGGCACCACCGGCACGCCCAAGGCCGCCGTGCACACGCACCGCGACGTGCTTGCCGCCTGCGAGACCTGGCCGCGCCACGTGCTGCGCGCGACGCCGGACGACATCGTCATGGGCTCGCCGCCCCTGGCCTTCACCTTCGGCCTGGGCGGCCTGCTGGTCTTCCCCATGTGGGCCGGCGCCTCGGTGTACTTCCCGTCCATCCCCTACACGCCCGAGGCCATGGTGCAGCTCATCAGCCGCGTGGGCGCCACCATCTGCTACACCGCGCCCACCTTCTACCGCCAGATGGCCGCGTTCGCGCGCCAGCACGGCATCGGCCGCCTGCGCATCAGCGTGAGCGCTGGCGAGGGCCTGCCCGATGCCACGCGCCAGCTCTGGAAGGAAGCCAGCGGGCTGGAGATGCTCGACGGCATCGGCGCCACCGAGATGTTCCACATCTTCATCTCCTCGCCGCCCGAGGCCGTGCGCCGCGGCGCCATCGGCCAGGTGGTGCCGGGCTACGAGGCGCGCGTGGTGGATGACGACGGCCGGCCGCTGCCGGTGGGCGAGGTCGGCAAGCTCGCCGTGATCGGCCCGACCGGCTGCAAGTACCTCGACGAGCCGCGCCAGACCCAGTACGTGCGTGGCGGCTGGAACTTCCCCGGCGATGCCTTCCGCCAGGACGCCGACGGCTACTTCTTCTACCAGGCGCGCACCGACGACATGATCATCACCGCCGGCTACAACGTGGCCGGCCCCGAGGTGGAGGCCGCGCTGCTGCAGCACCCGGCGGTGGCCGAGTGTGGCGTGGTCGGCAAGGCCGACGAGGAGCGCGGCCAGATCGTGCTGGCCTATGTGGTGCTCAAGCCCGGCGAAGCCGCCGACGCGGCGCAGGTCAAGGCGCTGCAGGAGCACGTGAAGCAGAACATGGCGCCCTACAAATACCCGCGCGAGGTGATCTTCGTGAACCAGCTCCCGCGCACCGAAACCGGCAAGCTGCAGCGCTTCGCGCTGCGCCAGCAAGCCCAACAACATCCAAGCCAACCGACATGATGAAACACCTGCAACCGCCCGGCTGGGCAGCACCCAGGGGCTACGCCAACGGCATCGCCGCGCGCGGCACCCACGTCTACGTGGGCGGCCAGATCGGCTGGAACGCCGCCCAGGTGTTCGAGAGCGACGACTTCATCGCCCAGACGCGCCAGACCCTGCTCAACGTGCGTGACGTGCTCGCCTGCGCCGAGGCCGGGCCGCAGCACATGGTGCGCATGACCTGGTACGTGATCGACCGGGTGGAGTACAACGCGCGCCTGCGCGAACTCGGCGAGGTCTACCGCGAGGTGATGGGCCGCAACTTCCCGGCCATGACCTGCGTGGAGGTGAGCGCGCTCATGGAAGCCCGCGCCAAGGTGGAGATCGAAGTCACGGCGGTGGTGCCGGACTGAGCGCCGGCGTGCACGCTGCAGTGCACCAAGACAACGATGGCGCAGGGGGCTCCCGGGTGCGGCCGCGGGTTTGATTCCAGAATGGCCGGTTCCGAAGGATGGTCCTTCGGGATTCACCCCTCGGAGGAGACCCATGAAAAGCACACGACTGTGGATGGCATTGCTGGCCTGCGGGTTGGCGACGGGCGCGATGGCGCAGGCGGGCAAGGACAACCTCGCCACGCTCAAGCAGATGAAGGTTTCGGGCGTCGACCTGAACATTCCGCCGGTGCCCCAGGAGGGTCGCAATGCCGAGGCGATCCGTGCCAACCTCCGGTCCGTGAAGCTGCCCCCGGGGTTCAAGATCGAGCTGTACGCGGTGGTGCCCGACGCGCGCCACATGGCGGTGGCGCCCAGCACCAACATGCTGTTCGTGGGCACGCGCAAGACCCGCGTGTGGGCCGTGACCGACCGCAACGGCGACGGCACGGCCGACGAGGTCAAGCCCTTCGCGCCCTCGCTCAACTTCAAGGTGCCCAATGGCGTGTGCTGGACCAAGGACGGCTTCCTCGTCGTGGTCGAGCACAACCGCGTGCTCAACTTCCCGGCTGCCGAGTTCTTCTATGAGGGGCCGGACGTGGCGGTGATCGAGGTGGTGGGCCAGGGCAAGCTGATCCCGGAGGAAGAGGAGTCCTTCAACCACGGCGCGCGCGTGTGCCGCGTGAGCGACGACGGCAAGCTCTACATCACGCTTGGCCAGCCGCACAACGTGCAGCCGGCGGGCAAGCTCGCGCTGTACGACCAGATCGGCATCGGCGGCATCGTGCGCCTGAACCCCTTCGACGGCTCCGGGCGCGAGGTGTTCGCGCGCGGCGTGCGCAACTCGGTGGGCATGGACATCAACCCCAAGGACAAGACGGTGTGGTGGACCGACAACCAGACCGACGGGCTGGGCGACGAGGTGCCACCCGGCGAGCTCAACCGCTCCACCGCTGCCGGCCAGCATTTCGGCTACCCCTACTGGAACGGCAAGTTCAAGGTGGCCGGCTCGGCCGCCGCGCCCGACCTCAAGGACATGAAGGAGCCGGCCAACGCGGTGTTCCCGCAGGTGGAGTTCCCGGCCCACCAGGCGCAGCTGGGCATGGCGTTCTACAACGGCAGCATGTTCCCCACCAAGTACCGGGGCGGCATGTTCGTGGCGGCCCACGGTTCCTGGAACCGCACCAAGGCCACGGGCGCGCTGATCAACTACGTGCCGGTCAACGCCGACGGCACCGCCGGCAAGTCCGAGGTCTTTGCCGAAGGCTGGCTGGACGCCAACGGGGTCTACAAGGGCCGGCCGGTGGACGTGGCGCCGATGAAGGACGGCTCGCTGCTGATCTCGGACGACTACGTCGGCGCGATCTACCGCGTGACGTACGCGAATTGATGGGACACCCCCCTGCGCCGCTGACGCGGCTTCCCCCCTCCGTGGCGCGCCTTCGGCGCTTCGAGGGGGGACGGCAGCTTGGGCCGGCGGAGCCGGACCCTCGCTGCCTCTGGCGGGCGCTGCTTCGTGCGCTGCGCATCGCGCCTCTCCTCATGATGGCGGGCACCGCCAGCGCCGCCGACCTCGAGGCGGGCAAGGCCCGCGCGGCCACCGCGTGCGCGGTGTGCCACGGGCCGGTGGGCCTGTCGATGCAGCCCAACGTGCCCCACCTCGCGGGGCAGCCGCTGTTCTACCTCACGGAACAGCTGCGGAACTACCGCAGCGGCAAACGTGCGAACGAGGTGATGTCGGTGATCGCCAAACCGCTGACGGACGCCGAGATCGACAACCTCGCGCTCTGGTACTCGTCCTTGCAGGTTCGGGTGGAAGCCCCCTGAAGGCGGCGCAGCGCGCGAGCCGCCGGCTTCACCAGAGCGCGGAGTCGCGCATGTCGTCGAGCTTGCGGCGCTGGCGCTGCAGGCGCACCTGCACGATCACCGCCACCACCACGCCCAGCGTGCCGCCGAGCAGCACCGTCTCGGCGATGGAGAGCGACCGGCCGAGCCAGGCGGAAATGACCCAGGCGATGCCGGTCAGGCAGGCGGCCCACCCAGCAGCGGCGGCGATGATCAGGGGAAGGTGGTGGGGCATGGATGGCAAAAGGCGGGCATCACGGGGAAATCATTCTCGCATTCCCGCCGCCGTTTGGGGACTCTACACTGGCGGCCTCTCCACCCCCCGTTTCGGCCATGGAAATTCTGCTCTTGGTGCTGGCTTTTTTTGCCGGCCTCGCCTTCCTCAATTCACTGGACCAGAGAAAACGCATCGAACTGCTGCGCCAGCACCTGGGCCCTTATCAGATCGACGTCATGCTGGAAAAACTCGCCGAAGGCTACCAGCGGGCCCTGGCGGAGGACGATCCCGAGCGCCGGGAGCAGATCTGGAGCATGCTGGAAGGGGCCGAGCGCTCCATCGCGAGGCAGTTCACCCAGTTCGTTCACTTTTTTGTCGATGTCGAGGCGGCTGCCACGCGCGTCAGCAAGCTGCCCTTCGCCCTGCCCTGGGCGCACCGCTGGTGTCGCCGCGCCACGTTCGACCTGCGCGCGGCTTTCATGGTCCACGCGCACGCCATCACCGAGGCGGTCGACAACAACGCCAAGCGGCCACCGCGCGACAAGGCCTACCTCATCCTGGCCGAGCTGTTCCTGATGCAGCACACCTGCCACTGGTTCTGCCGCTCGTTCAGCACCGCGTCGACGCGCCTGGTGCGCAGCCACAAGACTGGGTACCGGCAGGTGCTTGCGTCGGTCTCCCCCTACACGCAGCGGGCCTACGAGGAACTCATCCGCCTCTGAAGGCGGCCGGCCCATCAGCCCACGGCGTCCCGGTTGCACTTCTTGTTGAAGCTGGTCTTCGCGGCGCCCGCGAGTTTCTTCTCCGCCGCCGCCATGTCGCAGCTGGCCGCCGCGTCGCGCGTGCATTTCTTCAGGAACGAGGTCTTGGCCGCGCCGGCGAGTTTCTTCTCGGCGGCGGCGGCGTTGCAGCTGGGGCCCTCGGCAAAGGACGCGATGGGCATCAGGGCGGCAACGGCGAAAGAGCACAGGACAACGAGGCGCATGAAGTTCTCCAGGGACGAAAGCCCCATTGAAGGCGCTGGCGGTGCCGCTGTCAAGAATACCCCCCAGGGGTAGACCACCCTACAAACCCTGAGGCGGCCATCGTGAAAGTCGCTCCGGGCTCGGTGCATACGCCCATTGACGTGGCTGGGGGCGGGCTCAGAATCCGCATCAACACGGGAGACAAGCACCATGCGAACCCGGCACCGGAGGCGGGCACACACCCTCGCCCTTGCGGCCCTGGCGGCCACGCTCGCACAGGCGGGATCGACGCTGGACGGGCACCCGTCCGTCACCCGGTACCTGAAGAACGATGCGCCGTTCGTCCTTTTCGGCGTCACACCCACGCGGCTGGACACTGGCGCCAGCCACCTCACGCTCACCTTCATCGCCACCGATCCGCTGTCGCAGGTCAGCGTGTTTCCCTACGTGCGGCGCCTGTCCGAGCCACCCTCCGGCCTGCGGGACCAGGTGAGCTGCGGCCCGCGCGACATGGGCTCGTGGAACTGCCGCATTCCCGTGGCCGGCCTGGTGCAGGAACTGCGCGACCACGAAGGCGAGCTGGGCCTGCGCATCGAGGCGCACGGCGACGTGCGCGAACGCAACCAGCACAGCACCGTGGTCGTCACCGTGCCGGTGCGCCGCCTGGCAGCCAGCCCGGGCCGGTGACGCCGTTCAGCGCGAATGGCGCGCGAGCGTGCCGCGCAAGGTGTCGATGAAGCTGACGCTGGCGGCAGACAGAGAACGGCCGCGCTTGGTGACCACGGACACATCGCGCGAGACGCGCGGCGCCGAAATCGGCCGGATCACGAGATCCGGATGGCCTTCGGCGCGAGCGAAGGCCGAAGGCATGATGGCCGCGCCCATGCCGCTGGACGTCATCCACAGCGCAGTGGACAGGAACGACACCTCGTTGCTCACCTCCAGGCTCACACCCACCTGCGCCGCGGTGGTCTCGATCAGCGAGCGGATGCCGTAGCCGGGCCGCACCGTGACCAGCGAGTGCCCGGCCAGGTCGGCCCAGCGCACGCTGCGCAGCCGGGCCAGGGGGTGCGTTGTCAGACACACGAGCGCAAGGTGGTCGCGCAGCAGGGTCTCCACATCGATCTCGGCACCGGGCCGCTCCGGCGTGCCGATCCCGAAATCCACGTGTTCGCCCAGGATGCGCGAGACGAACTGGTCGGGCGCGCAATCGTCCACCAGGAGCCGCACATGCGGGTGCTTCTGCATGAAATGCTGGATCGCTGGCGGCAGCAGGAAGGAGGCCAGCGTGGGCGTGATGGCCACGCTGATGCGGCCCCGCTCGAGCTGCGCCAGGTCCCGGAAACCTGCCGACAGCGCATCCACGTCGCGCAGGATGCGCTCGGCCATGGGCAGCATTTCGGTCGCCGCCGGGGTGGGCTGGAGCGACCGGGTGGTGCGGTCGAACAGCCGCGCGCCCAGGCCTTCCTCAAGCTGGCGCAGCAGCATGCTGACCGCCGACTGGGTGACGAACAGTTTTTCCGCCGCAGCGCTGAGCTTGCGCAGGTGGTGCACCTGCACGAAGGCGCGCAGCTGACGGATCGTCGGGTTGAAGTTGGAATTCATCAGCAAACATCATATTTGATGCTGAATTTATTGATTTACGAATGAATAAAGACAGCGTTCAATGCCACTTCCCGCCACCACAAAAAATGGAGACAAGCGCATGAATGAAGCATCGACCGCCACCGGCGGGCCCACCGGAATCACCCGCCGCACGGCACTAGCCGCCATGACCGCGGCCGGTGTGTCGGCCGCCGGCCTCGCGCGCGCCCAGGGCGCGTCGGACTACCCCAACAAGCCGATCCGCGTGGTGGTGACGTTCCCACCCGGCGGCAGCGCCGACGCGGTCTTCCGCCTGCTGGTGCCCAGGCTGAGCGAAAAACTCGGCCAGCCCGTGATCGTCGACAACCGGCCGGGTGCGGGCGGCAACGTCGGCATGTCGCTGGTGGCCAAGGCGCCCAACGACGGCTACACGCTGGGCCTGGGTGCCGCCGGTGCGCTGTCGGCCAACGTGAGCCTGTACGAGCAGATGCCTTTCGACGTGCAGCGCGACCTGAAGCCCGTGGCCATGCTGGCGGGCATCCCGTTCGTGCTCGTCGGCCACCCCTCGGTGGAGCAGCGCTCGCTGAAGGCGCTGATCGAGCGCGCCAAGTCCGCGCCCGACAAGCTGTCGATCGCGCACGGCGGCAACGGCACCGCCATGCACCTGTCGAGCGCCCTCTTCATGCAGATGGCCGGCATCAAGCTGGTGGAGGTCGCCTACCGCGGTTCCGGCCCGGCGGCGCTGGACACCCTCGGCGGCCAGGTGCCGCTGGCCATCGTGGACCTGCCGGCGTCGCTGCAACAGATCCAGGCGGGCAAGCTGATCGCCTATGCCGTGACCGGCACCCAGCGCGTGCCCACCCTGCCCGAGGTGCCGACGATGGCCGAGGCCGGCCTGCCGGGCTACGACTCGACCGGCTGGTTCGGCATCGTGGCGCCGGCCGGCACCCCGGACGCCATCGTCTCGCGCCTGAACGCCGAGATCAATGCCGGCCTGCGGGACGAACAGACGCGCGCCAGCATGAACGCCATGGGCGTGGCCGCGGCACCGGGCACACCCGCGCAATTCGCCAGCTACATCGCCTCCGAAACCACCAAGTGGGCCACGGTGATCCGCACCGCCCGCATCAAGCTCGACTGACCTGATGAACCAGCAGCA
The DNA here is from genome assembly GCF_057809615.1 of Hydrogenophaga sp. FG152. Lineage (NCBI taxonomy): Bacteria > Pseudomonadati > Pseudomonadota > Betaproteobacteria > Burkholderiales > Comamonadaceae > Hydrogenophaga > Hydrogenophaga sp. FG152. The sequence goes on along the minus strand of NZ_JBMDKH010000011.1, from coordinate 156,195 downwards.
GACTTTCACCGCCGACGTGCTCATCGTGGGCGCAGGCCCGGTGGGCCTGACCCTGGCCATGGACCTCGCCACGCGTGGCGTGAGCGTCCTGATCGCTGAAACCCGCCGCCGCGGCGAGCCGCCGAGCGTGAAATGCAACCACGTGGCGGCCCGCACCATGGAGCAGTTCCGCCGGCTGGGCGTGGCGCAGAAGGTGCGCCAGGCGGGCCTGCCCGAGGACTACCCGAACGATGTCGTGTTCCGCACCTCCTTCACCGGCCAGGAGCTGACGCGCATTCCCATCCCCTGCCGGCGCGACCGCTTCTCCGCCGAAGGAGGGCCGGACACCTGGTGGCCCACGCCGGAGCCCCCGCACCGCATCAACCAGATCTACCTGGAGCCGATCCTGCTGGAGCATGCGGCGGCCCTGCCCGGCGTGTCGCTGCTCGACCGCACGCAGATCACCGGCTTCACCCAGGACGCCGACGGCGTGGTGGCCTCGGCCCTTCGACTGGAGGACGGCCACCGGTTCGAGATCCGCTGCAGCTACCTGGTCGGTTGCGACGGCGGCAGTTCGACGGTGCGCAAGGCCATGGGCGCGAAGCTCGAAGGCACGCCCGTGATCCAGCGCGTGCAATCGACCTACATCCGGGCCCCGGGCCTGCGCGAGCGCGTGCCCGGTGCGCCGGCGTGGTCGTGTTACGCGGTCAACCCGCGCCGCTGCGGCACGGTCTTCGCCATCGATGGGCAGGAGCGCTGGCTGGTGCACAACCACCTCAACCCCGACGAGCCGGACTTCGAGTCCATCGACCGCGACCATTCGATCCGGGAGATTCTGGGCGTGGGGCCCGACTTCGAATACGAAGTGATCAGCAAGGAAGACTGGGTGGGCCGGCGCCTGGTGGCGGACCAGTTCCGGCAGGGCCGCGTCTTCCTCGCCGGCGACGCCGCGCACCTGTGGGTGCCGTACGCGGGCTACGGCATGAACGCCGGCATTGCCGACGCCATCAACCTGGGGTGGCTGCTGGGCGCCCGGCTGCAGGGCTGGGCCGACGAGCCGGTGCTGGACGCCTATGCGCTCGAACGCCAGCCGATCACGGAACAGGTGTCGCGCTTCGCCATGGACCACGCGCAGAAGATGATCCGCGCGCGCAGCGCCGTGCCACCCGACATCGAAGCCCCCGGCCCGCACGGGGAAGCCTTGCGCGCCAGGCTGGGACAGGAAGCCTACGAACTCAACGTGCAGCAGTTCTGCTGCGCCGGCCTGAACTTCGGCTACTTCTACGCGGACTCGCCGCTGATCGTGTCCGATGGCGAGGCGCCACCGCCCTACGCCATGGGCAGCTTCACCGCGTCCACCGTGCCCGGCTGTCGCGCCCCCCACTTCTGGCTGGAGGACGGCCGCTCGGTGTACGACGCCTTCGGCCCGGGCTACACGCTGTTGCGCAGCCACCGCGCGGTCGACATCGAGCCGCTGCTGCGGGCGGCGCGGCAGGCGGGCATGCCGCTCACGGTGATCGACGTGGTGGCCGCGCAGTTGCCCGACGGCTACCGCCACCCGCTGGTGCTGTGCCGCACCGACCAGCACGTGGCGTGGCGCGGCGAGCGGCTGCCCGAGGACACCGGCGCGCTGGTCGACCGCCTGTGCGGCCGCGCCCATGCGCGGGTGCCCGAGGCGGTCAGTGGCTGATCATCCAGGGGCGCTTTGACGGGAAAGCCTTGGCGCCATTGGGTGCGGTCACGGTCGCCTTGCTGCGCCCGGCGGTGCTGCAGCAGCCGCAGCCGGCCGGGTGCTTGAGCCGCTGGTAGTCGCGCGACATCTTGGGCTCGTGCCGGGCGCGTTCGTTGATGCCGATGGCGGTGCGCGCGCCGCCGTCCATGAGCGCCAGGCGCGGCGCGCTCACGAAGACGCGCGCCGAAGCGGTGCCGCAGTCCGGGCAGCAGGCGGGCTCGTTGCGCTCGCTCAAGGAGCGGAACGCATCGAAGCCACCGCAGGACGGGCAGTCGTAGTCGTAGGTTGGCATAACAGCTCCAGAGTTGACGTGCCTTCTCCAGCACACACCACGGAACCGGCTTTGCCGGGCCGTTGGTGTGGCCCCCTTGAGGGGGTGACGCGAAGCGGCGCGGGGGTGTCGTCTTACAGGTCCGGGGAGAGCGGCATCACCACCGAGCCGTCGAGGTGCCTGATCGGGCCGTTCGCGTTGGGGTTGATGTCGAAGTCGAAGATCTGCGTGGGCAGCCACAGCGTGGCGCAGGCGTTGGGCACGTCCACCACGCCGCTGATGTGGCCCTGCACCGGTGCGGTGCCGAGGATGGAGTAGGCCTGCGCGCCCGAGTAGCCGAACTTCTTCAGGTACTCGATGGCGTTCAGGCAGGCCTGGCGGTAGGCCACGTTCACGTCCAGGTAGTACTGCTTGCCGCTCTCGTCCACGCTGATGCCCTCGAAGATCACGTAGTCGTTGTAGGTCGGCGTGATCGGGCTGGGCTTGAAGATCGGGTTCTTGATGCCGTACTTGGCCATGCCGTCCTTGATGATGGACACCTTCATGTGCACCCAGCCGGCCATTTCGATGGCGCCGCAGAAGGTGATTTCGCCGTCGCCCTGGCTGAAGTGCAGGTCGCCCACCGAGAGGCCCGCGCCGTCCACGTACACCGGGAAGAACACCTTGGAGCCGCGCGAGAGGTCCTTGATGTCGCAGTTGCCGCCGTGTTCGCGCGGCGGCACGGTGCGCGCGCCGGTGGCCGCCGCCTTGGCCTTGGCGTCACCGGTGAGCTTGCCCATGTGCGCGGTGCCCGCGAAGGGTGGGTTGGCCAGGCCGCTGGTGGCCGGGTCGGAATCGATCAGCGCCTGCTCGCGCGTGTTCCAGGTCTCCAGCATCTTGGGGTCGGGCAGGCAGCCGATCAGCCCCGGGTGGATCAGGCCGGCGTACTTCACGCCCGGCACGTGGCGCGAGGTGGTGAACATGCCGTGAAAGTCCCAGATGGATTTCTGCGCCTGCGGAAAGTGCTCGGTGAGGAAGCCGCCGCCGTTCTTCTTGCTGAAGAAGCCGTTGAAGCCCCACAGGCTGTCGTCCTTGGCGCCGATGTCGAGCAGCTCGACCACCAGCAGGTCGCCCGGCTGGGCGCCCTTCACACCCACCGGGCCGCTGAGGTAGTGCACCGTGGTGAGGTCGATGTCGCGCACGTCGTCGGCGCTGTCGTTGTTCTGGATGAAGCCACCGGTCCAGTCGTAGGTCTCGAGCACGAAGTCGTCGCCCGGGTTGACCCAGCAGGCCATGGGAATGTCCGGGTGCCAGCGGTTGTGCACCATCTCGTTGGACGGTGCGGGGGCGTTCAGGTCGACTTTGATGAGGGTCTCGGGCATGGCTTGGCTCCTTGGGTGGGCGGGAAAAGAGAGGGGAGAGATCAGACGGAGAGGTAGGACTTGATGCGCTGCTGGTCGGTGTCGGCGCGATCGGTCTCGTGCACCAGGCGGCCGCCCTCGATGACGAACAGGCGGTCGGCCACGTCCATGGCGAACGAGAGCACCTGCTCGGAGACCACGATGGTGATCTTGCGCATCTTGCGGATCTCGTTGAGCGCCTTGGCGATGTCCTTGATGATGGACGGCTGGATGCCCTCGGTGGGCTCGTCGAGCAGCAGCACCTTGGGGTTGGTGACGAGCGCGCGCGCGATCGCCAGCTGCTGCTGCTGGCCGCCCGAGAGGTTGCCGCCCTTGCGCCGGCGCATGTCCCACAGCACCGGGAACAGCGCGTAGATCTCTTCGGGGATGGTCTTGTCCCTGGCGTTCTCCAGGCCGGTCTGGATGTTCTCTTCCACCGTGAGCGTGGGGAAGATCATGCGGCCCTGCGGCACGTAGGCGATGCCCTTGGCCACGCGCTGGAAGCTCTCCAGCTGCGAGACCTCCTGGCCGGCCACCGAAATGTGGCCACTCTTGATCGGCAGCACGCCGATCAGGCTCTTGAACAGCGTGGTCTTGCCCATGCCGTTGCGGCCCATGATGGCCACGGTTTCGTTCTCGCGGCCTTCGAACGAAATGCCGTGCAGCGCCTGGCTCTGACCATAGGCGACGACGAGGTCCTTGACTTTCAGCATGGTGGTGATTCCTTCAATGGCCGAGGTACACGTCGATCACTTTCGGATCGGCCTGCACCTGATCCATGGGCCCTTCGGCCAGGATCTTTCCCTGGTGCATGACGGTGACCTTGTGCGCGATCTTCTTGACGAAGTCCATGTCGTGCTCGATCACGATCACGGCGCGGTTCTGGCAGATGCGCTGCAGCAGCTCGGCCGTCAAATCGCGCTCGCGCGCGCTCATGCCGGCGATGGGCTCGTCCAGCATCAGCAGCTCAGGCTCCTGCATCAGCAGCATGCCGATCTCCAGCCACTGCTTCTGCCCGTGCGAGAGCAGACCAGCCTCGGTCTCCAGCTTGTCGCCCAGACCGATGTCCTCGGCCACCGCCTTCACGCGGGCCTGGATCTCCTCGGTGGCGGTGAAGGCCAACGCCCCCCAGACCGAACGGCCGGAGGGGAAGGACACCTCCAGGTTCTGGAACACCGAGAGGTTCTCGTAGATCGACGGCGTCTGGAACTTGCGGCCGATGCCCTTGCGCACCCGCTTGTGCTCGGGCACCTGGATGATTTCCTCGTTCTTGAACTTGATGCTGCCCGCGCTGGCCTTGGTCTTGCCGCAGATCAGGTCCAGCAGCGTGGTCTTGCCCGCGCCGTTGGGGCCGATGATCACGCGCAGCTCGTTCTTGTCCACGTAAAGCGTGAGGGCGTCGATGGCCTTGAAGCCGTCGAAGGAGACCGTCAGGTCTTCCACGGAGAGGGCGAAGTCGGTGTTGCTCATGGTGGGGTTCTCCGTTGGCTCACACGCCCTGGCTGCGGGTGCCTTCGGGCAGCGCCACATCCACGGCGGGCGGGTTGGTCTTGGCCATGGGCGCGTGCGGCGGCGGCGAAGGCGGCTGGGGCCGCGCGGCCGAGGCCTCGCGCAGGGCGGCCTGGCGCGACTTCCACCAGGGCACGATCCTGCTTTCCCACAGCCCGGCCAGCCCCATCGGGAAGGCCATGGTCACACCGATGAACAGGCCGGCCATGAGGAACAGCCAGAGGTCGGGGAAGCTCTCGGAGAAGAAGGTCTTGCCGGCATTGACCAGCAGCGCGCCGTACACCGCCCCCACCAGGCTCATGCGACCGCCCACCGCGGCGTAGATCACCATCTCGATCGAAGGCACGATGCCCACGAAGCTGGGCGACATGAAGCCCACCTGCAGCGTGAACAGCGCACCGCCGATGCCCGAGAACGCGGCGGCCAGACAGAACACGAAGATGCGGAAGTCGGCCACGTCGTAGCCCGAGAAGCGCACGCGGTCTTCCTTGTCGCGCATGGCCAGCAGCAGGGTGCCGAGCTTGCTGGTCTGGATCCATCGGCAGACCACGATGGACAGCACCAGCAGGCCCACGCAGACGTAGTACAGGATGTATTTGGCGCTGTCGGTGCGCGTGTCCCAGCCCAGCAGGGTCTTGAGGTCGGTCATGCCGTTGACGCCGCCGGTGTAGCCCTGCTGGCCGATGATGAGCACCGTGAGGATCAGCGCCACGGCCTGCGTGATGATGGCGAAGTACACGCCGCCCACGCGCCGCTTGAACATGGCGAAGCTGATGAGCCAGGCCAGCAGCGTGGGCACCACGATGACGGCGGCCAGCGCGAACGGGAAGCTCTTGAACGGCACCCAGAACGAGGGCAGCTCGGTGAGCTGGTTCCAGTCCATGAAATCGGGGATGCCGGGGGTGGACTGGATCTTGGTCGCTTCCGGGTCGGAGGCCTCCAGCTTGAGGAACATCGCCATGGCGTAGCCACCGAGGCCGAAGAACACGCCCTGCCCCAGGCTGAGCACGCCGCCGTAGCCCCACAGCATCACCAGGCCGATGGCCACGAAGGCGTAGGTGAGGTACTTGCCGACCAGGTTGAGGCGGAAGATGTCGAGGCTGAGCGGCAGCACCACCGCGAGCAGCACGGTGAGCAGCACCAGGCTGGCGAGCTGGTAGCGGGTGATCCAGGCTTTCAGGGCGTTCATGACGTACTCCGGGAGACAGAAGAATCAGCGGCGGACCTTGCTGGCGAAGAGGCCCTGCGGCCGCAGCATCAGGATCACGACGATCAGCGACAGCGTGAGCATCTTGGCCATCGAGCCGGCCATGAAGAACTCGGTGATGGACTGCGTCTGGGCGATGCCGAAGGCCGAGACCACCGTGCCCAGCAGGCTGGCCGCGCCGCCGAAGGTGACGACCAGGAAGGCGTCGACGATGTAGAGCGAACCCGAGGTGGGGCCGGTGGAGCCGATGGTGGTGAAGGCCGCGCCGGCCACGCCGGCGATGCCGCAGCCAATGGCGAAGGTCAGGCGGTCGGTCTTCCTGGTGTCGATGCCGATGGCGTTGGCCATCACGCGGTTGCTCACCGTGGCGCGCACCCGCAGGCCCCAGCGGCTCTTGTGCAGCGCGACCAGCACGCCGGCGGTGACCACGATGGCCAGGGCCAGCACGAACATGCCGTTGATGGGAATGTCCAGCCCCTCGGCCGGCGCCCAGGAACCCAGCAGCCAGTCGGGCAGCGTGGGGCTCACTTCCTTGGGGCCGATGAAGGTGCGGAAGCACTGCTGCAGCGCCAGGCTGATGCCCCAGGTGGCCAGCAGTGTGTCCAGCGGGCGCTTGTACAGGTGGCGGATCAGCGCCCACTCCACCAGCCAGCCCGCGATGAAGGCGAAGAAGAAAGCGGCCACGATGGCGAACGGAAAGTACGCCGCCACCGCGCCGGGGCTGATCTCATTGGCCAGCGTCGAGCCCAGGAAGACGGTGTAGGCGCCGATGGTCATGAACTCGCCATGCGCCATGTTGATCACGCCCATCTGCCCGAAGATGATGGCCAGGCCCAGCCCCATGAGCAGCAGCACCGCGAACAGGCTGAGGCCGGCGAAGCCCTGCATCAGGCCGATGTTGAGCAGGTCGTTGAAACTCATGACAGATCTCCAGGGCAAAGTTCATCCAGAACGCCGCGGGTCCGGCTCCGCCGGCCCGCAGGCGTTGCCCCCTTGAGGGGGTCACGGCGCAGGTGCGCCGTGGCGGGGGTGGGTCACTGATAACCCTTGGGGAATGGGTCGGGTTTGATCAGCTCGGGCGACTCGGCGACCACCTTGAAGGTCGCGTCCGGCATGCCCATGGCGATGCGCGACTTGCTCCACAGGTGGTGGTTCGGGTCGAGCTTGACGTAGCCCTCGGGCGCCGTGGTGAGCTCGATGCCGGTGCGCGAGGCCGCCACCACCTTGTCCACGTCGAAGCTCTTGGCCTTCTCGACCGCGGCCTTCCACAGCCAGGGGCCGAGGTAGCCGGCCTGCGTCACGTCGCCGATCACCGCGTCCTTGCCGTACTTGGCCTTGAAGGCGGCCACGAACTTCTTGTTGTTCGCGTTGTCCAGCGTCTGGAAGTACTTCATCGACGAGTAGAAGCCGGCGAAGTTCTCGCCGCCCACGCCGGTCATCTCGTCCTCGGTCACCGACAGCGTGACCAGCAGCTGCTTGTCGCCGGTGATGCCCGCGGCCTTGAGCGCCTTGTAGAAGGCCACGTTGGAGCCACCCACCACCGCGCAGAAGATGCAGTCGGGCTTCTGCAGCTTGATCTTGTTCATCAGCGAGCCGAAGTTGGTGCTGCCCAGCGGGTAGTACTCCTCGCCGACGACCTTGCCCTTCTGGAAGTTCTCGATGTGCTTGCGCGCGATCTTCATCGAGGTGCGCGGCCAGATGTAGTCGGAACCGATCAGGAAGAAGGTCTTGGCTTTCTTCTCCTTCTGCGCCCAGTCCAGGCTATAGAGAATCTGCTGCGTGGCTTCCTGGCCGGTGTAGATCACGTTCTTGGACTGCTCCAGGCCTTCGTAGAAGGTGGGGTAGTACAGCAGGCCGTTTTCCTTCTCGAACACCGGCAGCACGGCCTTGCGCGAGGCCGAGGTCCAGCAGCCGAACACGGCGGCGCAGCGGTCGTTGATCAGCAGCTTCTTGGACTTCTCGGCGAAGGTCGGCCAGTCGGAGGCGCCGTCTTCCTTGATCACCTTGATCTTGCGGCCCAGGATGCCGCCCATGGCGTTGATCTCGTCGATGGCGAGCTGCTCGGCCTGGATGGAGCCCGTTTCCGAGATCGCCATGGTGCCGGTGGACGAGTGCAGCTGACCCACGGTGACTTCGGTGTCGGTCACGGCCAGCTTGGTGGTGTTCACCGAGGCCGTGGGCTGGCCGAAGCTCCAGGCCGGCAGGCCGGCCAGGCCGGCGACGCCCAGCATCTGCAGCACACGGCGGCGGCTGGCTTCCGGGGTTTCAAGGGTCTCGGGCGACTGGGCGTTCGGATCGGAGAGGTGTTTCATGGAGGACTCCTGGGACGTTTGGGGCGGTGGAACCGGCGGTGTGCCGACTGGGGTGAAGACTAGGGAAACCCCTTGATCCGGCCCATACGTCAAATAACGTAGAGGCCCCGTCTGGTGGGTAGGGCCGGTTCTTGCTAGCGTCCCGGGCATGCCCTCGCCCGAGCCCGCCCACCCCGTTGCCACGCAGAAAATCTTCCGCTTCCGCCGGGAATACAACTCGTGGGTGGCCGACGAGACCATGGAGGACTACGCCCTGCGCTACACGCCGCGCAGCTTCCGCAAATGGAGCGAGTGGCGGGTGGGGCACACCGCCTTCGGCTCGCTGTCCTTCCTGGCGCTGGAGGCCATCGGCGGCGCGATCGCGGTCAACTACGGCTTCGCCAACGCCATGTGGGCCATCCTGGTGGTGGGGCTGGTGATCTTCTTCACCAGCCTGCCGATCGCCTATTGCGCGGCCCGCTACGGGCTGGACATGGACCTGCTCACCCGGGGCGCCGGCTTCGGCTACCTGGGCTCGACCATCACCTCGCTGATCTACGCGGTGTTCACCTTCATCTTCTTCGCCATCGAGGCGGTGATCATGGCGCTGGCCCTGCAGATGGCGACCGACTGGCCGCTGGCCTGGTGTTACCTGATCTCGGCGGTGGTCATCATTCCGCTGGTGATCCGGGGCATCACCCTCATCTCCAGGCTGCAGGCCTGGACGCAGCCGCTCTACCTGTTCCTGCTGGTGCTGCCCTTCGTGTGGATCGGGCTCTCGCAGCCCCAGCTCTACCGCGACTTCACCAGCCTCACCGGCATCCGCTCGGGCAGCAGCGAGTTCCACCCTCTGATGTTCGGCGCGGCGGCGGCCGTCATCTTCTCGCTGGTGGTGCAGATCGGCGAGCAGGTCGATTTCCTGCGCTTCATGCCCGAGCGCAAGCGCGAGAACCGCTGGCGCTGGTGGGCCGCGGTGCTGATCCCCGGCCCGGGCTGGATCGTCATGGGCATGCTCAAGATGGTGGGCGGCGCCTTCCTCGCGTTCGCCGCCATGCAGTTCGAGGTGAACCCCGAGCGCACCACCGAGCCCACGCAGATGTTCCTGGCGGGCTTCACCGAGGCCGTGGGCCACCCCGGGCTGGCGGTGGTGATGACGGTGGTGTTCGTGATCCTGGCGCAGGTCAAGATCAACGTGACGAATGCCTACGCCGGCTCGCTGGCCTGGTCCAACTTCTTCGCGCGCGTCACGCACAGCCACCCCGGCCGCGTGGTCTGGCTGGTGTTCAACGTCTGCATCGCCACGCTGCTGATGCTGCTGGGCGTGTTCGCCGGCATCGAGAAGGTGCTGGGCGTCTACAGCAACGTGGCGATCGCCTGGGTGGGCGCGCTGGTGGCCGACCTCATCATCAACAAGCCCTTGGGCCTGAGCCCCAAGGGCATCGAGTTCCGCCGCGCCCACCTGTACGACTTCAACCCGGTGGGCATGGGTTCCATGATCATCGCGGCGCTGGTGGCGAGCCTGGCCTACGCGGGCGTGATGGGCGAGTACGCGGCGGCCTTTTCGCCCTTCATCGCGCTCGGCCTGGCGCTGGTGCTCTCGCCTCTGATCGCCTGGGCCACCCAGGGCAGGTACTACCTGGCGCGCACGCCCTCGGGCGGCTGGGCGCCCGGCGAGGCGGTGCGCTGCTCGGTGTGCGAGAACCAGTTCGAGTCGGAAGACATGGCCAGCTGCCCGGCCTACCAGGCGCCCATCTGCTCGCTGTGCTGCTCGCTCGAATCGCGCTGCCACGACCGCTGCAAGACCAACTCGCGCGCCATCGACCAGGTGCGCGCCGCCCTCACCGCCGTGCTGCCGCAGGGCGTGATGGTGCGGGTCAACTTCCGCGCCGGCCAGTTCCTCGCGGTCTGGTTGTCGCTGAGCGCGGTCATGGCCTTCCTGATCGGCATGGTCTACCTGCAGGAGAGCCTGCACGCGCCGGCCGAGGCCCTGCAATCGCCCTTGCTCAAGATCTATGCCTTCCTGGTGCTGCTGGCGGCGGTGTGTTCGTGGTGGGTGGTGCTGACCACCGACAGCCGGCGCATGGCGCAGGACGAGTCCGAGCGGCAGACGCAGTTGCTGATGCGGGAGATCGACGCCCACCAGCGCACCGATGCCGAGCTGCAGTCCGCGCGCGACCGCGCCGAGACCGCGAGCCAGGCCAAGACGCGCTACGTGGCCGGCATGACGCACGAGCTGCGCACGCCGCTCACCAGCATCCTGGGCTATGCGCAGATCCTGCTGAAGAACAACGAGATCTCGGTCTGGGTGCGCGAGACCATCGCCACCATGCAGCGCAGCGGCCAGCACATGCACGCGCTGATCGACGGCTCGCTGGACCTCGCGCGCATCGAGGCTGGCCGCCTCAAGCTCGATCCGGTGCCGCTGCCGCTGGGCCAGCTGCTGGAAGACGTGGAGCGCATGGTGCGCCCGCAGGCCGAGGCCAAGGGCCTGCGCTTCGTGGTGCAGCAGGAAGGCGAGCTGCCGGCCTGGGTGCGGGCCGACGCCAAGCGCCTGCGCCAGATCCTGATCAACCTGCTGAGCAACGCGGTGCGCTTCACCGACCAGGGCGAGGTCACGCTGCGGCTGGACTTCCGCCAGCAGGTGGCGCGCATCGATGTGATCGACACCGGCATCGGCATCGCCGCGCAGGACCAGAAGCGCATCTTTCTGCCGTTCGAGCGCGGCAGCGCCGGGCGGCGCGCGGCGGACACCGGCACCGGCCTGGGCCTGACGATCACGCACCTGCTCACCGACATGATGGGCGGCGAACTGCTGCTCAGGAGCCGACCCGGCCACGGCAGCACCTTCTCGCTGCGCCTGTACCTGCCGCCCATTCCCTCCGACCCGAAACACCCGCTGCCCATCCCCTCCACACTGCGCGCGGTCACCGGCTACCTCGGCGAGCGCCGCACGCTGCTGGTGGTGGACGACCAGCCGCTGCACCGCCAGCTGCTCGCCAGCATCCTGGTGCCGCTGGGCTTCGTGGTGCGCGAGGCCGCCAGCGGCCAGGAATGCCTGGAGATCATCGAACAGCACGCGCCCCACGGCCTGCTGCTGGACCTCACCATGGACGGACTCGATGGCTGGCAGACCGCCGCCGCCGTGCGCCAACTGCTGCCCGCCTCCCGCCTGCCCATCGTGTTCGTCTCGGCCAACCTGTTCGACAACCGGCCCGAGCAGCTGACCGCGCTGGACTGCCAGGGCTTCGTCGCCAAGCCCATGATGGAGTCGGAACTGCTCGACGCGCTCCAGCAGGCGCTGGCGCTGGAGTGGGTGACCGAGCAGGCGCCGGCCACCCCGCCGGTGAGTTTCGTGCGCCACCGCGTCACCGGCCTGCCGCTGCCCGAAGACCTGCGCGAGGAACTGCAGCGGCTGGCCCGCCAGGGGCAGGCCGCCGCGCTGCGCCAGCGACTGTGGCAGGCGCAGACCGCCGAACCCGCGCACGCCGCCACGCTGGCGCTGCTGCAGTCCTGCGCGGACCGCTTCGATTTCCAGACCCTGATCGAGTACCTCAGAGACACCGCGGAGCTGACGGAAGATGACATCGACAACTGACCCCATGGTCCCCGTGCCGCCGCCGGGCACGCCCCCCGTGATCCTGGTGGTGGACGACGCCGTGGACACCCTGCGCATGCTGGGCGATGCGCTGGTGGCCGAAGGCTACGTGGTGCTCGCCGCGCGCGACGCCGACGAGGCCCTGGAGCGCTTCGAGGTCGCCGTGCCCGACGGCGTGCTGCTCGACGCGGTGATGCCCGGCATGGACGGTTTCACGCTGTGCGAGCGGCTCAAGGCCACGCCGGCCTGGTCGCACGTGCCCGTCGTCTTCATGACCGGCCTGTCCGAAAGCGAGCAGATCCTGCGTGGCTTCGCCAGCGGCGGGGTGGACTACGTGGTCAAGCCGCTGCGCATCCCCGAGGTGATGGCGCGCCTGGCCACCCACGTGCGCAACGCGCGCGTGACCCGGCTGGCGCAGGAAGCGGTGGACGTGGCCGGCATGGGCACCGTGGTGCTGGACACGCAGGGCCGCCTGGCCTGGCGCTCGCCGCAGGCCACCGCCTGGCTGGCGCTGGCCTTCGGCCAGGACGCCGCCGCCGGCCAGCGCGCGCGCGAATGGCTGGGCGCCTCGCTGAACCAGCGCGAGACGACGCGCGACCTCGGGCGCCACGGCCGCCTGCTGGCGCGCCACATGGGCCAGGGCAACCTGGGCGAAGCCATGCTGCTGCTCACGCTCACGCCGCCCGACAGCGACGCCGCGCAGCGCCTGCGCGACATTGCGCTCACGCCGCGCGAGACGGAGGTGCTGTCGTGGCTGGCCAAAGGCAAGACCAACCGCGACATCGCCGACATCCTGGGCATGAGCCACCGCACGGTGAACAAGCACCTGGAGCACGTGTTCGAAAAACTCGGCGTGGAGACGCGCTCGGCCGCCGCGGCGATCGCGGGGCGGTTGCTGCCGCAGGACTGAGCGCAGCGGTCAGGGTTGGCCACAGGCCGTACGGGCCGGCCCCGGTCCGCCCGGGGCGCGGGAACTGACCGACACTATGGCCGAAACAACCCGGATCCCACACGCCTGCAGCGCCGACATCCCCGGCGCTGCGCAAGATCGAGCCATGACCGCCATGCCCCACCCGCCCACCCCCGATCAGGCCTTCCCCCCGGCCCAGCGCGATGCCGTGTACCGCGCCATCTTCGAGCGGCGCGACATGCGCCACTTCGCTGGCGGAACGGTCGCGCCCGAGCTGATGCGCCGGCTGCTCACCGCCGCGCACCACGCGCCCAGCGTGGGCTTCATGCAGCCCTGGCGTTTCTTGCGCGTGGCCTCGCCCGCGCTGCGGCGCGGGTTGCACGCCTTGGTGGAGCAGGAGCGCGTGCAGACCGCGAGGGCGTTGGGCGAGCGAGAGGAAGCCTTCATGCGCCTCAAGGTCGAGGGCCTGATCGACGCGGCCGAGGTCTGGGTGGTCGCACTCGCGGACGGCCGTGAGCGGCATGTGTTTGGTCGCAGGACCCTGCCGCAGATGGACCTCGCCTCGACCGCCTGCGCGATCCAGAACCTCTGGCTGGCCGCCCGAGCCGAGGGGCTGGGCGTGGGCTGGGTCTCGTTGTTCGACCCGGCGGCTGTGGCGTGCCTGCTGGGGATGCCGGACGGGGCCGAGCCGATCGCCTTGTTGTGCATCGGTCCCGTGCACGGCTTTTACGAGGAACCGATGCTTCAGCAGCAGCGCTGGGCCTCGCGTTGCGCCCTGGACGATGTGCTGTTTGAAGACGCCTGGGGTCAGCCCCTGGACCCGCGCGATTCGGCGGGTGGTGTGGACCGTGCGGTGCACACACGGCTCAGGCCGGCCGGTGCGCGGAGCGCACCAGATGGCGGTAGCGCAGGTTGAGCAGCACGTAGCAGATCATCGTCGCCGTAAGGCCCACCAGCATGGCCTCGAGCCCGAGTGGCAACATCAGCACGAGTGCCGTCAGCGCCAACACCGCCGAGGTGTTGGACAGCAGATAGGGCCGCAGCTCCGGCACCTCCATGTAGTAGCCGTACTGCTTGCCCACGAAGAACAGCACGGTGCCGGCAGCGGCGAGCAGGCGGAAGTCATGCGGGTCGAGCCCGCCCAGGATCGCATACCGGATCAGCGAGGCCTGGATCGCCAGCCCGATGAACAGGAAGAAGTGCGAGTAGAGGATCGAGTGCCCGGTCGTCAACTTGCGTCGCTCCAGCAGGTGGAAGCTGTCGTAGTAGATCCACCAGATCGCCGACACCATGACAAATCCGCTGACGGCGGCGATGACGTTGGAGCGGTTCCAGGTGATGCCCGCCAGTGCCGCGGAGATGCTGATCACCGATTCGCCGAGCATGATGATGGTCAGCAGGCCGACGCGCTCGACCAGGTGCGCCGTGTGCGCGGGCACCACATGCAGGCGCCGGTTGAGCACCACCAGGGCCACCATGTCGAACAGGATCCCGGCGTAGAAAACCCTGTAGCTCCAGGGCGGCGGCAGCAGGACCGAGGACAGGCTCACCGTGGCGCCGATGGCGAACACGGCGCCCACCGTCGTCGCGATGCCACCCCGGTCGTGGTGCTTGCGCTTGGAGACGAAGTACATCCCTGCAACGATCAGCCGCGCGCCGCAGTAACAGGCGACGGTCAGCGTGTACGTGCCAGCGTCCTGGGTGGCGTGCGAGACCTGCGACGAGATGACGACCAGCAGGAACATCATCAGCAGCGTCGAGAACCGATGCTGGCGGCTGTCGGTGTCGAAGCGATTGGCGTAGATCGTGTGGCCCGCCCAGATCCACCACACCGGCAGGAACACCAGCACGAAGTGCAGGAACTGCTGTGGCGCGATGTGGCCGTCGTGCGCTTCCGCCAGGATCTCGCCGACGTCGCGCAAGGCGACAACGAAGATCAGGTCGAAGAACAGCTCCAGCCAGGTCGCGTGCCGGTGCGGGTCGAAGTATCTCAAGTCCTTCACGCGGCCATCGTAGGGCTTGGAGCCCGGCCAGGCGCGCGTCCAGGCCGACTCGGCCCCTGGAAGTCCCTCGCGACCCAAGTTCGCAGCAAGCATGTGCCATGAACAGCAAGGTCCGGAGCGAGGGACCGACTGCACGGACCGCTTTCATCGCGCCATGGCGACGGGTCGGAAGCGGTATTCAGCCGCGCGTTCAAGCGCGGGGTCGCGTCCGCCGTGCCTGGCGCCTGAGCCCGGCGTTCAGTCCCAGGCCGGCGCCAGGCCTTCCGGGTTCACCAGGCGCTCGCCGCGGTCCAGCGCGTCGATGCGCGCCATCTCTTCTTCACTCAGGCGCAGCGTGGGCGCCAGCAGGTTGCCCTTCAGGTTCTCGCGCTTCGTGGACGACGGGATCACCGCGAAGCCGCGCTGCAACGCCCAGGCCAGCGCGACCTGCGCCGGCGTCCAGCCGTGCGCCTGTGCGATGGCGGTGATGACCTCATCGCCCAGCACCTTGCCGTAAGCCAGCGTCATGTACGAGGTGAGGTGGATGCCCTGCTCGCGCGCGAACGCGACAAGCTTCGGGCTCTGCAGGTAGGGATGCAGCTCGACCTGGTTGGTGGCGATGGCCTTTGCACCCACCGCGGCGATGGCCTCCTGCAGCAGCTTCACGCTGAAGTTGGACACGCCCATGTGTTTCGTGAGCCCTTGCGCCTTCGCGGCCTGCAGCGCGTGCAGGGAATCGGCCACGGGCACGGCGCCCGCGGGCGAGGGCCAGTGGATTAGCGTCAGGTCCACGTGGTCGGTGCGCAGCTTGCGCAGGCTCTCGCGCAGGCTGGGCACGAGCTTGTCGGCCGACAGGTTGTCGGTCCAGATCTTGGTGGTGATGAAGAGCTCGCTGCGCGGCACGCCGCTCTCGGCGATGGCCTGGCCCACTTCGGCTTCGTTGCCGTAGATCTGCGCGGTGTCGATGTGGCGGTAGCCGAGTTCGAGCGCCTGGCGCACCGAGTCGATCACGACCTGGCCCTTGAGGCGGAAGGTGCCGAGGCCGAAGGAAGGGATGGTGTTGTTCATGGTATGTCTTTCGAAAGAGGTTTCAGTGGCCACCGGCGTAGGCGGCGCGTGAAGCGGTTCGCTGGGGCGCCGGGTCGCGCGCATCGAGGCGGCCGCTCCACACGGTCAGGCCGAGCGCGCCGAGCACCACCAGGGCGCCGATCCAGGGGGTGTGGCGCAGGCCGATGCCGTCCACGATCCAGCCACCGCCCCAGGCGCCGAGCGCGATGCCGAGGTTGAAGGCCGCGATGTTCAGGCCCGAGGCCACGTCGATGGCGCGCGGCGCGAAGCGCTCGGCCTGCTGCACCACGTAGACCTGCAGGCCGGCCACGTTGCCGAAGGCCACCGCGCCCCAGGCCAGCACGGTCAGCACCATCAGCCAGGGGTTGGCGGCGGTGAAGGTCAGCACCAGCAGCACCAGCGCGAGCAGCGAGAAGATGAGCTTCAGCGCGGGGATGGGACCCCTGCGGTCGGCCAGCCGGCCACCCCAGATGTTGCCCACCGCCACCGACAGACCGTAGGCCAGCATCACGCCGCCGACCGCGCTGGCCTGGAAACCGGTGACCTGCTGCAGCATGGGCGCGAGGTAGGTGAAGGCCACGAAGGTGCCGCCGTAGCCCACGGCCGTCATCGCGTACACCAGCAGCAGGCGCGGCTGCCTGAGCACCGCCAGCTGTTGCAGCAGCGAGGCGGGCTGGCTGTGCGCGAGCTTGCGCGGCACGAACAGCAGGCTGCCGACGATGGCGATCACACCCAACGCGGCGACCGCGAGGAAGGTGGCGCGCCAGCCGAAGTGCTGGCCGATGAAGGTGCCCAGCGGCACGCCGGTGACCAGCGCCACGGTGAGGCCGCTGAACATGGTGGCGATCGCGCTGGCTGCCTTCTCCTTGGGCACCAGGCCGGTGGCGATGGTCGAGCCGATGGAGAAGAACACACCGTGCGCCAGGCCGGTGAGCACGCGCGCGGCGATCAGCGTCTCGTAACCCGGCGAGAGCCAGGCCAGCAGGTTGCCGACGGTAAAGAGCGCCATCAGCGAGAGCAGCAGCGTCTTGCGCGGCAGCTTGCCGGTGAGCGCGGTGAGCACCGGCGCGCCCACGGCGACGCCCAGCGCGTACAGGCTGACCAGCAGGCCGGCCGAGGGCAGGCTCACGCCGAGGTCGGCCGCGATGGTGGGGATGAGACCGACGATGACGAACTCGGTCGTCCCGATGGCGAAGGCGCTGATGGTCAGCGCGAGCAAGGCTAAAGGCATGAAACCACTCCGAAGGGCTGGAAAGGTTCGCAGTGTGGGCCGGTTATTTCTTGAGAAAAAGCGGTTGCCTGGAACAACATTTGTGCCGAAAATTCAAGAATGAAGACCACCCTCGATGAACTGCTTGCCTTCAGGACCGTGGTGGACACGGGTTCCATCAGCGCCGCCGCCGAACAGCTGGGCCAGACCAGCTCGGGCATCAGCCGCGCGCTCAGCCGGCTGGAGCAGAAGCTCCACACCACGCTGATGCGGCGCACCACGCGGCGCCTGGAGCTGAGTGAAGAAGGCCAGCTGTTCCTCGCGCGGGCGCGCGAGATCCTGCAGTCGGTCGAAGCCGCCGAGGACGAGCTGGCCTGCCGCCACCTCAAGCCCGCCGGCAAGCTGCGCGTGAACGCGGCCTCGCCCTTCATCCTGCACGTGCTGGTGCCGCTGGTGAACGACTTCCTGGCCGAGTACCCCGACATCGAGCTGGAGCTGCACAGCGGCGACAGCATCATCGACCTGATCGAGCACCGCGCCGACGTGGCGGTGCGCATCGGCACGCTGCGCGACTCCACGCTGCACGCCAGGCCCCTCACCTCGTACCGCCTGCGCCTGTACGCCAGCCCGGCCTACCTGAAGAAGGCCGGCCGGCCGACCAAGGTGGAGGACCTGGCGCGGCACGCGCTGCTGGGCTTCACCCAGCCGGAGGTCCTCAACACCTGGCCGCTGCGCCACCCCGATGGCGACGGCCTGGCGATCACGCCCACCATCGCCGCCTCCAGCGGCGAGACGGTGCGCCAGCTCGCGCTCGCAGGCGCGGGCATCGCCTGCCTGTCCGACTTCATGACCGGGCCCGACCGCGCGCGGGGCGACCTGGTGCAGGTGCTGATGCGCGACACGCTGGAGCAACGCCAGCCGGTGCACGCGGTCTACTACCGCAACACCGAGCTGGCCTCGCGCATCCGCTGCTTCGTGGACTTCCTCGCGCTGCGCCTGGCCAGCGCCTGAACGCAGCCGGCAGAATCCACCGCATGCCACCACCGCCCTACAACGCCCCCCAGGACATGGAACGCCGCGACTGGATCGCCGGCCTGGAGAAGGGCTTGCACCTCATCGAGGCCTTCGACGCCGAACACTCGCGCCTGACCGCCAGCCAGGCCGCGCAGCGCTGCGGCATGACGCGCACCGCCACCCGCCGGTATTTGCTCACGCTGGTGCACACCGGCCACGTGACCACCGACGGCAAGCTGTTCTGGCTCACGCCACGCGTGATGCGCCTGGGCCAGGCCTACCTGGAATCGGCGCGCCTGCCGCGCGCCGTGCAGCCCTACCTGCAGCGCGTGACCGCCGGCACCGGCGAGGTCGCCTACGGCGCGGTGCTGGACCACGACGAGCTGGTCTACATCGCGCGCAGCGGCACGCAGCGCCAACTCAACACCGGCTACATGCTGGGCTCGCGCGTGCAACCGCACCTGACGGCCGCCGGCATGGTGATCCTGGCCGCGCTCGGGCCAGGCTTCTGGGAACCCTGGCTCGCGGCGCAGACGCTGCGCCCTTTCACCTCGCACACGGTGCTGGACAAACAGCAGCTGCACCAGAACCTGCTGCAGGCGCGCGAACAGGGCTGGGCGATTTCGGAACAGCAGCTGGAGATGAACTACCGGGGCATCGCCGTGCCGCTGTGGGACCACAACGACGAGCTGCTGGGCGCGATGAGCGTGACCATGCCCATGAACAACGAGACCAGCGAGCTCGCGGTCAAGCGCATCCTGCCGGTGCTGCAGGACACCGCGCGCAGCGCGCGGCCCCTGCTGTGAGCGCGCCCCTCAGGCAGCGTCCAGCGGCAGCGCCGTCTTGTAGCGCACCTGCTTGAGCGCGAAGCTCGAGCGGATCTTCTCGACCTGGGCGATCGGCGAGAGCTGCTCGAGGATGAAGCGCTCCAGCGCCGGCATGTCGGGCACGGCCACGCGCAGCAGGTAGTCGGCGTCGCCCGTCATCAGGTAACACTCCATCACCTCGTCGCGGATGCCGATGCGCGCCTCGAACTCCTCCAGCGCCTCGCGGCTCTGCTGCTTGAGGCTGATGGAGATGAACACGTTGAGGTGCAGCCCGAGCTGCTTCGCGTCCAGCAGCGCCACGTACTGGCGGATCAGCCCACGCGCCTCCAGTGCCCGCACCCGCGCCAGACAGGGCGACGGCGAGAGGTGCACGCGCCGCGCCAGCTCGACGTTGGACAGGCTGGCGTCGTTCTGAAGCTCTTCCAGAATCTTCAGATCGGTGACATCGAAGTGGTTTGTGCCGTCTGACTTCATGATCGACACATTTTATGCCTGGCGGTCGCGCATCCGTGCGTCCGATTGACACCAACTGCCAGCGGGGCGCGCCTACAGTGGCGGATCCAGGAGAACCCCATGAACGACGTTTCGAAGCAGCTGCATTTCAGCGAGTCCCTGTCGGCCGACCCGGACCCGCAGGAGACCCTCGAGTGGCGCGAGTCCCTGCTCTCGCTGGCGGCCAGCCAGGGGCCCGCGCGGGCGCGGCAGATCCTCGACGAACTCGCGCGCCTGGCGCGCCAGCAGCGCATCGGCTGGCAGCCCGAACTGAACACGCCTTACGTGAACACCATCGCGGTGGAGGACCAGCCCGCCTTCCCCGGCGACCTCGCCGTCGAGGAACGTCTGGCCTCGCTGATGCGCTGGAACGCGCTGGCCATGGTGGTGCGCGCGAACCAGGCCTACGGTGAACTCGGCGGCCACATCGCGAGCTACGCGAGCGCGGCCGACCTGTTCGAGACCGGCTTCAACCACTTCTTCCACGCCCGCAGCGACCCACACGGCGGCGACCTCGTGTTCTTCCAGCCACACAGTGCGCCCGGCGTGTACGCGCGCGCCTTCCTCGAAGGCCGGCTGAACGAAGCCGACCTGCTGCACTACCGCCAGGAAATCACCGCGCCGGCCAGCGGCGCGCGCGGCCTCTCCAGCTACCCGCACCCCTGGCTCATGCCCGACTTCTGGCAGTTCCCCACCGGCTCCATGGGCATCGGCCCGATCAGCTCGATCTACCACGCGCGCTTCATGCGCTACCTCACGCACCGCAACCTGCAGAACTGCGACGGCCGCAACGAGAACGGTGTGCACGTCGACAAGCGACGTGTGTGGGGCGTGTTCGGCGACGGCGAGATGGACGAGCCCGAGAGCATGAGCGCGCTGACCCTGGCCGCGCGCGAGAAGCTCGACAACCTGGTGTGGGTGGTCAACTGCAACCTGCAGCGCCTGGACGGCCCGGTGCGCGGCAACGGCCGCATCATCGACGAGCTGGAAAAACTCTTCGCCGGCGCGGGCTGGAACGTGATCAAGCTGGTGTGGGGCAGCGACTGGGACGGCCTGTTCGCGCGCGACGTCACCGGCGCGCTGGTGCGCGCCTTCGCCCACACGGTGGACGGCCAGATGCAGACCTTCGCCGCCAAGGACGGCCGCTTCAACCGCGACAACTTCTTCGGCCAGAACGAGGAACTGGCCCGCCTCGCGCAGGGCATGACGGACGAGCAAATCGACCGCCTGAAACGCGGCGGCCACGACCTGGTGAAGATCCACGCCGCCTACGCGGCCGCCGCCGCGCACACCGGCCAACCCACCGTGATCCTGGCGCAGACCAAGAAGGGCTACGGCATGGGCAGCGCAGGCCAGGGCAAGATGACCACGCACAGCCAGAAGAAGTTCGACGGCGCCGACCTGATCGAATTCCGCAACCGCTTCAACCTGCCGCTGAGCGACGAGCAGGCCACGGGCCTGGCCTTCTTCAAACCCGCCGACGACAGCGCCGAGATGCGCTACCTGCGCGAGCACCGCGCCCGCCTGGGCGGCTCGATGCCCCGGCGCGAGACCGCCTGCGAGGTGGTGCCCGTGCCCGCGATCGACGCCTATGCCGCCTTCGCGCTCAAGGCCGACGGCAAGGAGATGAGCACCACCATGGCCTTCGTGCGCATGCTCGGCAGCCTGCTCAAGGATGGCCAACTGGGCCCGCGCATCGTGCCCATCGTGGCCGACGAGGCGCGCACCTTCGGCATGGCCAACCTGTTCAAGCAGGTCGGCATCTACAGCAGCGTGGGCCAGCGCTACGCGCCCGAAGACATCGGCTCGGTGCTCAGCTACCGCGAGGCGCTGGACGGGCAGATCCTGGAAGAAGGCATCAGCGAGGCCGGCGCCATCGCCAGCTGGACGGCGGCGGCCACCAGCTACAGCGTGCATGGCCTGGCCATGCTGCCGTTCTACATCTACTACTCCATGTTCGGCTTCCAGCGCGTGGGCGACGCGATCTGGGCCGCGGCCGACCAGCGCTCGCGCGGCTTCCTGCTCGGCGCCACCTCCGGGCGCACCACGCTGGGCGGCGAAGGCCTGCAGCACCAGGACGGCAGCAGCCACCTCGTGGCCGCCACCATCCCCAACTGCAAGGCCTACGACCCGGCCTTCGCGGGCGAACTCGCCGTCATTCTGGACGCGGGCATGCGCGAGATGCTGGTGGAGCAGCAGGACGTGTTCTATTACGTCACGCTCATGAACGAGAACTACGCCCAGCCCGACCTGCCCGAAGGCGCGGCCGAGGGCGTGCTCCAGGGCGGCTACCGCTTTGGCCGTTTCGGGCCCGACCAGGCGGCGCAGCAGGTGACCCTGCTGGGCTCGGGCGCGATCTTTACCGAGGTGCTCAAGGCCGCCGCGCAACTGGCCGGACAAGGCATCGGCGTGCACGTGTTCAGCATCACCAGCTGGAGCGAGCTCGCGCGCGACGGTGTGGCGCGCGGCGAACGCTCGCACCTCACGCAACTGCTGGCCCACAGCGCGGGCCCGGTGATCGCCGCCACCGACTACGTGCGCACCGTGCCCGAGAGCGTGCGCGCCTTCGTGCCCGAAGGTCGGGCTTTCCACACGCTGGGCACCGACGGCTTTGGCCGCAGCGACACGCGCGCCGCGCTGCGCGCCTTCTTCCAGGTCGACGCCGAGCACATCGCGCGGCAGGCGACGGCGGCGCTGCTCAGGCCGGCGCGCTGAGCGCGGGGGCCGGCACGGGCGTCAACGCCCGGCCGGTCTCGAAGAATCCGATCAGGTTGTCCGCCGCCAGGTGGGCCATGCGCAGGCGGGTCGCGCGGCTCGCGCTGGCCATGTGCGGCGTGAGCACCACGTTGGGCAACGAGAGCAGCCCCGGGTGCACCGCTGGCTCGTGCTCGAACACGTCCAGCCCGGCCGCGGCGATGCGGCCGCTTCGCAGGGCCTCGACCAGCGCGGCCTCGTCCACCACGCCGCCGCGCGCGATGTTCACCAGCGTGGCACCCGGCTTCATGTGCGCGAGCGCCCGGGCATCGATGAGGTGGTGCGTGGCGGCGGTGTGGGCCAGCGTCAGCACCAGGTGATCGGCCTCACGCAGCAGTTCGTCCATGCCGACGAGGCGGGCCGGCAGCGCGGCCTCGTCGGCCGGGCTCAGGCGCGTGCGGCTGTGGTAGATCACGCGCATGCCGAAGCCGTGCGCGCCCCGGCGCGCCACGCCCTGCCCGATGCGCCCCATGCCCAGCACGCCGAGCGTGCTGCCGTGGATGTCCTGCCCGGCCATGAAGTCGACGGACCACTTCGTCCATCGGCCCTCGCGCACGCAGCGCTCCCCCTCGCCCAGGCGCCGCGCGGTCGCCATCAGCAGCGCGAAGCCGAAGTCGGCCGTGGTCTCGGTCAACACGCCAGGCGTGTGCGTGGCCACGATGCCCCGCGCCGACATCGCCACCAGGTCCAGGTTGCCGAAGCCCACCGCGAGATTGGCGCAGATGCTCAGCGACGGGCAACGCGACAGCAAGGCCTCGTCGATCACATCGCCCGCCGTGGACAGCAGCGCGTGCTTGTCCCCGAGCCGCCTGGCCAGCTGCGTGGCATCCAGCACGGTGTCGGCCTGGTTGCTGTCCACCTCGAAACAGGCCTCCAGGCGCTGGATCACTTCGGGAAAAACGGCGCGTGCGATCAGCAGGCGGGGTTTGGGCAAGCGTGGGTTCATGGTGTGGCCCAGTATCCCGAGCACCCGGTCCTTCGGTCCATGCATTCAGCGGATCGGCGTCATGCGGGCGCGGGCATGGAATGCCAAGGGCCCTGTTCCCATACTCGGCGGCCAGTGCCCATTCTTCAGCCCCCCATGCCCGCCACCCCCACCGAGACCATCGCCCCGTTCATGTTGCTTCAGGGGCGCGTCGAATCGCGGCGCGTGCTGCGGCCCGCGCCCGATGGACCGCGCATGGAAATCAGCTTCAGCGCCGCGCTCGCGTCCGCCCGCCTGGGCCCGGGCAGCGCGGCCTGCAGCTTCATCGGCCGCCTCGGCCCCGACGGCCACTACCAGTGGCAAGGGCGTGGCGCGCTCTTCCTGGGCGCGGGCACGGTCACGACGCGCAGCCGGGGCCAGGGCCAACGGCGGGGCAACACCATCGTCTACCAGGGCGCCATGGTCTTGCGGTCGCACGCGAGCGCGCTGCGATGGCTCGACGGCCTGCAGGCGTCCTTCGAATACGTGCAGGACCTGGCGAGCCTGGACGTCACCGTGCGCTGCGAGGAAGCCAGCGCCGCAGAGACCGCCCACCCCTCCACCCCACAGAAAGGACTTTCCCCATGCTGATGCATCAGTTGATCACCGACGGCGCGATGCGCCACCCCGACAAGACCGCCTTCGTCTGGGTGGACCGGCAGGCCCGCCTGTCGTACGCCGAGGCCGTCGCGCAGATGGAGCGCATGGCCGGCGCGCTCGCGCACCTGGGCGTGCGCCAAGGCGACCGCGTCACGGTGTTCGCGCACAACGGCATGGACTACCTGCTGGCCATGCTGGGCGCGTGGCGCATCGGCGCGATCGCGGCGCTGGTGAACGTCAAGTTCAAGGACGACCTGGCCTACTACCTGGCCGACCACCGCCCGCGCGTGCTCATCTACACCCACGACATGCGCGACGCCGTGCTCGCGGCCGTGGCCCAGGTGCCGGGCATCGACCACCTGGTGTGCATGGACGGCGCGCAGCCGGGCGCCCACGCCCTGCCCGAGCTGATGGCCCAGGCCTTCGCGGCGCCGCCCGACCCCGAGGACGAGACCGGCATCGCCCACCTCTCCTACACCTCGGGCACCACCGGCAAACCCAAGGGCGCCTGCCTGAGCCACGAACCCACGGTGCGCGCCAGCCGCTGCATTGCCGAACGCCTGCGCGTGCGAGCGGAAGACGTCTCGTTCGGCCCGACCGCGCTGTCGAGCTCCTACCAGCTGGTGGGCAACCTGCTGCCCGCGCTCTCGCGCGGCGCGACCGTGCACGTCATGCGGTTCTGGACCCAGACCGCCGGCTGGGACGCGCTCGAACAGGCGCAGGCCAGCATCCTGGTGGGCAACCCCACGCTGCTGGAAGAGCTGCGCACCGAAAGCGCCCTGCGCGGCCGCGCGCCCGGCCGCCTGCGCATGGGCCTCTCGGGCGGCGGGCCGGTGCCGCCGACCCTCAAGCGCGCCTGGCGCGACGAACTGCGCCTGCCGCTGGTGGAGACGCCAGCCGCGCCTACGCGTTCTGGCAACTGGCGGCGGACATGGGCAGCCCGAGTGCGATGGCTTATCTGGGCAAGGCGCTGGATGCCACGTACAACAACCCGCAAGCCGGATTCTGGGAAAACCGCACTGTGGCGCTCAAGATGCTGGGGTGCGGCTTGGCGCAGGGCCATGGGCAGGCGGCATACGAGTTGGGGTTGGCCTTGAATGGCAACGATGCCTCCCTGGGTGACGACTACGGACGTGCCTTGGCGGCGCTGCACAGCGCAGTCAAGTTCGGCAACGCGAAAGCGGCAGATGCACTGTCGGTGAAGTTTAGAACGGGTCAACCCATCGTGGGCCGTGCAATTGACAGGATTCGCGCCGACCGCTATGGCACCTTGGGCGATGCACTGCGGCGCAACCCCGACCTGCGCTTCCCCAACCTCGACAAAGTCCTCCCCCTACCGCCGGCCGTGTTGCCGCCTTGGGACGGTCAGCGCCAGAGCCTGATCGACGCCGCCAAGGGCGTTCGCCTCGCCCCCCAGCCGCTCACCACCTCGGCCCACCAGCTCCCGCCCCATGACCGCGCCCACATCCCCCCGGGCCACAGCGTGCAGCTGCCCGCCGAACTGGCCAACCTGGCCCGCCGCACCCCGTTGGAGGGCATCACCACCGTCTGGCTCGGGTCGCGCTACAGCAGCGACGTGACCCGCGCCCCGCACACCGGCTACTGGCAGGCCCGTGTGCTGCCCGACCGCCCCCACCACAACCCCCGCGCCCCCCAGCTTCGCAGCGAATTCGCGCAACTGCCGCCCCTGCGCTTCCAGCAAGGCGAGTTCATGCGCCTGACCATGGGCCACACCGATGTGCCGCACGAGGACTGGGTGCACGACCTCGTGGACTGGCACTTCGTGGGCGTGGCCCTGCCCCAGCGCCTGCCGCCAGACTGGCTGGCGCGCGCCGATCTCGTGCATGCCCTGACCACGGCCACGCGCACCACCTGCCTGAGCGGGGAGCGCTGCCCGCAGAGCGGCATCTGGCAGCCCTACGCACTGGACAAGGCGCACCCCGCAGCACCGCTGCTGAGCACGGCCGTGTTGAACGAAAACTGGAAGCGCCAGGCATTCGTGCAGCAGGGTGAGCGCATGCCCCGCCTGGGCGCACAGGGCCTGCCCGTGGAAGACGACCAGGTGGGCTGGTGGTTGATGCAGGCTTGCGAAGTGGGCTCTGGCACACCCATCACGACCTGAAGAAACTCCTGCCGTCGAACATCCTTCAGAAAAGACCAAGTCCTCGCACCAAGCGGCTCAGTTCGTGGGCCCGGGTGCGTCGAGTTCCCGGAAATCCGGCAGGCCAGCGTCGAGCAGGCGGCCCCGGTGCAGCACGCGGCGCTGCGGCCGGCCGCAGGCCTCGGCGCTGTTGCGGCCCGCCAGCAGCACGAGGTCGGCCGGTGCGCCCACGCGCAGCCGGCCATCCCAGGCCAGCCCCATCGCGGCGGCGGGCGTGGTGGTGATGCTGTGGATCCAGCGCGCGAGCGGGTCGTCCAGGTGGGCCGCGAGCGAACCCAGTGCCAGCACCTGCAGCAGGTCGAAATCGGCGAAGGGCACGAAGGCGTCCTGCACGTTGTCGGAGGCCAGGCTGACCGCCACGCCCAGCGCCCGCGCCTCCCGCAGCGGCGCGATGCCGCGCAGGCGCGGCGTGCGGCCTTCGCCACCGTCCTGCAGTTGCAGGTTGGCCAGCGGCAGGCCGATCAGCGCAACGCCGGCCTCGACCAGCGCGCGCAGCACGGCGTGGCCTTCGTCGGCCGGCACCACCGACAGGGCGCAGGCGTGCCCCACCGTCACCCGCCCCTGCCAGCCATGGCGCGTGGTCAGGCGGGCGATGCCGCGCAGGCCTTCGATGTCGTTCTGCAGGTGTTCGTCCGCGTGAAAGTCCAGGTCCAGGCCGTGCGCCACGGCCAGGTCGAACACGCGTTCGAGCAGGCCGCGCTGGCCCGGCATGGGGTGCACCGAGGCGCCCAGCACGCCGCCTTGTTCGGCCACCACCGCCGCCACGGCGGCGCCTGCGCCGGTGTCGGCGAACAGGGCCAGCGGCGAGAGGGAGCTCAGTTGCAGCTCCATGCGGTCCGACCACGCGCGGCGCAGGGCCTGGCCCACGGCCCAGGCCGGCGGTGTGGCCGCGCTCACCCAGTCGATGTGCGTGCGCATCGCGCGCGTGCCGTGCGCGTGGGCCGTGCGCAAGGAGAATTCCATGCGGCGCCGGATGTCCGCGGCCGTCCAGCGCGCGCGGTCTTCGCCGGAGGCGGCTACGGCTTCGCGCAGCGTGTGGTGGTGACCACCGATGCGGGTTGCGGTGTGGCTCTTGTCCAGGTGGGTGTGCAGGTCCACCCAGCCCGAGCTCACGATGCCGTCGGCGAGGTCCACCACCGGCAGGCCGTCGTCCGCCACGGCCGGCGCCAGCGCATCGATGCGGCCGCCCCGCATGCGCAGGCAGACCGTGCGCAGGCCCGGTGCGGCCGGCGCGAAGGCCTCGCGCGCTGCGGCGTCGAGCAGCGGTTCGGGCACGCGCGCGCGGGCCAGCCAGCAGTCGCCCGCCGGAAACGCCGCTGCCCCGGCTACCACGCCGTGGCGCTGTGCAGCGAGACCAGGGGCACGCGATGCACGTCTTCGAGCACCTGGGCGAACTGGCCGCCCACGAAGTCCAGCGTGGCACGCCCCTTCTCGGCCGTGGCCAGCATCGCATTGCCGCAGGCGCCCTGCGGGTTCAGGTCCTGCGTCTGCCAGGCGACGCGGGCCTTGCCCTCCACGTAGGACAGGTAACGCGAGCCCTCGCTGAGGGCACGGTCGGTGCTGGCGAAGTCCTTGGCCCGGTCCATGTGCACGAACTCGGGGTGGATCTGCAGCAGGATGGAACTCTCCAGCTCACCCGCGTGGATGCCGTGGCGCATCTCGTCGTCGCCGATCAGCCCATCGGGCAGGCCGAGCTGGTACCAGTTCACGCACACCACCAGCATGTCGAAGCGCTCGCGCAGGTCACGGGCCACGATGTCCATGACGGACTCCTGCCCGCCGTGGCTGTTGAACAGCACCAGCTTGCGCACACCGGCGGCGGCCACGCAGGCCCCGATCTCGCTCCACAGGGTGATCAGCGTCTGCGCGGACAGGGTCAGCGTGCCCGGGTAGCGCGAGTGCTCGTTGCTCTTGCCGATGGGCTGCGTGGGCAGGAACAGCACCGGCAGCTCCGCGCCCAGGTGCGGCAGCGTGGCCGCCACCATGGCGTTGACGGTGGCCGTGTCCACCGACATCGGCAGGTGCGGGCCGTGCTGCTCGATCGCGCCCACGGGCAGCACGGCGATCACGCTGGCCCGGTCCAGGCGCGAGAAGGCCTCGCTGGTCAGGTCGGCCCAGAAGCGGGAGGGCACGGTGGCGGAGAAGGTCTCGGCCATGGCAGCGCCCTTCACGCCGAGGCGGTTTCGACACGGATGCCGAAACGCGCCAGGTTGCGCGGCGTGCGCACCTCCTTCTCGCCGCGCGCCTCCATCATCTTCAGCAGCCGCCGGCGCATCGCCAGGCCCGGCCGGTCGGTGTACATGTGGGCCTCCTCGGCGTGGGCGGGTGCCAGCGGCACGTCCGGGTCCAGCCCTTCGAGGATCAGGATGTCCTCGTTGGTGATGCGGCGGTCCATCTCGATGCAGTCGGCCGCGCTGACCTCGGCTTCCGTGTCGTTGCGGTAGATCCATTGGCACAGCATGGAGCGCTCGTCGTCGATGGGCGTGGCCGAGGTCACCAGCGAATGGATCAGGCCGTTGGGGTAGTTGATCTGCGACTTGCGCATGAAGGGCATGTACCACTGGCTGACCATGTGCCGCACCGACTCCAGCCCGCTGTCGCGCACCACGCGCTGGATGTGTTCGTCGGCATTGAGCACCGGCACATCGCCACGCAGCACCAGGCCGTGCTCGGTTTCCTCGATCTCGGTCTTGCGCGGCTTGGCGTCCACCATGTTGCCGAAGGTGCCCTTGTGAACGAAGCCGGTATGCGAGAAGTCGAAGAAGTTTTCCATCAGGCGCAGGCCGGTGGCGCGGCAGGGTTCGTAGAACTCGTGGATCAGGCGGAAGCCCGGCGCCCCGTCTTCTTCCAGCACCGGAATGGTGTTGATCGGATCGGGCTCCAGGCAGACCCAGACGTAGCCGTAGCGCACCTCCGTCAGGTGGCTCTTCACCTTGTAGGGAATCTTCTGGGCCTCGGGGCTCTGCGGCATGGACA
The DNA here is from genome assembly GCF_057809615.1 of Hydrogenophaga sp. FG152. Lineage (NCBI taxonomy): Bacteria > Pseudomonadati > Pseudomonadota > Betaproteobacteria > Burkholderiales > Comamonadaceae > Hydrogenophaga > Hydrogenophaga sp. FG152. The sequence goes on along the minus strand of NZ_JBMDKH010000011.1, from coordinate 127,274 downwards.
CGCATTGGCCCGTGCAGTCGTAGGCCCAGCCGTGGTAGCCGCAGACGATGCGGTCGTTCTCCAGCCAGCCCATCGAGAGCTTGGCGGTGCGGTGGCAGCAGCGGTCCTCCATCGAGGCGTAGCGCCCTTCGCCCACCTTCCAGAGCACGATGTCTTCACCCAGCAGCCGGAAGGCCTTGGGGTGGCCGGCGTCCAGCAGGTGGGTCGGCATGACGGGGTACCAGAAGTGGCGGAACATGGGTTGTTGGGTGATCAGCATGGGTGTGTCTCTCTCGGTTATTGGGGGTACAGCTGTTTGATGAATTGCAGGTCGTAGGCCTTGCGTGGGTCGAGTCCGGCGGGCAGGGCCTTGGCGGCCACCATCTCCTGGTAGAAGGCCGCCCAGCGGGCATCGCTCATGGCGCCGATCCGGCCGCCCGAGGCGTCACCCGACTCGACCAGCCCATGGCGCTTCATCTGAGCCATGGCGTAGGCGATCTGCTCGTCGCTCATCTGCGGGTTGTTGGCCTTGATCAGGCGCGAGGCCGGCGCAGGGTCCTTGAAGAAGGCGCGCCAGCCCTCCACCGTGGCCTTGACGAAGTCGGCCACCAGCCGGGGGTTCTCCTTGATGAGCCGCTGGGTGGTGTCGATCGTGTAGCTGTAGCTGGACCAGCCCTCGTCGGCCAGCAGCAGGCAGTCCATGGCGAGGTTCTGGCGCTTGAACTGGAAGCCGTCGTTGGTGATGAAGCCCTGTTGCACCATCCTGGGGTCCTGCAGCAGGGCCGCGTAGCTGGTGTCGAACGGCCGCAGCTGGCTGTCGTCGAAACCGTGGCGCGCCTTCAGCCAGGGCCAGAAACTGCCGCGCGCGAGCTGGGCCACGCGGATCGGCGCGCCCTTCATGTTCTCGAGCTTCGCGTACGCACCCTGGTGGTGCACCAGGCACTGCGGGTCGCGCTGGAACACGGCGGCCACCGACACCAGCGGGATGTCCTCGCGCACCGCGTTGAGGGCCCGCATGCTCCAGCCGTTGACGAAGTCCATGCGGCCCGAGACCATCAGTTGCATGTTGTTGCCCTGCGGGCCCACCTGCGTCACCTTCACGTTGAGGCCGTGTTTTTCGTAGATGCCTTCGGCCAGCGCCGCGTAGTAGCCGCCGTGTTCGGCGGAGGCGTAGAAACTGAGCGCCACGTTGACCTCGCGCGGGGCCTGTGCCTGCGCGGGGAGCGCCACGGCGGTCAGCGACACGAGACAGGCGGCCAGGGCGCCGCGCGCCGAACCAAGAATCGATCGGACATTCATGGGAGAACTCCTGTTGGGGGGTGGGTCGAAAACGGAACGGGTCAAACTCAGTGCTCGGTCTTGACGGTGCTCTCGTGCCACGCGCCCAGCACGCGGTTCGAGATGAAGACCATCAGCGCGAACAGCACGATGCCGGTGAGCGAGATCAGGAACAGCGAGGCGAACATGCGCGGCACCTTCAGCTGCACGCCCGATTCGAGAATGATGTAGGCCAGCCCCGACTGCGTGCCGCCGGTGCCGGCCACGAACTCGGCCACCACGGCACCGATCAGCGCCAGTCCGCTGCTGATGCGCGCGCCGGCGAAGAAGTAGGGCAGCGCGGCCTTGAGCTTGAGCCGGGTCAGGGTCTGCCAGTTGGAGGCCCGGTAGATGCGGAACAGGCTCTGCAGGTTGGGCGCCACCGAGCGCAGGCCCAGCGTCATGTTGGAGACGATGGGAAACAGCGCCGTGATGCTGGCGATCGTCACCAGGGCCACGAAGGTGTTGCTGACCCAGATGATGATCAGCGGCGCGATCGCCACGATGGGCGTCACCTGCAGGATCACCATGTAGGGCATGACGCTCTGTTCCAGCAGGCGGCTCTGCGACAGCAGGAACGAGATCGCCACGCCCAGCAGCACCGCCACCGCGAAGGCCAGCACCGTGACCTTCAGCGTGAACAGCAGGCCGGTGAAGAGCAGGTCCGAGTCCGCGTACAAGGCCTTGAGCACGTCGATCGGTCCCGGCAGCACATACACCGGCAGCGACAGGGCCACCACCACCAGCTGCCACACGGCCAGCAGACCCACGCCGATGGCCAGCACCGGCAGCTTGCTCGAGCCCCAGTTCACCTGGCGCGCGGCGTTGCGGGAAATGTCCGGGCTTTTCATGGTGCGATCTCCTCGCCCCGGCTGGCCGCGTCCAGCGCGGCGCTCAGGCGGGTCATGTACTGCAGGTACTCCGCGGACAGGCGGAAGGCCGTGCCCCGGGGGAAAGGCGCGTCGATGCCCACTTCGGCGATCACGCGCCCGGGCCGGGCCGCCATCACCACCACGCGCGACGACAGGTAGACCGCCTCGTGCAGGCTGTGCGTGACGAACACCACCGTGAGCTTGCGCTCGTGCTGGATGCGCATCAGGTCGTCGTTGAGCTTGTTGCGCGTCATCTCGTCCAGCGCACCGAAAGGCTCGTCCATCAGCATCAGGTTGGGCTCGGTGACGAGGGCTCGTGCGATCGACACGCGCATCTGCATGCCGCCCGACAGCTCACGCGGGTAGGACTGCTCGAAGGCCCCCAGACCGACCAGATTCAACACATCTTCTACCTTGCGGCGGATCGTGGCGCGGTCCAGCGTGCCCTTGAGTTCCAACGGCAGGGCCACGTTCTCGAACACGCGGGCCCAGGGCATCAGCGTGGGGTCCTGGAAGACGAAGGCGAGCTTCTGGTCGGGCCGCTCCAGCACCGGGGTGGTCTCGCCCCACCACTGGATCGATCCTTCGGTGACCGCGCCCAGGCCCGAGAGGATGCGCAGCAGCGTGCTCTTGCCGCATCCCGAGGGACCGATCAGGGTGACGAAGTCGCCGCTCCAGATCTCCAGCCGGGCCCGTTCGAGGGCCACCGTGCCATTGGCATAGCGCTTGCTGACGTTGTCGACCTGGATGATCGGCGCGCCCCGGTGGTAGAGGCCCTTGCCATCGCACCGGGGCAGCTCGGCCCTCGCGGTGTTCAAGGCGTTCAAAACTGCGGTGTCCAAACCTGTTGCTCCTCGTGGGTGACCGGCCTCTTCGAACCGGTGTTGCCTGGAATGTCCCTGGACTCTCGTGCCTTGCGCCACCGCGCCAAGGTTGAACTAGTATCCCGATGTGCCAACCCCCAGTCCATGCGGACTGTGTATGAAAACCATGCGCCAAAAAGATGATCTGTCGCTGAACTTCTACCTGCTCCGGTGCCTGGTCGCGCTGGTCGATCACTCGCAGGTGACGCGCGCCGCCGATGCGCTGGACATCAGCCAGCCCGCCATGAGCCGGGCCATGAGCCAGCTGCGGCAACTGACCTCGGACCCGATCCTGGTCAAGGCCCAGGTCGGGCTTGTGCCGACCGCCAAGGCCATGCAGCTGCGCGAGTTCGCGCTGCGCATCCTCCACGAGATGGACCAGCTGCTCGGGCAGGCCATCGCGTTCGACCCCGAGACAGCCCGCCGCAACTTCCGGGTGGTCGCCACGGACTACCTGGAATGCGTGTTCATGGACCCCCTGGTCACGCGCCTGGCGCAGAACTACCCCGGCATCTCGGTCTCGGTCTGCCACCCGGTGCATCCGCGCAACCTCAACCAGGTTCTGGAGAGCGGCGAAGCCGACTTCTGCGTGGGCATGCTGCCGCCCGCGGTGGAGGACCTGCGCCACCGCGTGATCTTCCGCGACCGCGTGGCCTGCGTTGCGGCCAAAGGCCACGCGGCCGCCGCCCAGACGCTCAGCCCCGAGGCCTTCGCCGCGCTCGACCACGTCGTGATCAAACCGACGGTGCACGCGTTTGGCGACGCGGTCGACAAGGCCCTGTCCCAACTCGGGCTGGCGCGCCACATCCGGCTCACGACGCCGAGTTACCTCTCCGTGCCGTATCTGATCGAAAAGACCGGCATGGTGGCCCTGATCCCCGAGTCACTGGCCCGGCGCTTCTGCGAGCGCTTCGCGCTCGCCACCGTGGAGGTGCCGATCGAGCTGCCGCCCTACGACGTCTACCTGTACTGGCACGAGCGCACGCACCACCACCGGGACCACATCTGGTTCAAGGAACAGGTGATGCTCGACCTCAAGGGCGCGGGTTAGAGGTCGAGCACGAGGCGCTCGCCGAGCGACCCGGCGCAGCAGAGTGCCAGCTGGTGCTGCCGCTCGTGCGCGCTGAGGAAGGCGTCGCCATGCACGGGCTGGCCTGCGAGGTAGGGCGTCACGCAGCTGCCGCACACCCCGGCCTCGCAGGAGGTGAGCGGGTTCAGCCCCGCGCCCCGCAGCGCCTGCAGCAGGGTCTGCCCCGCCTCCACCCGCACGCTGCGGCCGCTGCGCGCCAGCACCACGGTGTAGCGGTCGAGCCCCTTCGGGTTCGCCGGCGGTTCGGCCGCGAAGCGCTCCTCGTGCACCTGCCCACCGGGGCGTTCACCGGTGGCGCGCCGGGCCGCGGCCAGGAAGCCCGCCGGGCCGCACACATAGAAGTGCGTGCCCTCGGGCTGGCCGGCGCAGAACGCCGCCAGATCCACCTGCTGCGCCGGCGCGTCGTCGAAATGAAAATGCACCGAGCTGGCCCAGGGTGCCGCCCGCAGGCTGTCGAAAAAGGCCGCATGGGCGCGGCTGCGCGCGAAACAGGCCAGCTTGAAAGTGCGGCCCCGGCGCCCGAGTTCGCGCGCCATGGCCACCAGGGGCGTGATGCCGATGCCACCCGCCAGCAGGCAGTGGTGAGCCGCCTCCGGCACCAGCCGGAAGTGGTTGCGGGGCGCGCCGATCACCAGTCGGGTGCCCACCGCCAGCGTGTCGTGCATCCAGCGCGAACCGCCCCGGCCGGCCGCCTCGCGCTTCACCCCCACCACGTAGGGGCCGTTCGCCTCGTGCAGGTTGCACAGCGAGTAGGGGCGCGGGCCTGCGGCGGTGTGCACGTCGATGTGCGCGCCGGCTTCGAACACGGGCAAGGGCCCCTCCAGGCCACTCAGTTCAAAGCAGGACACTTCGTCGGTCTGGCGCGACACGGCGCTGACCACCACATTCAACAACAGGTTCTGATTCATGCGCGCAGTATCTGGAGCGCGCCCTGTCCCCGACAAGCGCGCACGGCGCATGGGCCGCATCCACCCAGCGCATGCCCTGCGCACGGCTCAGTCCGTGCCGTGGCCCAGGCCGAGCAGGAAGAGCGCGTGCGGCCGCCCCGCGTGCGCGGCCTGTTCCAGCCAGGCCGTGGCGCGTGGCACATCGCGCGGCACGCGCGGCCCGTAGGCGATCGGCCCCTGCATGAGCATGTAGCCCGCGCGTTCGGCGGCTTCGGCGTCGCCTTGCGCGGCGAGCCGTTCGTAGAGCGCGAGCGATCGTTCGTAGTCGCCGACGTGGTGGGCATGGTGGGCCTGCTCGATGCCGATGGGCTGCGCGCTGGCGTGGCTGGCGGCGGCCAGCAGGATGGCACCGAGGCAGAGGGCGCGGCGAAGGGGGGGGTGTGACATGGGGATCTCCGGGTGGGTGAAAAGGATCAGGACAACAGCGGCGCCAGCGCCGCCTGGATGCGCTGCAGCTGGGGCGTCGTGGTCATGGCCACCAGCAGTTGCCGAAAGCGCGGCGACTGCAGGCCCGAGCCGATGTACTGCCAGCGGTAGGCGTCCAGCAGGCCGGCGACGAGGCGGGCGTCCTGCCCCGGCGCGAAGCGGCGCGGGTTGGTGTCGCTGAAGTAGCGGGCGTCGGCGGTGGCCTGTTGCCGCAGAATGCCGTCGATGGCGCCCAGCAGGCCGATCAGGTCGTCCACCGCCACGTCGCGCTCGCGCGGCGTGAGGCGCCCGTGTTCGCGCTCCCACTCCAGCTCGTCGAGGATGGCGTGCTGCGACTCCTCCTTCCAGTGGAAGAGGAACACGTCTTTGTAGAGCCCGGCGATGTCTTCCATGGGCTGGATGCTCTGGCGGTAGTGCACCTGGGTGAAGAGCTCGATGTGGCAGGTGAGCGCGAGCACCGCCCAGGTGGAGGCCTCCAGCACCTGCGAGGCCACGGCGTTCGCGGTGGGCAGGAACTCGTAGCCTTCGGCCATGCCCGTCGCCGCCAGGCGCTCGACGCGGCGGAACAGCGCCTGGTGCTTGAGTTCCTCGTCGGTGAAGCGCACCAGCGCCTCCAGTGCGACCTGGTCGCCGAACCAGTGGTGGCGGCTGCACGAGAGCATCTGGATGCCGATGAAGCGCTCGACCAAGCCGAACATGTTGGCGTAGGTGCGGCCCTGCACCTGGCTCAGCCGCAGCTGCTCGGCGGGTTTCAGGAAATCGAGCCGGCTGATGCGCGAGAGCCCGTCGGGCAGGAAGGGTTTGCCGAAGTCGAGCCGGCGGGCGCGGATCACGTCGTGCTCGATGTCCCAGCGCACGCGGCGCGAGGCGGCGATGCAATGGGCGTAGCGCTCGGTGTGGACGGTGGTGTGGGTCATGCGTCTGAGTTCCATGGGAAGGGGTTCATTCAATGAAGGTCAGCTCGCGCTCGGGCGCCTGCGCGGCCTCCAGCGCGGCCACGATGTCGAGCAGTCGCGCCTCGGCCGCGCGCCAGCCGGCCTCGAACAGGGCCGGCATGGCGGCGGTCTCCCACAGGCCGACCGGGCGCTCCAGGTCCAGCTCCAGACCGATCAGCTTCTGCCCCCGGGCCTGTGCGGCCTCGGTGCGCGCCTGCATCAGGTTGTTGATGAGCGTGGTGCTGGTCTGCGCCACCAGGCGCGAGACGCGGTCCACCCGGCGCGGCAGGCCGCCGAAGAAGCCGAGCGAGAGCACGACGCGCGCATCGGCCGCCGCCGCCAGGGGCAGCGGGTCGGAGAGCACGCCATCGACCAGGCGCCGCCCGCCGATGGCCACGCTGGGGAACAGGATGGGCACGGCCATGCTGGCGCGCAGCGCGTCCACCAGGCGGCCTTGCGTGAGCACCACGGCCTGGCCGGTGGCGGCGTCGGTGGCGGCCACGCGCAATGGCGTGGGCAGGTGCTCCAGGTGCGTGTCGCCGAAGGCGTTGCCGATGCGCTCGGCGATCAGACGGTCGTCGCGCAGCGCGAAGCCCTCGCCAAAGCCCGCGAGTTTCGGCGCGACCAGTTGCAGGTAGGCGCGCCAGCGGCGCTGCTGCGTGAGCTCGGCCGACCACAGGGTGGTGGCCATGCGCACGGCCTCTTCACCGTGAAGGCCCTGCGCCACCTGCGCGCCGAACAGCGCGCCCGAGCTGCAGCCCACCACCAGATCGGGCCGGATGCCTTCACGCGCCAGGCGCTCGGCGATGCCCAGGGCGGCGATGCTGCGCACACCGCCGCTGCCCAGCACCAGGGCCAGGCGGCGTGGAAACGACGAGGACGCGGCGCTCAGCATGACGGCTCCTGTTGGGCCAGAAAATCCACCACGCGGCGGATCACCTCGGGGTTGCGCGCCACGCGGTGGTGCCCCAGGCCGTGCATGGCCTTGAACTGCGTGCAGGGCATCGCGGCCGCGAGCGAGAGCCCGTGCTCGAACGGAATCTCTTCGTCGGTCTCGTCGTGCACCAGCAGCGCGGGCAGACCGGCCTGGCGCGCCATCTCCAGCACCGACATGCGCCCCCAGTCGAGCCGGCCGCCGTAGCGCTGCACGAAGAGCTCGCGCACGCGCCCCAGCACCTCGGGCGTGAGGCCGATGTGCCGCGCGAACATCTCGACGAACCAGTTGCAGTGGTTGAAGGAGCTGATGAGCACCAGCCGCGAGGTGGCCATGCCCCAGTCGCGGGCGGCGAACATCGCCATCGCGGCGCCGAAGGAATGGCCGATGACGGCGTGCAGCGGACCGGCGTGGCGCGCCACGGCCGCCACGGCGTTGGCGAACTCCACCATGTCGGTTCGGTGGCCCGACGAGCGCCCATGTGCCGGTGCATCGAAGGCCACCACGCGGAAGCCCGCGTTCAACAGCGGGCCCACCATGCGACCCAGGTGCATGGCGTTCGAGCCCCAGCCATGCACCAGCAGCACCGCCGGCCCCTGCCCCCACTCGTACACCGCGAGCTCACCCGCGCCGCACGGCAGGCGGCGCAGGCGCGTCTGCTCGCGCACCGCCAGCGGCCACTTGCCGAGCGCCGCTCGCGGTGGCGTGGCGAGCTGGCGGTAGGCCAGGCGCGCGGCCACGGCGGGCGCGCAGCGGCACAACCAGCGGTAGGCGCTGCGCAGCAAGGGCGTGCCGCGCGTTTCGGCAAAGCGGCCCACGCGCGGCGGGCGTGGGCTCGGCACCAAGGCGGGGGGCGCGTGGGGCGATTCGAGATCGGGCGAGAACTGGTGTCTCATGGGGGTTCCTTCGGTCGGGCCCGCCACACGGACGGCGTGGCAGGGTTTTGAATCTACCGACGCACCCGCTGCGCAACCACGTGAAATTGGTCATGCCCCGAAGGGCAGGGGCACGCACCTACAGCCCTTGCAAGGCCGCGTGAAGCTGCGCGCTGGACACCGGTTTGATCAGCAGCGGCAGGCGGTGCCGCGCGGCCGATTCGCGCAAGGCCGCGTGCGTCTCGCCGCTGATGAGCAGCACGCGCTGGCCCCGCTCACGCAGGGTCAGCGCGAGGTCCAGGCCCGAGGCCGCGTGCGGCAGCCGCACGTCGCAGATGGCCACGTCGCCATGCGCCGCCTGCGCCAGCGCCTCGGCCGCCGTCTCCACGTGCAGGACCTGCAGACCCCAGCCCTCGAGCTGGTCTCGCGTGGCGCCGGCCACCAGCGAGTCGTCTTCCACCAGCAGCACGCGCTCCACCGCGAACGCGGGCGACGGCACGGCGTGCCCGGGCAAGGGCAGCAGCGCACCCGGCATCGAATGCGCTTCGTGTGCCGGCGCCGGCGCGGCCTCGGGTGGCGGTTCGGCGCGCGGCAAGCTCACCGTCATGCAGCTGCCCTGCCCCAGCGCCGAGCGCACCACGATGTCGCCGTTCATCAGCAGCGCGAGCCGCCGCGCGATCGCCAGCCCCAGGCCCAGGCCCTGGCGGCGGTCGCGCGCCTCGTTGTGCATCTGCACGAACTCTTCGAAGATGCGCGCCTGCGCCTCGGGCGCGATGCCCAGGCCCGCATCGCGCACCTGCAGCCGCCAACACCCACCGCCACCCCAGCGCAGCGCCACCAGCACGGTGGCCCCGGCGGGCGAGAACTTGATGGCGTTGTCCATCAGGTTGGACAGCACGCGCACCAGCATCAGCCCATCGGCCAGCGCGAAGGCCTCGGGGCGCACCAGCGCGACGATGCGCACGCCCGCCGCCTCGGCCACGGCGCTGTGCTGGCGCACCAGGCTCGCCACCAGTGGCGCGAGTTCGGTGGGCCGCAGCTCGGCCTGCACCACGCCCGAGTCCATGCGCGTGAGGTCCAGCACCTGCGACAGCAGGTCGTCGAGCGCGCGCCACGACTGGCCGATGCCGTCGATGGCGCGCAGGGCCGCGCGGTCCTGCGCGCGCTCGGCCAGGCTCACCAGCGGCGTGAGGTACAGGCCGATGGCGTGCACCGGCTGGCGCAGGTCGTGGCTCACCGCCGCGAAGAAGCGCGACTTCGCCAGCCCCAGCGCCGCGATCGTGTCGGCTGCCGCCTCGGCGCGGCGCCGCTGCTCCACCTGGCGCATCACGCCGATCTCCTGCGCGCGCGAGAGGAACACCATGGTGATGGTCATGAGGAGGCCGCCGATGCCCATCAGCACCAGCAGCGTGTGGCCGCCCAGGCCATCGACGATCAGGCGCACCGAGGTCGGCAGCACCGCCAGGCACAGCGCGATGGTGGTGCGCACCACATCGCCCGTGAGGCGCACCGCGATCAGCGTGGCATTGCCCAGCAAGTAGCTCATGAGCACCGCGAGCATGGGCACGTTGTCGGGCACGTAGAGGAACCAGCAGGCGCTGCCCACGAAGGCCATCAGCACCCACATGTACAGGCGGTACGCGCGCTGGCGGCGCGCCTTGGGCAGGGCGCGGAACGCCGGGCGGTTGACGTGCCACCAGCGCAGCAGGCCCATGCCCGCGATGACCGAGAACCACGCGGCCGGCTGTTGCCAGGGCAAGGCGGTGGCGAACATGAGCGCGCACAGCAGCTCGCAGGCGCGCAAGGCCCAGAGCGAGGCCACCGTGTGGGCGCTGTCCTCGGGGTCGGGCTGATCGTCCCGGCCCGCGCGGGGGGAAAGGGCGTCCCGGTGCATGCCGACATCTTGCGCACCGGCGGGCCGCCCGTCTTCGCAATGCGCGCGCCAACGCCTGGCAGGGCGTGCGAGGCCGTCAACACACTGTCATCAAAAGGTCGCATCGCTGTCATGGCAGGGCGGCAAGCTCGGCCCCGATCCGCATCCATTGAATACAACGAAGGCACCCTCTCATGAAACTGCACTCCCCTGCCCTGCTCGCCCTGGCCGTCGCCGGCCTGGGTTTTTCCGCCCAGGCCCAGACCGCCTACCCGGCCACCCTCGCCGGGCACGCCTTGCTGCCTGCGCAGACCCTGATCCCAGCGCCCAAGGACGCGCCGGCCGAACTGCGCGTCAGCGGCAAGTTCACCACCGACCGCCGCGTCGAGGCCATCGGCAGCGTGGAAGGGCTGTCCGCCGGCCGGCCCACGGGGGTCTCGCTGCCCTTCAAGGGTCAACCCGTTCAAGGCCACTCGGGCATCAAGCGCATGGCCGATGGCAGCTACTGGCTGCTGACGGACAACGGCGCCGGCGCCAAGGCCAACTCGCCCGACTTCATGCTGTTCCTCAACCACTACCGGGTGGACTTCAAGAGCGGGCAGTTCAAGCGCCTGGGCACCGTGTTCCTGCACGACCCCGACAAGAAGGTGCCCTTTCGCATCGTGCACGAGGGCACGGTACAGCGCTACCTGACGGGCTCGGACCTCGACACCGAGAGCTTCCAGATCGCGGACGGCCACTTCTGGATCGGCGACGAGTTCGGCCCCTACCTGATCAAGGCCGACATGAAGGGCCGCGTGAAGGCGGTCTACGAAACCCAGGTGGATGGCAAGACCGTGGTCTCGCCCGACCACCCGGCGGTGAAGACGCCTGGCGCGCAGGGCGGCGAGGTGAAGTTCCAGGTGCGCCGTTCCAAGGGCTTCGAGGGCATGGCCTCATCGCCCGACGGCAGCAAGCTCTACCCCCTGCTGGAGGGGGCCGTGTGGGACGAGGCCGCCCAAGCGCCGGAAGCCATCGACGGCAAGCAGTACCTGCGCGTGCTGGAGTTCGACGTGAAGACGGAGCAGTGGACCGGCCGCCACTGGAAGTACCTGCTGGAAGCCAACCACCACGCCATCGGCGACTTCAACATGATCAGCCCCACCGAAGGCCTGATCATCGAGCGCGACAACGGCGAAGGCACGGCCGACAAGGCCTGCCCGCAAGCCACGAAGCGCGCCGACTGCTTCCACGACCTGGCCAGGTTCAAGCGGGTCTACAAGGTGGAGCTGAACGAGGCCAGCGTGGGCGGCCCCTTGCGCAAGATCGGCTACATCGACCTGATGAACATCGCCGACCCGAACCAGCTGGCCCGCAAGCCGCTGAACAACGGCGTGCTGACCTTCCCGTTCTTCACCATCGAGAACGTGGACATCGTCGATGCGCGGCACATCGTGGTGGGCAACGACAACAACCTGCCGTTCTCCAGCAGCCGCGACCCCAACAAGGCGGACGACAACGAACTGGTGCTGCTCGAAGTGGGCGACTTCCTGTCGGCGCGCTGAGCGCCGGCCGAGCGGGCTTCACAGGCGGTCGGCGTCGAGCTGCGCCGCCTGGGTGCGGTTGGACACCTGCAGCGCCTTGAAGATCTCGCTCATGTGGTTCTTCACCGTGCCTTCGCTGATGCCCAGGGTGCGCGCGATGAGTTTGTTGCTCATGCCCTGGCGCAGCAGCTGGCGCACCTCTTCCATGCGCGGCGTGAGCACCACTTCGGGCCGGCGCGCCTCGGGCGAGCGGTGCGCGAAGGGCAGCTTGCGGCCCTGCAGCGCCGCTCCGATCGCGGCCAGGATCTGCGCCGAGGGCGCGCTCTTGGGCACGAAGGCGTGCACGCTGGGAATCTCCAGCGTGCGCCGCACCACGTCGGGCGAGGTCAGCGCGGAGATCACCACCAGCGGCAGGCCCGGGTGGCGGTGCGCGAGCTCGGCCAGGCGAAAGCCGCGCTCCATGCCGGGCATGTTCAGGTCCACCAGGGCCAGACCGGCCATCGGTTGCGCCCGCGCGGCGCGCATCAGCGCATCGCCGTCGCCCACTTCGAGGCAGACCACCTCGCCCAGCAGGCCGGCCACGAGGCCGCGCATGCCATCGCGCACCAGCGCGTGGTCGTCGGCGATCAGGATCGTGATGGGGGACGCATCGAGGCACACCCCCGCATCTTGCGCGCGCAAGGCCGGCCCGTCTTCGCAATGCGCGCGCCGACGCTGGGCAGCGCGTGCAGGAACCGCGCGGGCCGCTCAGTCCTGGCGGAGCAGTTCGCGGCCGATGATGAGTTGCTGGACCTGCGTCGTGCCTTCGTACAGGCGCAGCAGGCGCGCGTCGCGGTAGAAGCGCTCGACCGGATACTCGTTGATGTAGCCGGCGCCGCCATGGATCTGCACGCCCCGGTCGGCCACGCGGCCCACCATTTCCGTGGCGAAGAGCTTGGCGCATGCGACCCGCATGGAGATGTCCGGATCGGAGACGTTGACCGGCTTGCGCTCGAAAAGCCGGGCCACCTCCTTCACCAGCGACCACCCCGCGAGGCATTCGGCCTGGCTGTCGGCCAGCATCGCCTGGATCAGCTGGAATTCACCGATGGGTTTGCCGAACTGCCTGCGGTCGCGCGCGTAGCGGCGCGATTCGTCCAGGATGCGCGAGGCCAGGCCGCAGGAGACGGCCGAGATGTTGAGCCGGCCGCGGTCGAGCACCTTCATCGCGGTCTTGAACCCCTGGCCGGGTACGCCGCCGATGATGTTGGTGGCCGGCACGCGCACGTTCTCCAGGATCACGTCGCAGGTCTGGGTGCCGCGCTGCCCCATTTTTCTGTCCTTCTTGCCGAGCTTGAGCCCGGGGGTGTCGGCCGGCACGATGAAGGACGAGATGCCACCGGCGCCCGGCCCGCCCGTGCGGGCCATGAGGGTGAAGGCACCGGCGCGTGGGGCGTTGGTGATGAAGCGCTTGGTGCCGTTGAGCACATAGTGGTCACCGTCCGGCTCGGCCCGGGTCTTGAGCGAGGCCGCGTCGGTGCCGGCATCGGGCTCGGTGAGCGCGAAGGACATGATCAGTTCGCCGCTGGCCACCTGGGGCAGGTACCGCGCCTTCTGCTCGGCGGTGCCGTCGATCAGGATGCCCTGGGAGCCGATGCCGATGTTGGTGCCGAACACCGATCGGAAGGCCGGCGCGGTGCGGCCGAGTTCGTGGTTGACCAGCACTTCCTGGCTCACCGACAGGCCGATGCCGCCGTATTCCTCGGGCACCGTGAGGCCGAACAGGCCCATCGCCTTCATGTCCTCGACCAGGTCGGCCGGCACCTCGTCGTGTTCCTCCAGGTGGCTCTCGGCCGGCACGAGGCGCTCGGCCACGAAGCGCTGGAGGGTGGGCAGCAGGATGTCGAAGGATTCGGCGTCGAGGGACATGGGTTCAATCGGAGGATCAGCGGTGTTGGAATTCGGGGGGACGCTTGTCCAGGAAGGCGTGCATGCCCTCGTGCGCGTCGGCGCTGGCGAAGCGCTCGTACAGCGCGTGGCGCTCGAACAGGATCCCTTCGGTGAGCGGGCTTTCCCAGGCGCGGTTGACCGCCGCCTTGACAGCCATGAGCGCGGGCAGCGAGAAGCCGGCGATCTGCCCGGCGAGCGCCATCGCGCGGTCCAGCAACTCGGCATCGGGCACCACGCGCGACACCAGGCCATAGCGGTCGGCTTCGTTCGCGTCCAGCGTGCGCGCGGACAGACACATGTCCATGGCCTTGGCCTTGCCAATGGCGCGCGGCAGGCGCTGCGTGCCGCCGGCGCCGGGCAACATGGCCAGGCGGATCTCGGGCAGCGCGAACTTCGCCGACTCGGCCGCGACGACGATGTCGCAGGCCAGGGCCAGTTCGCAGCCGCCGCCCATGGCGTAGCCGGCCACGGCCGCGATCACGGGCTTGCGCACGCGGCGGATGGTTTCCCAGTTGCGCGTGATGAAGGCGCCCTGGTAGACGTCCATGAAAGACCAGTCCGCCATGGCCTCGATGTCGGCGCCGGCCGCAAACGCCTTCTCGCTGCCGGTGATGACGATGGCGCCGATGCCGGGATCGGCGTCGAAGTCCAGCAGCGCCGCGCCCAGCGCGTCCATCAGAACGTCGTTGAGGGCGTTGAGCTGGCGCGGCCGGTTCAGCGTGATGAGGCCGACGCGGCCGCGCGTCTCTACCCGGATGCTCTGGTCTTGCATGGTGTTCAAGGGCTCAGTCGACGGCGATCTTCTGGTCCTTGATCAACTTGGAGAGCAGCGCGCCTTCTTCGCTCAGCAAGGTCTTGAATTCGGCGGTGGACAGCGGCACCGGCTCGGCACCGAGATCGCCGTAGCGGGTTTTGGTGGCGGGCAGCGCCAGGGCCTTGCCCAGTTCGCGGCTCATGCGCGCGACCAGCTCGGGGGGCGTGCCGTTGGGCGCCCACATGCCGAACCAGATGTCCATGTTGGCGCCCGGGAAGCCTTGTTCGCCGATGGTGGGCACGTCAGGAAAGAAGGGCGATCGCTTGGCGCTGACCACACCGAGCAGCTTGACCTTGCCGGCGCGGATGTGCGGGAAGGCGATGCCAGGGTCGCAGACGAAGTCGGCCTGGCCGGCCATGACGTCCTGCAAGGCCGGGGCCGCGCCGCGGTAGGGCACGTGGGTGATGAAGGTGCCGGTGGCCTGCTTGAACAGCTCGCAGGCGAGGTGGGGCGGGGTGCCCGCGCCGGCCGACGCGTAGGACAGCTTGCCCGGCTGCGCCTTGGCGAGGGCGACGAGCTCGCGCGCGTCCTTGGCCTCGACCTGCGGCTTGGCCACCAGGTACATCTGGGTCTTGCCCACGCCGCCCACCGGCATCAGGTCGCGCGAGGGGAGGATGGTCGATTTGAAGAGCGAGGGGTTGGCGGTCTCCACCGACGTGGGCGCGATCAGGAAGGCGTAGCCGTCTGGCGCGGCGCGGATCACGTCCGCCGCCGCGATGTTGCCGCTCGCACCGGGCTTGTTGTCGATGATGACGGTCTGCCCCAGCGATTCACCGATCGCTTGCGCGAGGATGCGCGCCATGACGTCGGTGCTGCCGCCAGGGGCGAAGCCCACCACGATGCGGATGGTCTTGGTCGGCCACGGGGCGGCCGACGGCGTCTGCGCGAGCAGCGTGCTGGCCGCGCCGAGCGCGCAGAGCGAGAAGGCCGCGCGGCCGAGCCGGCGGGCCAGAGAAGAAAGGGGGGCGAATCTCATGGTGCTTGTCTCCGTGTTGGTTGAAAGGGACCGGGTGCTGTGTGCCGTTTCAGGACGCGCTGTCCTGCAGCATCTCGCGCAGCTTGAATTTCTGGATCTTTCCGGACGGTGTGGACGGCATGGCATCGCGCACGACCAGGCGCTCGGGGATGTACTGGACCGCGACCTTCTGGGCTTTGAGGAAGGTCTGGATCTCTGCCAGGTCGATGCCCTGGCCGGGCCGGGGCACGACCACCGCGCAGGCGCGCTCACCCAGGCGCTCGTCGGGGTACGCGACGATCGCGGCCATGGCGATGGCCGGGTGGCGATAGAGCAGCGATTCGATTTCCACCACCGGGATGTTTTCGCCGCCGCGGATGATCACGTCCTTGCTGCGGCCGGTGATGCGGATGTAGCCCTGCGCGTCGATGCGGGCCAGGTCGCCGGTGTCGAACCAGCCGTCGGCATCGGTGCCGTTGAGGTGCGGGCGGCGCAGGTAACCGCCGAAGTTGGAGCAGGCCCGCAGCAGCAGCTTGCCCGGCTCGCCGACGGGCAGGCTGCTGCCGTCGACGTCGACCACCTTCACCTCCACGCCCGGCAGCGGGCAGCCGTCGGTGTGAACGGAGCGCTCGTCGGCATCGTCCAGCCGCGTCAGGGTGACCGCGCCGTTTTCGGTCATGCCCCAGGCGGAGACGATCTTGGCGCCGAGCGCGGCGCGCGCCTGCTCCACCAGCGGCCCGGGGATCGGCGCCCCCGCGCACAGGAAGGTGCGCAGCGTCGGCACGCCCTGCCCGCTTTCGGTCACGGCCCGGGCCAGGTCGGTGAGGAAGGGGGTGGACGCCATGGTGAAGCTCACGCCTTCCTGCCGGATCAGCTGGATGGCCTGGCGGGGTTCCCAGATGTCCTGCAGCACCACGCGGGCACGCAGCAGGATCGGCATGATCAGGCCGTACATGAAACCGGTCTGGTGCGCCATGGGCGATGCCATCAGCACCACATCATCCGCGCCCAGTTGCAGGCGTTGCGCGTAGGGAATGATGTTGGCCATCACGGTGTTGGCCGAGTGCATCACGCCCTTGGGTTCGCCGGTCGTGCCGGAGGTGTAGATCAGCTGCGTCACGTCGTCCGGGCCGGGCCGGTGGCGCGACAGGATCTCGCGCGCATCGGGCGCGTCCTCCCAGGCCGGCCCGCTCAACAGCGCGTCGAAGCTGTTCGCGCCCTGCCCACCCACCACCACGACGTGCTTGAGATCGGGCAGCGTGGGTTGCAGCCCCGTCACCATGGCCTCGAAGTCGAAGCCGCGGAACAGCCTGGGCACGATCACGACCTTGGCTTCGCCGTGCTTGAGCATGAACGAGAGCTCGCGCTCGCGGAAGATGTGCATCAAGGGGTTGATCACCGCGCCGATGCGCGAGCAGGCCAGGTAGGTCAGCGTGAACTGCCACCAGTTGGGCAGCTGGCAGGCGACCACGTCGTTGCGGCCCACACCGAGCCGCGTGAGGCCCACGGCGATGCGGTCGGCCATGCGCGCGAGTTCGCGGTAGCTGAAGCGTTGCACGGCCCCGCCTTCCCCCTGCACCGCGGTGAGCGCGGTCTGGTCGGGGCAGGCCGCCACGCAGGCGTCCAGCTCGTCGTTGACCGTGCGGTCGTGCCAGTGGCCCTGGGCCACCATGTCTGCCCGCCGGGCGGGCAGCAGTACGGCGTCGAATTCCATCGGTTGGTCTCCTGCTTGTTGTTGGGGAAAAAGAGAGAGAGAGAGAGGGAATCAGGCGGGCACGGCCTGGCGGCCGGCGCGCGTGCGGGCCACGATGGTTTTCATGATTTGTGCCGTGCCGTCGCCGATCTGGAAGCCGAGCACGTCGCGCAGGCGCTGCTCCATCACACCGCGGTCATAGCCGCCGTGGCCGAACATCAGCAGACATTGGTGGATCACGTCGTACGCCAGCTTGGGCCCCCACCACTTGCACATGGCGGCCTCGGCGGTGTGGGGCAGTTGTTTGTCTTTCAGCCACAGGGTCTGCAGGCACAACAGCCGCGCGGCCACGACCTGGGTGTCGAAGTCGGCCAAGGGGTGCGACACCCCCTGGAACGCCGACAGAGGCTTGCCGAAGGCTTCGCGCTGCGCGACGTATTCCCAGGTTTCCTCCAGGGCCACACGCGCCACCGCCAACACCTGCAGGCCGATCAGGGCGCGCGAGAAGTCGAAACCTTGCATCACCTGCACAAAGCCCTTGTTCTCGTCGCCCAGCCGGTGGTCCACCGGCACGCGCACGTTCTCGAAGAACAGGGAGCCCCGGCCGATGGCGCGCTGGCCGTGGCAGTCGAAACGGTTGCGCGTGACGCCGGGGGTGTCCATAGGCACCAGCAGCGCCGTCACACCGTGGGCCGCCGAGTCCACGCTGCCGGTGCGGCCGAACACCACGGCCGCGTCGGCCTGGTCCGCGGCCGAGATGGAGGTTTTCTCGCCGTTGATGACGTATTCGTCGCCCACGCGCTCGATGCGCAGTCGCAGGTTGGCCGCATCGGAGCCCCCGCGTGGCTCGGTCAACGCGATGGCGAACAGCGCTTCGCCCTGCGTCAGTTTTGTCAGCCACGGCTGGACCACCTCGGGTCGACCATGCTCCGCCAGGATCTGGCCGTTGAGCGAGGCCAGCAGGTTGATGTAGCTCAGGCTGAGGTCGGCGCGGGCGATCTCTTCGTGGATCACACCCGCGGCCAGGCAACCCATGCCCTGACCGCCCACCGCCTCCGGCAACTCCGGCGCGATGAAGCCCATCTCGCCCATCTCACGCATCAGCGTGCGGTCCAGCACGCGGGTCTGGTCGCGCTCCAGAAAGCCGGGCGCCACGCGGCCCCGGGCAAAGCGGCGCGCATGCTCGGCCAGCGCGGCCAGATCTTCGTCGATGTAAGGGTTCATCGCGTCTCCTCGTTTCGCGCTTTATTTGGCGTACTGGCGGAAGTTCGGCTTGCGCTTTTCGGTCAGGGCGGCCACACCCTCGCGCGACTCTTCGGTGTCGTAGTACAGCTTGAGCGCGTACATGCCCAGGCCCGCGATGCCGCTCTGGTGCGAGGTGTCGGCGTTGAAACTGCGCTTGGCGATGGCAATGGCGGTCGGGCTGCGCTCGCAGATGGTTTCGGCCCATTCCTGCACAGTCGCATCCAGCTCGTCGGGCGGCACGCAGATGTTGGCCAGGCCCATCGCCACGGCTTCCTGGCCCGAGTAGCGCTTGTTCAGGTACCAGATCTCGCGCGCCTTTTTCTCACCCACCACACGGGCGAGGAAGGCGGTGCCGTAGCCCGGGTCGACCGAGCCCATCTTGGGGCCGACCTGACCGAAGATGGCCTTCTCCGACGCGATGGTCAGATCGCAGATGGTGCACAGCACGTTGCCGCCGCCGATGGCAAAACCCTGCACGCGGGCGATCACCGGTTTGGGCACGTCGCGGATGGCGTTGTGCAGTTCTTCCATCGGCAGGCCGATGGTGCCGCGCCCGTCGTAGTTGCCGTTGTGGGCCGACTGGTCGCCCCCGGTGCAGAACGCCTTCTCGCCCGCGCCGGCCAGCACGATGGCGCCCACGGAGCGGTCGTACCCGGCCTTGTTCAACGCGCGGATGATCTCGTCGCAGGTCTGCCCGCGAAACGCGTTCATCTTCTCGGGGCGGTTGATGGTGATCCAGGCCACGCCGTTGCGGACCTCGTACAGGATGTCTTCGAAGTTCATGGTGTTGCTTTCGTTGTGGGGGCAGGCGCGGTCAGCCGTTCATGGTCAGACCGCCGGAGACGCTGAGGACCTGGCCGGTCACGTAGGCGGCGTCCTCGCTGGCGAAGAAGGCGATGGCGCCGGGCAGGTCCGCCGGCTGGCCGATGCGGCCCAGGGGAATGGAGCGCGTGAAGGCCTCCATCAGCTTCTCGGGGTTGCCGGCGCCTTCCTTGTAGTCGGCGAACAGGGCCGTGTCCGTGGGGCCCGGGCAGACGACGTTGACGGTGATGCCATGGCGGGCGTGCTCGCGCGCGATGGTCTTGGAGAAGGCCACCAGCCCGCCCTTGCAGGCGGCGTACACCGCCTCGCCGGAAGAGCCCACGCGCGCGGCGTCCGAGGCGATGTTGACCACACGCCCGGCCTTGCGCGCCGCCATGCCGGGCAACACGGCGTGGTGCAGGTTCAGCGCGCCCACCAGGTTGATGGCGATCAGCTTGTCCCACTGGGCCGGCTCGGTCTTGGTGAACGGCTTGAACACGTCCCAGCCCGCGTTGTTGACAAGCACGTCGATCGGGCCCAGCTGCGCTTCGGTGGCGGCGACAGCGGCGTCGACGCTGTCGCGATCGGTGATGTCGCAGCGCACCGCCTGCGCCGCGCCGCCCTCGGCACGGATCTGGGCCGCCACCTTCTCGGCGGCCTCCAGGTTGAGGTCGAAGACCGCCACGCGGCCGCCCTCCTGTCCAAAGCGCCGGCAGGTCGCCCCGCCGATGCCGCCGCCACCGCCCGTCACGACGATGGTCTTGTGTTCGAATCGCTTCATGGCACGTCCTTTGAAAGTTGTCAGCGTGGCCCGATAGGCCGATGATCTGCGCAATCGCCATGCGATTACGTCAACATGTTTACTCATATTCTAGTGACCACCCTTTGGACTGGCAAGCACGCATTTCGACGGAGAAACCATGGAAAACCCTATTGATAAGGCCCACGCAACCAAGATGGAACTGGCCAACAGGTTGTTCTTTCGCCTGTATCAATGTGCAAACATGTTGCATAAAACAGGTTCTCGGGCGGTGGAGGCCGAAGGGCTGACCACGCAGCAATGGGCGGTGCTGGGCGCCTTGTCCCGGGACAAGGCGGAGGGCGGCATGGGCATGGGCGAGCTGGCCAAGTACCTGATGGTCAGCCGGCAGAACCTGTCCGGCCTGATCAGCCGCATGGAGCGCGACGGGCACGTCGCGATCGCCCCGGACGGCCGGGACCGCCGCTCGCGCCTGGTGACGATGACCGAGTCCGGGCGGCACGTCTGGCATGTGCTGGCGCGCCCGAAGATCCTGACCTACTACGAGGAAATCCTGGGCGACTTCTCCATCAACGACGTCACGCACACGCTGCACTACCTCCTGAAGATTTTGGAGAACATGCAGCGCCTGGACGTCGATTGGGTCAGCGGTGGCAATGACGCCCCGATGGCGGACACACAGGACGGCGACGGGCCCGCCTGAGGCGGGTGTTCAACGCGCTCAATCGATTCGCTTCTGTGCATATTCACGCGGTATTGTTCGTTTTGATCAAAACGCCGGATACTGGCAGCCGTCCCAACCAGGAGGCAGTTCCACCATGCTCACGGAGTGGTCCACCGACAGCGTGCCGGCCGCCACGCGCTTCGACGAATGGCGCGAGGCCTGCTGCGAGCACGTGTACGCGCTGACACCCCAGCGCGAGCAGGCGGCGCAGCACCGCCCTTTCCATGGCGCGATCGCGCGGCGCCAGCTCGGCGCGCTGGACGCGACCGACATCGTCTGCGACGGCCACCTGGTGCAGCGCCGTGAGCAGGACATCGATGAGTGCCCGAGCGACACCTACTACGTCTACCTGCAGCGGCAGGGCCGCGCGTGGTTCGAGCAACAGGGCCAGCGCTGTGTGGCCGAGGCGGGCGACATCGTGATCGCCGACCCGAACCTGCCCTTTTGCACGGGCACCGACGAAGCGGCCTTCGACTTCCGCCTCTGGCGCATCGCGCGCGAGCGCCTGCAGCCGCTGCTGGCGCTGTGCTCCGGCCAGCAACTGCCCATGCGCCACATCGACCGCGCGCTGGCCGAGCGCGAGTTGATCGCGAGCTGGCTCGACGGCCTGTTGCGGCACCACGCGGGTCTGTCGCCCGCCAGCCGCGACATGGCGCTGGGCACCTTGTGCGCGCTGGTGGCGGGCGCGGTCGGGGCTGGCGCCGACCAGCACGAGCCCACGCGGCTGGCGCGGCGCCGCGCGCTGCTGTTGCGCGTGCAGCAGCAAGTGGAGCTGCGAGCGACCGAGATGGACCTGACACCCGAGCGCGTGGCGCGGGCGTTCGGCGTGTCGCTGCGCACGCTGCACCAGCTGTTCGCGCTGTCGGACAGCAGTTTTCACGAGCACCTCACGCGCGCCCGGCTGGCGCGCGCGCACGCGCTGCTGCGCGACCCGGCGTCGCGCCACCTGGGCACGGCCGAGATCGGGTTCGCGGCGGGCTTTGGCGAGGTGTCGACCTTCTACCGGCGCTTCAAGCAGCGCTACGGCGCGGCGCCGGGGGAGTTCCGCGCGGGTTGAGCCGCAAGAGGCCGGTCAAGTTCGCCCCGAAGCGGTCGATACAAGGGGCATCTTTTCTCCCCGCTTGGAAGCCCCATGGACGTTTCTCCCGCCGCCCTTGTTCACGCCGTCGCCGACATGAAGCGCGATCAGGTCACCAGCGAAGTGCAGATCCAGGTGCTGAAGAAGGCGCAGGACATCCAGTCGTCCAGCGCCATGGCGATGCTCAACGCCTTGCCGGCCGCCCTGCCGCTGGCCAGCGGCGGCTCGCTGGGCACGCAGGTCAACGCGCTGGTCTGAGCGCCCGGCTCAGGCTGGGCCGCTCGTCGCGGCCTGCCGCATCAACTCGATGAAGCGCTTGGCACCGAGGCCCATGGGCCGGTCGGTGTGCCACACCACGTCCACCCACACGCGCAGCTGGTTGCTGATGTTGTTGAAGCGGATCTCCGTCAGCGTGCCGGCCGCCACCATGGGCCCGATGAGGCTGCGCGGCAGATAGGCCCAGCCCAGGCCGGCCTGCACCAGGCTGAGCGTGGCGAGGTGGCTGTCGGTGCGCCAGATGTGGCGCGAGAGCAGCAGGCGAGGGTCGCGCCCGCGCGGGTCGCGGCTGACCACGGCGATCTGGCGGATGTCGATCAGGTCGTTCAGCTGCAGCTGGCCCTGGCGCGCCCGCACCTCGGGGTGAGAAGGTGAGATCACCGCCACCAGGATTTCCTGGCCCAGTTCCTGAAAGCCTTCGCGCTCGTCGGTGCCCGGGCGCTCGAACACGAGCGCAAGCTGCGCGTCGCCCGCGTGCAGCATGCGCAGCGCATCGGCCTGCGGGGCGGACAGCACTTCGACGATGAGCGCGGGGAACTCGGTGGCCAGCACGGCCAGCGGCTGGCTCCAGGGCGCGGACAGCAGTTCGGGCGCGATGGCGATGGTGAGCTGTCGCTCCAGCCCCTGGTGCAGGCCTTCGGCGTGCGCCTGCAGCTGGCGCAGCTGGCTGGCGAGTTGCCGGGCCTGCGGCTCCAGCGCGCGCGCCACGTCGGTGGGCCTGGGTTCGCGCGCGCTGCGGTCGAACAGCACGAGATCGAGCTCGGCTTCCAGGTGGGCAATCGTCATGCTCACGGCCGAGGGCACGCGCCCGAGCTGGCGCGCGGCGGCCGAAAACGAGCCGGCGTCGAGCACCGCGAGGAAGACACGCACGTTGTCGCTGGAAAAGGCCATGGCGGTTAACTTATCAGATTTTCTGAAAGTATCTGACTTTTATCGTCAGCCAGACCGACCTACCATGCGGTCATTGCCTCAGCCACACCGGCCTGGAGGCCAGGGAAATCGGAGTTCCGCCATGCAAGGCATCAAGCGCAAAGTCGTCTACATCACCCTCTACGAAATCATCGCCATCACCATGTCCACCACGGGCCTGGCCCTGCTGTCGGGCGCCGGGATGGGCCATGCGAGCGTGGCGGCCATTGCCGCCTCGGCCATCGCGGTGATCTGGAACCTGGTCTACAACACCTTGTTCGAGCGCTGGGAGGCGCGCCAGGCCAAGCGCGGGCGCAGCGTGCTGCGCCGCGTGGCGCACGCCATCGGTTTCGAAGGGGGCCTGGTGATCACGCTGGTGCCGCTGTTCGCCTGGTGGCTGGAGATCTCGCTCTGGCAGGCCTTCGTGCTGGACCTGGGCCTGATCGTGTTTTTCCTGGTCTACACCTTCGTGTTCAACCTGGCATTCGACAAGATCTTCGGCCTGCCCACCTCGGCGCAGGCGGCGCCGCAAGCCGCCTAATCGGAGCGAAGGGTCTCAAAACCAGAAGCATCAAGGGTCCGGCTCCGCCGGCCCGAGATGCCGTCCCCCCTCGAAGCGCCGAAGGCGCGCTACAGAGGGGGGAAGCCGCGCAGCGGCGCAGGGGGGTGTTCAGATCCTCTTGAAATCGCCGCTGCGGCCCAGGCCGGCGGCGAAGCGCCCTGCCCCGTCGGCGCCCTGCTCCCAGTGCGCTTCCACGCCGTTGTGCCATTCGCGGCGCATGGCTTCGCGCAGCGGCAGGCCATAGGTTTCGTGCACGGTGCGGCGGTCGGCGCGCACGGCGGCCTGCGGGAAGCGCGCGATCTCCTGCGCCATGGCCTCGGCAGCTTCGCGCGCACCGCCCTCGCCCACCACCTTCTCGCACATGCCGATGGCCAGCGCTTCGGTGGCCGGCACCTTGCGGCCGGTGAGGATGATTTCCATCGCGCGGCCCTGGCCGACCAGGCGCGGCAGGCGCACCGAGCCGCCGTCCAGCAAAGGGATGCCCCAGCGCCGGCAGTAGACGCCGAAGTAGGCGGTGTCGGCCATGACGCGGATGTCGCACCACAGCGCGAGCTCCATGCCGCCGGCCACGGCCGGGCCTTCCACGGCGGCGATGACGGGCTTGGAGAGTTCGAGCCGCGTGGGCCCGAGCGGGCCGCGCGGCGCGTCGTTGGCACCCATGGGGAAGGCCAGGCCGCGCGAGATGTCGGCGTCGAACTTCTTGCGGTCGTTCAGGGTGCTGGCGTACTTCAGGTCCCAGCCGGCGCAGAAGGCACCGCCCTCGCCCCAGAGCACGGCCACGGAGGCGCTCGGGTCCTTGTCGAAAGCCTGCAGCGCGGCCACCAGGGCGTCGGCGCTCTCGGGGTCCATCGCGTTGCGCGCTTCGTCAAACCGGCTGTGGACGATGGTCCAGACCGGGCCGTTCTTTTCGGTTCGCACTGCCATGTGTCATGTCTCCTGCTGTCCGGCGGCGCGCCGGCGGGTGGTCAATGAATGCTCGATGAGCTGCCTGGGGGAAAGCTTGGCGAATTGCAGGCGCCCGGCCTGGTGCAGCACCAGCGTGCCGATGAGCTGCGCGAAGGTGGCCATGGCTTCGGCGTCGGGCGCGCTGTGGCGGCTGCGCCGCGGGTGCGGCGAGAGCAGCACGAGGGTGTCCATCAGCGCCTTGTTGAGCGCGAGGTCGTGCTCCTTGCCGACGCCGAGCTTCTTCAGGCCGTTGAAGGCGTAGAGGCCGAGGTTCACCTCGTAGGGGCGCGCGAGGTAGTGGTCGAGAAAGGCCTTGGCGGCGCGCTCGTGCGGCAGGCCCGCGCCCGCGCCGCTGGCGGCGGCGGACACATGGGCGTGCAGGTCGGCCAGCGAGGTGGCGAGCAGCTCGGCGTAGATCAGCTCCTTGCTCGCGAACAGCGGGTAGATGGCGCCGGTGGTGCAGCCCGCGCGCTGCGCGATCTGCCGCATGGTGGCGCCTTGCAGCCCTTCCTCGCCAAACACCTCGCTCGCGGCGGCGAGGATGGCCACGCGCTTCATGTCGCGCACGCTGGAGGCCCAGGGGCCGGTGGAGCTGGAGGATGAAGGGGTCATGTATCACGCATACGATTCAATAACGTTGTTATATTAACCACGAAAAAATGGCCGCGCAAGCCCTGCGCGGCCGGATCGCCTCAGGCGTCGAGCACCAGGCTGCCGGAGCGGCAGCGCGAGACGCAGACCATCATGCTCTTGTTGGCCGCGCGCTCCTGCGCGGTGAGGATGAGGTCGTGGTGTTCCACGTCGCCCGAGAGGATCTTGGTTTCGCAGGCGCCGCACACGCCTTCGCGGCAGCTGTGGTCCAGGGTCACGCCGGCGTCGAGCAAGGCGTCGAGCAGCACCACACCGGGCGCCACCTGCACGGTCTTGCCGGACTTGCGCAGCTCCACCGTATAGCCCTGCGAGGCCGTCGGCACGGCGGCCGGTGTGCCTGCGGCGAAGCGTTCCAGGTGCACGTTGGCCTGGCCGAGTTGTGCGCAGGCGCGTTCGTAGGCGTCGAGCATGGGCGCGGGACCGCAGGCGTAGAAGTGCGTGTCCTTGGCGTGGCCGTCGAGCAGTTGCACGAGGTTGGGCGGGCCGCCCTGCTCGTCGTCGAAGTGGCAGCGCAGCGAGAGCATCGGGTGCGCCTGCACCAGGGCTTCGATCTCGTTCACGTAGGCCGCTTCCGTGCGGCTGCGCGCGCAGTAGATCAGCTGCGCCGGGCGCTGCAGTTCGGCCAGGCGCTGCAGCATGGCGTACACCGGCGTGACGCCGATGCCGCCGGCCAGCAGCACGCTGCGCGGCGCGTCTTCCTGCAGCCGGAAGTGGTTGCGCGGCGCACCGATGTCAATCACCTGGCCCACGCGCAGCTGCTCGTGCACGTAGCGCGAGCCGCCCCGGCTGTTCCGGTCGTTGAGCACGGCGACCACGCAGCGGTGGCGCTCGCCCGGGTTGGTGAGCGAGTAGCTGCGCACCAGCCCGTTTCCCAGGTGCAGATCGATGTGGGCACCGGCCTCCACCGCCGGGAAGGCGGCGCCCGGCGCCACGGGGCGCAGCTCGACGCTGGCGATGCCTGCGGCCTCATGGCGCAGGTTGTAGACGAGGGCCTGCATGGTGGAAGACGACATGGTGGCGGCGCTCACATGATGTGCAGCCCACCGTCGACCATCAGCGTGGTGCCGGTGATGAAGGACGCTTCGCCCGAGGCCAGCCACACGATGGGCCAGGCGATTTCTTCGGGCGAGGCCCAGCGGCCGATCAGCGAGCTGTCCTTGCGCTCGGTCTTGAGCTGCTCGACGCTCTTGCCAGCGCCCTGCGCGCGGCCGACGTGGAAGTCGGTCAGGGTGGAGCCAGGGCAGACGGCGTTGGCGCGCACGCCGTGCGGCGCTTCTTCAAAGGCCAGGCTGCGCGTGAAAGCGAGCTGGGCCGCCTTGGTGGCGTCGTACAGCGCCATGCCCTTGCGGCCGGTGACGGCGTAGCAGGACGAGACGTTGACGATGGCGCCCGTGCCGCTTCGCCGCAAGGTGGGCAGGGCCGCGCCGCAGTAGTTGGACATGCCCACCAGGTTCACGCCCACCATGGCCTGCCATTCGGCGGCCGTGGCGTTGGCGGCGGCGGTGTAGTTGCGCATGGCGGCGTTGTTGACGAGGATGTCGAGCCCGCCCCATTGCGTGGTGCACTGCGCCACCGCCGCGTGGGCGGCGGCTTCGTCGGCCACGTTGGCGGCGACGATGGCCACGCGCGCCTGCGGCAGGGCCTGCAAGATGGCGTCCTGGGTGCGCGCCAGGGCGTCGCCGTCGGCGTCCACCAGCAGCACGGCCGCGCCTTCGCGGCAGAACAGCCGGGCGGCGGCCGCGCCGATGCCGGCGCCCCCGCCGGTGATCAGCGCGGTCTTGCCCGCCAGACGGGGTTCGCGTTGGGGTTCGCTCATGCTGCGCTCACTCCGCCTTGGCGCCGGTGGCCTTGATGACCTTGCCCCAGCGCACGATCTCGGTGCGGATCCAGTCGCTGAACTGCTTGGGCGAGCCCGCGATGATTTCGAACTCCATCTCGTGCAGGCGCTTCTGGATCTCGGGCGAGTTCAGGATGCGCACCATCTCTTCGTTGTAGCGGTTGATGATGGCCGGTGGCGTGCCGGCGGGCGCGAGCAGACCGATCCACGAGGTGGCCTCGAAGTCCTTGAGGCCGGACTCGGCGAGCGTGGGCACGTCGGGCGTGCTGGGGAAGCGCTTGGGGCCGGTGGAAGCCAGCAGCTTGAGGCGGCCTTCCTTCACGAAACCCTGCACGTTGCCCGGCACGAAGAACCCGGCCTGGATGTTGCCCGCGATCAGGTCGGTGACGGCCGGGCCGGCGCCCCGGTAGGGGATGTGCGTCATGTGGAAGCCCGCGGCCGACTTCATCATTTCCATGGTGAGGTGCGAGGCGCTGCCCATGGCCACCGAGCCATAGGAGTACTGGGCCGGGTTGGCCTTGGCCTTGGCGATGAAGTCCTTCACGTCGGTGATGCCGGCGGCGGGGTTCACCACCAGGTACTGCGGCGACTTCACGGCCAGGGTGATGGGCGCGAGGTCCTTCACCGGGTCGTAGGGCATCTTGTCGAACAGCGTGACGTTGATCGCCAGCGGGCCGTTGTAGCCGATCAGCAGCGTGTGCCCATCGGGTGCGGAGCGCGCCACTTCGAGCGCGCCGATGTTGCCACCCGCGCCGGGCTTGTTCTCGACCACGAAGGGCTGGCCGAACGCCTTCTGCAACTCGGGACCGATCAGGCGCGCGAGCACGTCGTTGGTGCTGCCGACGATGGGCACGATGATGCGCACCGGCTTGCTCGGGCGCCAATCGGCTCCTTGCGCCCAGGCCGAGGTGGCCGCGCAGGCCGCGAGCGCGACGGCAGCCGCGAGTTTGAGATGGGTCTTCATGGGTGTCTCCTGGGGTGGTCTGTCGTGGGGAAAAATGCGGAGCCGCTCAGAGGCTGAAGACCGGTTTCTTCGTGGCGTCGGCGAGTTCCTCGCGCGCCCAGGCCACCGGGTCCTGCTCCTTGGGCAGCAGCACGCCGGCGGGGCGCACGTGCTGCGCGGCGGGGTCCAGCGCGGGCGGCGTCTGGCCCTGCTCCAGGCCGAGCGCGGCCTCGTGCAGCATGCGGCGCGCCATCACGATCGCCTTGTCGGTGGGCAGCAGTTTCTCGGCCTCGTGGTCCTGGATGGTGCCCATGCTTTCCTGCAGCGAATAGTCCTGCGCGGAGAAGCCGAACACGCCGCTGTAGGAACGGTCTTCGCGCTGGGCCACGCGGTCCATGCCGTAATCGTTGTCGCGGTTCTGCCTGGGGATGAAGCTGCCCGGCGCCTCGTACTCGACGTGGATGCCCTTGCCCTCTTGCATCGCGGTGCGCTCCTCCTCGGTGAGCGGCTGGCCGGGTTGCCAGTTGATGCTCCAGGCCCAGCAGTTGTGGTCGTCGATCGGCACCCACACATGGCCGCCCAGCGCGTGGTCGCCGAACGGGGCGATGAGCGTGAACCAGGGGAACAGCCACTGCGTGATGCGCCAGTAGTAGGAGTCGGGCTCGCCGTTGCGGCGACCGAACAGGCTCAGGCCGAAAGGCGTCTGCTCGATCTCGAACTTCACGTTGCCATCGGCCTTGATGTAGTCCAGCGCCTTGACGCCCTGGTGCATGGGGTCGGTGTCGACCTCGAAGCGGTGCACGTAGGACACGTGGGCGGTGTCGATGCCGCCTTCCATGGCCTGCAGCCAGTTGCTGTACTGCAGGCGCTTGGAGACGAACACGTGTTCGGGCGGCAGCGTGCACCACTCCAGCTCGGGCGGCGCGGGCTGCTGGTCGGCCGGGCCCATGTAGGTCCAGACGATGCCGCCGCGCTCCACACAGGGGTAGCCCTTGATGTGCATGCGCGCGCAGGCCTGCGGCGCGGAGGGCACGTCCACACACTGTCCATCGCCGTCGAACTTCACACCGTGGTACGCGCAGCGGATGCCGTTTTCCTCGTTGCGGCCGAAGTAGAGCGAGACGCCGCGGTGCGAGCAGAACTCGCCGATCAGGCAGGCCTTGCCGTCGGTGTTGCGAAAGGCCAGCAGCTTCTCGCCGAGCAGCTGCACGCGCACCTGCGGCCCGTCGGCCTCGGGGATTTCGCTCGACATCAGCGCGGGCACCCAGTAGCGGCGCATGAGGTTGCCCATGCGGGTGCCGGGACCGACGCGGGTGAGCGTTTCAGACATTTCCTTGTTCACTGGGGGACTCCGTGGGGTTGTTGTACGTCTGGTGAGACAGGTGTCCATTCTAGAAACCCCACTTGATCCATGTCAAAGAAAATGAGCCGACTGTCCATCAGGCGGACGCATTTCATACAATGCGCCTTCCGACACCCCAGGGATCTCCGATGAGCACTGAGAAAAACAACGACGGCGTGCGCGCGGTGGACCGCGCGCTGGACATCCTGATGGCCTTTCGCGCGGGCGACCGGCAGCTGAGCGCGAGCGAGCTGCTCAAGCGGGTGGACCTGAGCCGCCCCACGCTGTACCGGCTGCTGCGCACGCTGGAGCTGCGCGGCTTCATCGTGTCCGTGGGCGAGCCGCAGCGCTTTCAGCTCGGCCCGTCGGTGGCGCACCTGGCGCACATGTGGACCTCGGGCCTGGACCTGGCCACGCTGTCGCAACCCATGATGCGGCGCCTGTGGGAGCAGACGGGGGAGACGGTGGCGCTGCTGGTGCACCATGGCGAGGAGCGGGTCTGCGTGGCAGAGATGCCGAGCGCGCAG
Source organism: Hydrogenophaga sp. FG152 (assembly GCF_057809615.1). Taxonomy (NCBI): domain Bacteria; kingdom Pseudomonadati; phylum Pseudomonadota; class Betaproteobacteria; order Burkholderiales; family Comamonadaceae; genus Hydrogenophaga; species Hydrogenophaga sp. FG152. The sequence goes on along the minus strand of NZ_JBMDKH010000011.1, from coordinate 97,649 downwards.
CCGCTGAGCTTCAAGCGCGGCGTGGGCCACAGCGAGAAGGTGATCCTGGGCGCGAGCGGGCGCGCCATTCTCGCGTTCGCGCCCGATGCGCTGCACTACATCGAAGGCCGCATCCCGAAGGCGCGCCAGAAGGCCTACCTGGACGAGCTGGTGCGCATCCGCGAGGCCGGCTACGCGATCAGCCGCGACGAGCTGATCCGGGGCGCGGTGGCGATCGCCGCGCCGTTTTTCTCGGCCGGCTCGAAGGTCGTGGGTTCGCTCGCGGTGTACGGCCCGAGCGCACGCGTGGACGACGTGCAGGTCAGGCGCATCGCGCAATGGCTGCTGGAGGCTGCTCACGATCTCTCCCAGAAGGCCGGTGCCGGCCCATAGCGCCCGGGCCTATCATGGCTGGTTCATCCCCCGAGGAAGGAACCGCCCATGAAAGCCCTTGCCGCCCTGTGCTGCGCCTCTGTCCTGCTGGTGTTCGCCGCGCCGACGTTCGCCAACGAACCCCCTTCCGCGTGCCAGGCCAAGCGCCGCAACATCGAGGCCCAGCTGGCCAATGCCACCGAGCACGGCCGCAAGCAGGAAGCGGCGGGGTTGAAGAGGGCCTTGCGCGCCAACCAGGCCAACTGCACCGACGCGTCGCTGGAAAAAGAGCGCGGCGCCGAGATCAGACAGGCGCAGAAGAAGGTGGCCGAACGCGAAAAGAGCTTGCGCGAAGCCCAGCAGAAGGGTGACCCGAAGAAGCTGGCCGAGCGCCAGGCCAAGCTGGACGAGGCGCGCCGCGAACTGACCGAGGCCGAGCGGCCGATCGAGCGCTGAACGACCTGCGCGCCGCCGTTCAGACGGTGGTTTCCATCAGGCAGCGGGTGACGCGCGGCGGTTCGTCGCCGAGGTGAAAGGCGAGTTTGCGGTCGCGCAGCGCGACATCGGCGGCGGTGACGCGGTCGAAGCGGCGCAGGTGGTCCGTCCACGACTCGTCGACGATGACCTCGACGAAGCGGCCTGGGTCGTTGATGTCGTGCAGCAGCTCCCACGACAGGGCGCCGTGGCGCAGCCGGCCGCGCCGGCTTTCGTTGAGCATCAGCAACCGGAATTCCGCCGCGCGCGCGGGGTCGACGCGGTACTCGATGCTGACCATCACATGGCCATGCCCCGGCGGCTCGGGGGTCGACGGGGCGGGGAAGATGCGCTTGGGGGTGAGGTCGTCTTCCAGCCCGGCGTCGGGCATCCAGCGGTTCACGGCCGCCATGGCGCTGATGCCGCTGACAGCGGCGATGCCCAGGCAGATGGGCACGCTGGTCCAGGTGGCGACCTGGCCCCAGAGCGCCGCGCCCGCCGCGCTGCCGCCCATGATGGACATCTGGTAGATCGACATGCCGCGCGCGCGCACCCAGTCGGGCAGGCCCATCTGGATCGACACGCTGAGCGTGTTGGCCACGGTGATCCAGGCCGCGCCGCCGAGGAACATCGCGGGCACGGCGATCCAGAGCTGGTGGGTCACGGCCATGACGGCCATCGCCGTGGCCTGCACTGCGGCGCCGCGCAGCACCAGGCCGTCGCGCGAGTAGCGGCGGCGCAGGCGCTGCAGGAAGGCGGTGGAGGCGATGGCGCCCGCGCCCATGGCGGCCAGCAGCAGGGTGAAGGTGCCGGCGCCGCCGTCCTGCATGCCGCGCGCGATCAGGGCCAGCAGGGCCATCAGCGCGGTGGAGTGGAAAAAGAAGATCGAGATGCGCAGCAGCACGCCCTTGAGCAGGTAGGACTGCGCCACGTATTGCAGGCCCACGCGCATCGCCGAGCCCAGGCGCTCGCGGCCCAGCGGGTTCGGGGTGTGCTCGCGCTTCCAGCGGCTGATGATGATGGCCGCCCCGATCGACAGCAGCGCGTTGAACAGGAAGACCCAGGCGCTGCCGGCGCTGGCGATCAGCGCGCCAGCGACCAGCGGGCCGATGATGCGCGAGGCATTCATCGACACGCCATTGAGTCCGAGCGCCGCCGGCAGCTGCGAGCGCGGCACAAGCTCGGGCACGATGGCCGAGAAGACCGGCCAGCGCATCGCCATGCCGATGCCGTTGGCGAAGATCAGCACCAGCAGCAGTGGGGGCGTCATCACGTCGAGGAAGATGACCACGCTCAGCAGGGTGGCCACCGCCGCCACCCACAGCTGGGTGAAGAGGAAGTAGCGCTTGCGGTCCAGGTTGTCGGCCAGCGCCCCGCTGGGCAGGCCGAGCAGGAACACGGGCAAGGTGGCGGCCGTCTGCACCAGCGCCACCCACAGCGGCTTGGTGGTCAGCGAGGTCATCATCCAGGCCGCCGCCACCTCGCTCATCCACATGCAGATGTTGGCCATGAGCCAGGTGGTCCACAACATGCGGAACACCGGCAGACGCAGGGGAGCGATGGGCGAGAGGCTGTCGTCGTCGGCTTGGGACATGGGGCCACTGTAAAGGACAAAGCCGGGGCCGCTGCGCCCGGGAAAGGGGTTCTTACAGCCCTCTTTGCGACACCACGCCAGGTCTGGCCGAGTAGCGCACCAGGCCGTCCAGGGCCTCGATTTCCACGCGCGCCTGGCGCCGGCCGTAGACCTCGGTCTTGAGCCAGTCGAGTTCGACCTCCAGGCGTTCCTGGTCGGCCAGGGTGCAGTACCAGACCTTGGCATCGCCGTCCCACCGGTAGCCCCGGGCCTTGAGCAGGTCCTTGGACTCGAATGGCGAGCCGGTGGCGCGCAGCTTGAAGCTGGCCTGTGTCGCCACCGAGATCAGCCGGCTCAGGCCGGTGGCCGGGCCCTGCGGGCCCATGGGGCGCGAGAGCACCTGCAGCAGGGCATGGCAGTCCACCTGGGCGCGGTGGGCGTCGTAGAACCAGCCGTGGTTCTGCGCCAGCGCACTGAGCTTGGCAGACTCGGCGCCCGCCGCCTTCCAGTCGATGTCCGCGAAGGAGCAGGCCCAGGCCTTGGCCGCGAACCCGGGGAAGCGCGCTTCCATGAAAGGGCGGTCGAAGCCGGCGTTGTGCGCCACGATGAGATCGGCACGGGCTGCCAGCGCCTCGACCTGCGCATCGTCCAGCCGGTGCCCGGCCACCATGTCGTCGCTGATGCCGGTCACCTGCTGCGCCACGGCCGGGATCGGCATGCCGGGGTCTTCAAAGCCTTCGAACAGCGTCACCGGCCCGAACGGCAGGCCCGAGGCGAGGTCCACGTCCACCAGCAGCATGGCCAGTTCGATGATCTTGTCGGCCTGGTGCGACAGGCCGGTGGTTTCGGTGTCGAGCACCAGCACCCGCCGCACGCCCTGCGAAGCCTGCCCGGCCTGGGCCGGCGGCGGGCCGCAGTCCGTGACAGGCACGAGACGGCGCAGGACGCGGAAATCGGGGCTCTGCTCCAGGCGCTGTGCCATCTCCTCCAGGGTGAGCGCGGGCGCGGGTGCGGCGGGAGAGGCGGGCCTGGTCCGTCTGGCGCGCGCGACGGCGGGGGAGGAAGGGGAAGGCACGGGCTCCACCGGGCTCGGCACGTCAAATTCGAAGCTGAACTGATTCATCCGTGAAGCCTACCTCACTCGCCGCACGCTCGCGCACCGGCGGGATGCGCAACATCAGTCTTCGCGGACCGCCGTGCCGCGCAAGCGCAGCGCGTTGCCGATCACCGACGCCGAGCTCAGGCTCATGGCCAGCGCGGCGATCATGGGCGACAGCAACCAGCCGGTGAACGGGTACAGCAGGCCCGCGGCCAGCGGAATGCCCAGGGCGTTGTAGAGGAAGGCGAACGCCAGGTTCTGCTTCATGTTCGCCACCGTGGCGACCGAGAGCGCGCGGGCCGTGGCGATGCCGCGCAGGTCGCCCTTGACCAGCGTGAGCTGGGCGCTGTTCATCGCCACGTCGGTGCCCGTGCCCATGGCGATGCCCACATCGGCCCGGGCCAGCGCGGGTGCGTCGTTGATGCCATCGCCTGCCATGGCCACCACACGGCCCTGCGCCTGGAGCTGCTCCACCAGCTGGAGCTTGTCGGCGGGTTTCACTTCGCCGTGGATCTCATCGATGCCCAGGCGCTGGCCCACCGCGCGCGCGGTGGTCAGGCCATCGCCCGTGGCCATGATCACGCGAACCTTGGCCCGGCGCAGCGACTTCAGCGCATCCGCGGTGGTGGCCTTGACCGGATCGGACACGGCCAGCAGGCCAGCCAGCACCTGGTCCACCGCCAGATGCATGACGCTGGCGCCCTGCGCGCGCAGCGCTTCGGCCACGGCGGCCAGGGGCGAGGCGTCCACGCCCAGCTGTTGCATCAGCGCGGTGTTGCCCAGGGCCAGCCCCTTGCCGCCCACCACACCCCGCACCCCGATGCCGGACTCGGAATCGAACTGTTCGGGCTTGTCCAGCACCAGGCCCTGTTGCTTCGCGGCGGCCACGATGGCGTGGGCCAGCGGGTGTTCGCTGCCCTGGTCCAGGCTGGCGGCGAGACGCAGGACCTCGTCCTCGGAGAAGCCGCCATGGCCCACGGCGCGTTCGAAGCTTGGGCGGCCTTCTGTGAGGGTGCCGGTCTTGTCGACGATCAGCGTGTCCACCTTGCGCAGGTTCTCGATGGCGGCGGCGTCGCGGAACAACACCCCGTGGGTGGCGCCGCGCCCGGTCGCCACCATGATGGACATGGGCGTGGCCAGGCCCAGCGCACAGGGGCAGGCGATGATGAGCACGGCCACCGCATTGATGAGGGCATAGACCCAGCTCGGTTCGGGCCCGAACAGGCCCCAGCCGAAGAAAGTGAGCAGCGCCGCCGCCACGACGCCCATCACGAAGCAGCCCGCCACCTGGTCCGCCATGCGCTGCATGGGCGCGCGCGAGCGCTGAGCCAGGGCGACCATCTGCACGATCTGCGAGAGCACGGTGTCCGAGCCCACGTGCCCGGAGCGCATCACCAGGGCACCGCTGGTGTTGAGCGTGGCGCCGATCAGCTTGTCGCCGGCCTGCTTGCTCACCGGCAAGGGCTCGCCGGTGAGCATGGATTCATCGACCGCGCTGCGGCCCTCGATCACGGTGCCGTCGGTGGGCACCTTCTCGCCGGGGCGCACGCGCAGCAGGTCGCCCACGTGCACGTGGGCCAGCGGCACGTCTTCCTCCTGCCCTTCGGCCGTGATGCGCCGCGCGGTCTTGGGCGCCAGGCCGAGCAGCGCGCGGATGGCCGCCGAAGTCTGTGACCGCGCCTTGAGTTCCAGCAGCTGGCCCAGCAGGGTCAGCGAGATGATCACCGCCGCCGCCTCGAAGTAGACCGCGACACGCCCCATCGACACAAAGGAATCGGGGAACACCTGCGGCGCCACCGTGGCCACCACGCTGTAGACGAACGCCGCGCCGGTGCCCAGAGCGATCAGCGTCCACATGTTGGGGCTGCGGTTCATCACCGACTGCGCGCCGCGCACGAAGAACGGCCAGCCAGCCCACAGCACGATCGGGATGCTCAGCACCAGTTCGACCCAGCTCTGCGTGGCCATGTCGAACCAGCCGAGGTTGTGGCCGAACATCGCCAGCACGGCGACCACCACGGTGAGGGGCAAGGTCCACCAGAACCGCCGCTGGAAGTCCACCAGCTCCGGGTTCTCGTCGTCGTCCAGTTCGGGCAGGACGGGTTCCAGCGACATGCCGCATTTGGGGCAATTGCCCGGGTGGTCCTGCCGGATCTCCGGGTGCATGGGGCAGGTGTAGACCGTGCCCGGCTTGCCTTGCGGCGCGGGCACCGCAGGGACCGCAGGGTGGTGGTGATGTGCGTGCTTGTCCATGTCGGTTCCTCCTGAAAATTCGAATCCCTGGTGTTGGTCCGGCGTTCAGCGCTCGGGCCGGCCCGCCTGGTGCACCTGGACACCGCGCATCCAGGCCATGAGGTCGATGTGGCTGGATCGCTCGCCGGGAGCCTCGTCGCGCGGCAGGCGCCCCTTCCTGAGCTGGGGCTTGTGCGCCGGCTGGTGCTGGGCCGGGCTGTGCAGCGAGAGTTTGTCGAGAATGGCGCAATGGGGCTGGTCGTTGCCATGGCAAGCCTGCACCAGCCCCGACAGGCCGTCCATCATCTGCCCGATCTCGCGCCGCTTTTCCTCCAGATCGTCCAGGTGGCGCTGGGCCACGGCCTTGACCTCGCGGCTGCTTCGCCGCGAGTCGCTCCACAGGCCGATGAGCTCGGCGATCTGCGCCACCGAAAAGCCCAGCCGGCGCGACTGCCGGATGAAGCGCAACACCGAGACCTCGCGCTCACCGTACAGGCGGTAGCCCGATTCGCTGCGCTCGGCCGCGGGCAGCAGGCCGATCTGTTCGTAGTGGCGGACCATCTTGGCCGACACGCCGGCCGCGGCGGCCGCTTCGCCAATGTTCATCAAGGAGGTCATGGTGTGTTCCGTGAGATCGGGGGGTAAATGGAATGGGGAATGAAGGGAGGATGCAGCTTGACACCGTGGGAAGGTCAAGGCCCCACCGGGGGCCTTGACGAACGGTCGTCAGGCCGGTGGGTAGCCGGCTTCGCTGAGCGCGTCGATCAGCGTGGCGCGGTCTTCGTCGCTGCGCACATGGACCTTGCGCTGCGGCAGATCGAGCTGGATGTCGCAGGCCGCGTCGAGGCGCTTGAGGGCGATGCTCACCTTGGAGGCGCAGTGGCCGCAGGTCATTTCGGGGAGGTGGAACTCGTGCATGGAAGACTCCGTAAAAGTTGAGGGAATCCGCACTCTGGGCATTGCCACGGAGGCAAGGTCAAGCGGCACCGGTGCACCGGGCCCTGCGCGCCGAGGTTGACCTGACCACCGTGTCAAGGCCGAGCATCCGCTGTCTCAACCCATTGGAGACCCCTCTTGAACACCACCACCTATCCGCTCATCGAGCACCAGCTGTCCATTGAAGGCATGACCTGCGCGTCGTGCGTGGGCCGGGTCGAAAAAGCGCTGAAGGCCCTGCCCGGCGTGCGGGCCGCCGAAGTCAACCTGGCCACCGAGCGGGCCACCGTGCGCGCGGCGGGCTTGTCACCCGATGTCCTGGTCGCCGCGGTGGACGCGGCCGGCTACCACGCCACGCCGTTCGAGGAAGGCGCCACCGCACCACCCGCCCCCCGCCCAGGCGAGCCCTGGTGGCCCGTGGCGCTGGCCGCCGCGCTCTCGCTGCCCCTGGTGCTGCCCATGGTCGGCATGCTGTTCGGCGCCGACTGGATGGTCAATGGCTGGCTGCAACTCGCGCTGGCCACGCCTGTGCAGTTCTGGCTGGGCGCGCGCTTCTACAAGGCGGGTTGGAAGGCCGTGCGCGCCGGTGCCGGCAACATGGACCTGCTGGTCGCCCTGGGCACCAGCGCGGGCTATGGTCTGAGCCTGTACCTGCTGTTCAAGCACGCGGAGCACGGCACCCCTCACCTGTACTTCGAGGCCTCGGCCGTGATCATCACGCTGGTGTTGCTGGGCAAGTGGCTGGAGGCCCGCGCCAAGCGCCAGACCACCGCCGCCATCGCGGCCCTCAACGCCCTCAAGCCCGAGGTGGCGCGGGTGCGCATGCCTTACGGCGATGTGGACGTGCCCATGGCGCGCGTGAAACTCGGGGACATCGTGGTCATCCGCCCGGGTGAGCGCATCCCGGTGGACGGGATCGTCACCATTGGTTCCAGCCAGGTGGACGAATCGCTGATCACCGGCGAGAGCCTGCCCGTGGCCAAACACGCGGGCGACAAGGTCACCGGTGGCGCGGTCAATGCCGAAGGCCTGTTGCTGGTGGAGACCACGGCCGTGGGCGCTGAGTCCACGCTCTCGCGGATCGTGCGCATGGTCGAATCGGCCCAGGCGAAGAAGGCCCCGATCCAGCGCATCGTGGACCGCGTGAGTGCGGTCTTCGTGCCGGTGGTGCTGGTGATCGCCGCGATCACCCTGCTGGGCTGGGGCCTGGCCACGGGCCACTGGGAGCAGGCCATCCTGAACGCGGTGGCGGTGCTGGTGATCGCCTGTCCTTGTGCGCTGGGTCTGGCCACGCCCACCGCCATCATGGCCGGCACCGGGGTGGCCGCGCGCCACGGCATCCTGATCAAGGACGCCGAGGCACTGGAGGTGGCGCACCGCATCGACACGGTGGCTTTCGACAAGACCGGCACGCTGACCGAAGGCAAGCCGCAGCTGGTGTCGGCCCTGCCGGCACCCGGCCATGAGGCGGAGCTGCTGTCGTGGAGCGCGGCCATTCAGGCCGGCAGCGAACACCCGCTGGCGCGCGCCGTGATGGACGCCGCGAAGGCGGCCGGCGTGCCCACGCTCTCGGCCGCCAAGGTGAGTGCCGTGCCCGGGCGCGGCATGTCGGCCGAGGTGCAGGGCCGCGCACTGCGCCTGGGCAGCCCGCGTTACATGCAGGAGCTCGGCGTGGACACCGCCGCGCTGGCCGGGCCCTCGCGGCAGCTCCAGGAAAAGGGCCGCACGGTGTCCTGGCTGGCCGACGTGACGGAGTCGCCGGTGCTGGTGGGCCTGCTGGCGTTTGGCGATGCCCCCAAGGCCAGCGCCATCAAAGCGGTGAAGAGCCTTCAGGCCATGGGCGTGCGCACGGTGATGCTCACGGGCGACAACCGCGGCAGCGCGGCGGTGGTGGGCGGTGCGCTGGGCATCGACCACATCGAGGCCGAGGTGCTGCCGGCGGACAAGGCGGCGATCGTGAACCGGCTCAAGGCCGGGGGCAAGTCGGTGGCCATGGTGGGCGACGGCATCAACGATGCGCCGGCCCTGGCGGCAGCCGATGTGGGCATCGCCATGTCCACCGGCACCGACGTGGCCATGCACGCGGCGGGCATCACACTCATGCGCGGCGACCCGGCGCTGGTGGCCGATGCGATCGACATCTCGCGACGCACCTACCGCAAGATCCGCCAGAACCTGTTCTGGGCCTTCGCGTACAACGTCATCGGCATCCCGCTGGCCGCGGCGGGTTTGCTCAATCCGGTGGTGGCGGGTGCGGCCATGGCCCTCAGCAGCGTGAGCGTGGTGAGCAACGCGCTCCTGCTGCGAGGCTGGCGCGCGGGCAACGATCGCGCTTCGTCTGCGCGTTGACCACGGAAGTCGGGGCGCATCGTGCGCTGCCATCGACTTCGCTCCAAGCCTCGACAGAAACAAAAAAGCCCACGTTTCCGAGGGCTTCAATGACAAGCAAACGCTTGGTTTTTTGGTTGCGGAGGCAAGATTTGAACTTGCGACCTTTGGGTTATGAGCCCAACGAGCTACCAGGCTGCTCCACTCCGCGTCAAGCCTTGTATTCTATCACGCTTTGTCAGCGTCGGCCGCCGGGGCGGCATCTTCTGCACGATCCACCAGTTCGACCAGTGCCATCGGCGCGTTGTCGCCCACGCGGAAACCCATCTTCAGGATGCGGGTGTAGCCACCGGGGCGGGCCTTGAAGCGCGGGCCCAGTTCGTTGAACAGCTTCACAACCACATCGCGGTCGCGCAGGCGGTCGAACGCCAGGCGGCGGTTGGCCAGCGTGGGTTCCTTGGCCAGGGTGATCATGGGCTCGACCACGCGGCGCAGCTCTTTGGCCTTGGGCACCGTGGTCTTGATGGCTTCGTGCGTGAGCAGCGAATTCATCATGTTGCGCAGCATGGCGAGGCGGTGCTCGCTGGTGCGGTTGAGTTTGCGAAGTCCGTGTCCGTGACGCATTTTTTCATCCTTTCAGTGTTTTGCCCCCAGCCGTATCAGGTACTGGGAGTTGGTCCGGGTCTGGCCTCCTTGGCCAGACGCTGCGGTCTTTAGTGCTTGTCCAGGCCGGCAGGCGGCCAGTTTTCAAGCTTCATGCCCAAGGTCAGGCCGCGCGAGGCAAGCACTTCCTTGATTTCGTTGAGCGACTTGCGACCCAGGTTGGGGGTCTTGAGAAGCTCGTTCTCGGTGCGCTGGATCAGATCACCGATGTAATAGATGTTCTCGGCCTTGAGGCAGTTGGCCGAGCGCACGGTCAGTTCCAGTTCGTCCACAGGACGCAGCAGGATCGGGTCGAATTGCTGCGAGCTGCGCTGTGCCGGGGCATCGAACGCCGAGAGTTCCACGCCTTCGAGCTGCGCGAACACCGCGAGCTGTTCGACCAGGATCTTGGCCGAGGCGCGAACCGCTTCTTCCGGACCGATGGAGCCGTTGGTCTCGATCTCGAGCACCAGCTTGTCCAAGTCGGTGCGCTGCTCGACGCGGGCGCTTTCCACCGTGTAGCTCACGCGCTTGACGGGCGAGAACGAAGCGTCGAGCACGATGCGGCCGATCGAACGCGTCTGATCGTCGTTGCGGCGCAGGCTGCCCGGCACATAGCCACGGCCCTTTTCCACCTTGATCTGCATGTCCAGCTTGGCGCCGGCAGACAGGGTGGCAATCACGTGCCCGGGGTTGACGATCTCGACATCGTGCGGCGTCTGGATGTCGGCGGCGGTCACGACACCTTCACCGTCCTTGCGCAGACTCAGCGTGACTTCGTCGCGGTTGTGCAGCTTGAACACCACGCCCTTGAGGTTCAAGAGCATGTTGACCACATCTTCTTGCACGCCGTCGATCGACGAGTACTCGTGCACGACACCCGCAATGGTGACTTCGGTCGGCGCGTGGCCGGTCATGGACGACAGCAGAACCCGGCGCAGGGCGTTGCCCAGCGTGTGGCCGTAACCACGCTCGAAGGGCTCGAGCGTGACTTTGGCGCGATTGGTCGAGACTTGCTCGACGTTGATGGTCTTGGGCTTCAGCAGATTGTTCAGCATTCAAACTTCCTTCAGGACCCTCGGCTCGTTACACCGATAAGGCAGACGGAGCATGGCCCGACCGCACCGCGAGGATGCCGGCCGGGAACGGAATTAACGGGAATACAGTTCGACGATCAGCGATTCGTTGATGTCGGAGCCGAACTCATCGCGGTCGGGCGACTTCTTGAACACGCCTTCGACCTTGTCGGTCGACACGTCGACCCAAGCCGGGAAGCCAATCTGCTTGGCCAACTCGAGGGCTTCAATGACGCGGCCTTGTTTCTTCGACTTCTCACGCACGGCGATCACGTCACCGGCCTTCACCGAGTACGACGGGATGTTGACCGACTGGCCGTTCACCGTGATCGCCTTGTGCGACACGATCTGGCGGGCTTCGGCGCGGGTGGATGCAAAGCCCATGCGGAACACCACGTTGTCCAGGCGCGCTTCGAGCAGGAACAACAGGTTGGCGCCGGTGTTGCCACGGCGGCGGTCGGCTTCGGCGAAGTAGCGGCGGAACTGGCGCTCCAGCACGCCATAGGTGCGCTTGACCTTCTGCTTCTCGCGCAGCTGCACGCCGAAATCGGAGGTGCGCTGGCCCGAGGTGCGGCCGTGCTGGCCGGGCTTGGAGTCGAATTTGGCCTTGTCGCTGATCGAGCGACGGGCGCTCTTGAGCAACAGGTCGGCGCCTTCACGGCGGGAAAGTTTGGCCTTGGGGCCGAGGTAGCGTGCCACGTTGGTTTCCTTGGTTTCACTGCCGCAACCGGTTGTTGCGGGAGCCATCCCTCAGGGGAGATGGCGGTGGGCTTAGCAAAAATGCCACCGCAGGCGACTGCGGTGGCGCACGAAAAAAGCCTTCAATTATACCGCGATCAGCGCGGTCGTGTCTCAGATGCGGCGGCGCTTCTGCGGGCGGCAGCCGTTGTGCGGCACCGGGGTCACGTCGGAGATCGAGTTGATGCGGATGCCCAGCGCGCCGAGGGCGCGCACCGAGGATTCGCGGCCAGGGCCGGGGCCCTTGATCTCGACGTCCAGGTTCTTGATGCCTTGTTCAATGGCGGCGCGGCCAGCCACTTCCGAAGCCACCTGGGCAGCGAAAGGCGTGGATTTGCGCGAGCCCTTGAAGCCCTGGCCACCCGACGAAGCCCAGGACAGTGCGTTGCCCTGGCGGTCGGTGATGGTGATGATCGTGTTGTTGAACGAGGCGTGCACGTGTGCAATGCCGTCGGCAACGTTCTTGCGGACTTTCTTGCGAACGCGGGCGGATGCGCTGCTGGAGGGAGACTTGGCCATGAGGGTCCTTCTAACCGTTTATTTTTTCAGCGACTGGGCGGCCTTGCGGGGACCCTTGCGCGTACGGGCGTTGGTCTTGGTGCGCTGACCACGCAGCGGCAGACCACGGCGGTGGCGGAAGCCACGGTAGCAACCGATGTCCATCAAACGCTTGATGTTCATCGTGGTTTCACGACGCAGGTCACCCTCGATCGTGAACGTACCGACCTGGTCGCGCACTTTTTCGAGTTCCGCGTCGCTCAGATCCTTGATCTTCTTGGCGTAGTCGATGCCGCAGGCTTCGCAGATCTTGCGAGCGCGGGTGCGGCCAATGCCGAAGATTGCCGTCAAGCCGATTTCGGCGTGCTTGTGCGGCGGAATGTTGATGCCTGCAATACGAGCCATGTTGGGTCCTCTTAACTAACCGGTCAGCCTTGACGCTGCTTGTGACGCGGATCGGTGCAAATGACTCGCACGACGCCATGCCGTTTGATGATCTTACAGTTGCGGCACATTTTCTTGACCGAAGCCGAAACTCTCATAGTCTTCTCCTAGATATTCCTAAAACATTCAACAACTGACCGTTCACTTCGAGCGGAACACGATTCGCGCTCGGGTGAGGTCGTAGGGCGTGAGCTCTACCTTGACCTTGTCCCCCGGCAGGATACGGATGTAATGCATCCGCATCTTGCCGCTGATATGCCCCAGCACCACATGACCGTTTTCGAGCTTGACCCTGAAGGTCGCGTTGGGGAGGTTTTCAATCACCTCACCCTGCATCTCGATCACATCGTCCTTGGCCATAAGCGAAGTTCAAGGGGAGGTTTTGAAACTGGCCTTCTTGAGCAGCGATTCATATTGCTGCGACATCATGTAATTCTGCACCTGGGCCATGAAGTCCATGGTGACCACCACGATGATCAACAGGGAGGTGCCGCCGAAATAGAACGGCACGTTGTACTTCAGGATCAGGAACTCGGGCAGCAGACACACGGCGGTGATGTACACAGCGCCAGCCAGTGTCAACCTCAACAAAATCTTGTCGATGTAGCGGGCGGTCTGATCACCCGGGCGGATGCCTGGAATGAACGCGCCACTCTTCTTCAGGTTGTCGGCCGTTTCGCGGCTGTTGAACACCAGTGCGGTGTAGAAGAAGCAGAAGAAAACGATGGCCGCGGCATACAACGCCACGTAGATCGGTTGGCCGGGCGACAGCGCCGCCGCGATGTCGCGCAACCAGCGGGTCGAGTCACCGGTGCTCACCCAGCTCACCACCGTGGTGGGCAGCAGGATGATGGACGACGCGAAGATCGGCGGAATCACACCGGCCATGTTCAGCTTGAGCGGCAGGTGCGAGGACTGGCCTCCGTACACCTTGTTGCCCACCTGACGGCGTGCGTAGTTCACCAGGATCTTGCGCTGGCCGCGCTCCACGAACACCACGAAGTAGGTGACCAGGATCACCAGTGCGATGATGAAGATCGACACCAGGATGTTCATGGCACCGGTGCGCACCAGCTCCAGCAGACCGCCAATGGCACTCGGCAAACCGGCCGCAATACCCGCGAAGATCAGGATCGAGATGCCGTTGCCCAGACCGCGCTCGGTGATCTGCTCACCCAGCCACATCAGGAACATGGTGCCGGCCACCAGGCTGACCACGGCCGTCAGGCGGAAGCCCATGCCGGGATCGATCACCAGACCAGGCGAACCTTCCAGGGCCAGGGCAATGCCCATCGCCTGGAAAATGGCCAGAGCCAGCGTGCCGTAACGGGTGTATTGCGTGATCTTGCGACGACCGGCCTCGCCCTCTTTCTTCAGCTGCTCGAACGTGGGTACCACGTAGGTCATGAGCTGCATGATGATCGAGGCCGAGATGTACGGCATGATCCCCAGCGCGAACACGGTGAAGCGCGAGAGCGCCCCGCCCGAGAACATGTTGAACAGGCTGAGAATGCCGCCCTGCTGTCCCTGGAACAATTGCGCCAGTTGCGCGGGGTCGATGCCGGGCACGGGGATGTGAGCCCCGATGCGGTAGACCACCAGCGCCAACAACAGGAACACCAGCCGGCGACGCAGGTCGCCGAACTTTCCGGTTTTGGCCAGTGACGTGGATCCAGTTGCCACAGGAAGTTCCCGTTCGAGTCCGATCAGGCCGCCAGCGAGCCGCCAGCGGCTTCGATGGCTTGCTTGGCACCAGCGGTCGCGGTGATGTCCTTGAGGGTCACGGCACGCGTGATCTCACCGGTCTTGATCACCTTGACGCGCTTGGCCAGGTGGGGCACGAGGCCTGCCTGCTTGAGCACGAGCATGTCGACATCGGCCACTTCGAGCGCGTTGAGGTCGCTCAGCGTGACTTCAGCGTTGAACTGCAGCTGAGCGGACTTGAAGCCACGCTTGGGCAGACGGCGCTGCAGCGGCATCTGACCGCCTTCGAAACCGACCTTGTGGTAGCCGCCCGAACGGGACTTCTGGCCCTTGTGGCCACGACCCGCGGTCTTGCCCAGGCCCGAACCGATGCCGCGGCCGACACGGCGCTTGGCGTGCTTGGCGCCTTCGGAAGGCTTGATGGTATTGAGTTGCATGTCAGTGACTCCGATCAGACGATTTTGACCAGGTAGCTGATCTTGTTGATCATGCCGCGCACAGCGGGCGTGTCCTGCAGCTCGCTGACGCTGTTGAGCTTGCGCAGGCCCAGGCCACGGACGGTGTCGCGGTGGGATTGCTTGGTTCCAATGGGGCTGCGCACCAGTTGAACCTTGACGGTGTTTTGAGTGGTCATGATCGCTCCAATCAACCCAGGATCTCTTCGACGGACTTGCCACGCTTGGCAGCCACGTCGGCAGGGGTCGTCGAATTCTTCAGTGCGTCCAGCGTGGCGCGCACCAGGTTGTAGGGGTTGCTCGAGCCATGGCTCTTGGCCACGACATCGGTGATGCCCAACACTTCGAACACCGCGCGCATCGGGCCGCCAGCGATGATGCCGGTACCCTTGGAAGCCGGCAGCATCATGACGTTGGAAGCGCCGTGCTCACCGTGCACGCTGTGGTGCAGCGAGCCGTTCTTGAGCGACACCTTGATCATGTTGCGACGGGCCTGTTCCATGGCCTTCTGCACGGCCACCGGCACTTCACGCGCCTTGCCCTTGCCCATGCCCACGCGGCCATCGCCATCACCGACCACGGTCAGCGCTGCGAAACCGAGAATGCGACCGCCCTTGACCACCTTGGTCACGCGGTTGATCGCGATCATCTTTTCGCGCAGACCGTCTTCGTTCGCTTCTTTGTTGATGTTTGCCGTAAATTTAGCCATTTTGTGTATTCCGTTTGATCAGAACTGCAGACCGGCTTCACGAGCCGCGTCTGCCAGGGCTTTCACCCGGCCGTGGTAAGCAAAACCGGAACGGTCAAACGCCACCTTCTCGATGCCGGCGGCCTTCGCCTTTTCGGCGATGCGCTTGCCCACCAGGGCAGCGGCAGCGGTGTTGCCACCCTTGCCAGCGCCACCGATCTGGGCGCGCACTTCGGCTTCGGCGGTCGATGCAGCAGCCAGCACGCGGCCGCCGTCGTCGGAGATGACGCTGGCGTAGATGTGCAGGTTGGTGCGGTTCACGCTCAGGCGCACGGCGCCTTGTTGCGCAATGCGGATGCGCGTTTGGCGGGCGCGGCGGAGACGTTGCTCTTTTTTGGTCAACATGATCCTGGTCCTTATTTCTTCTTGGTTTCCTTGATCACGACCTTTTCATCCGCATAACGGATGCCCTTGCCCTTGTAAGGCTCGGGGGGGCGAACGGCTCGCACCTCGGAAGCGATCTGGCCCACGCGCTGGCGGTCGGAACCCTTGATCAGGATTTCGGTCGGCGTCGGGGTTTCCACCTTGATGCCGGCGGGCATGTCCATCACCACGGGGTGGGAGTAGCCAACCGTCAGGTTGAGCTTGGCACCCTGTGCCTGGGCCTTGTAGCCCACGCCCAGCAGCGTCAGCTTCTTCTCGAAGCCCTTGCTCACACCATTGACCATGTTGTTGACCAGCTGGCGCATGGTGCCGGACATGGCATTGGCTTCGCGCGATTCGTCCACGGGGACGAACGTCAGCGTGCCGGCCTTGTTCTCAACCTTGACCAGCGTGTTCAGCGTCAGCGCCAGGGCACCCAGGGCACCCTTGACATTGATCTGGTTGTCCTTGACGGCGACTTCCACCCCGGCTGGGACGGTGACCGGCAGTTTTCCAATACGTGACATTAATTTCTCCTCAATGCCCGCATCAGGCGACGTAACACAGGACTTCGCCACCGACACCGGTAGCGCGTGCCTTGCGGTCGGTCATCACGCCTTGCGGCGTGGTGACGATGGCCACGCCCAGGCCGTTCTGGACCTGGGGGATGGCGTTGCGGCCACGGTAGACGCGCAGGCCGGGACGGCTCACGCGCTCGATGCGCTCGATCACGGGGCGACCGGCGTAGTACTTGAGAGCGATCTCAAGCTCGTTCTTGCCGTCGGTGCTCTTGACCTGGAACCCGTCGATGTAACCCTCGTCCTTCAGGACCTGGGCGATCGCGGCCTTGACCTTGGAAGCCGGCATCGTCACAACGGCCTTCTCGACCATCTGTGCGTTGCGGATGCGGGTCAACATGTCTGCAATAGGATCACTCATGCTCATTTGTGGTTCTCCTAATGCTTACCAGCTGGCTTTGGTGATGCCGGGGATTTCACCGGCAAACGCCATTTCACGGACCTTGGCACGGGCCAGGCCGAAGTGGGCGAAGGTGCCACGCGGACGACCGGTGATCTCGCAGCGGTTGCGCTGACGGGTCGGGTTCGCGTTGCGGGGCAGCTTCTGCAGCGCCAGACGGGCTGCATCGCGTTCTTCTTCGCTCTTCTTGGCGTCGTTGGACGTCGCCTTCAGTTCGGTGTATTTCTTGGCGAACTTGGCGGCGAGCTTCTCGCGCTTGAGTTCACGTTGGAGTAGTGCTTGTTTAGCCACGCGCCACCTCAGTTCTTGAACGGGAAACGGAAACCGGCCAGAAGAGCCTTGCACTCTTCGTCGTTCTTGGCGGTCGTCGTGATGCTGATGTTGAGACCGCGCAAGGCATCGACCTTGTCGTACTCGATCTCAGGGAAAATGATCTGTTCCTTGACGCCGACGTTGTAGTTGCCGCGACCGTCGAACGAACGGCCGGAGATACCACGGAAGTCGCGCACGCGGGGCAGTGCCACGGTGACGAAACGGTCCAGGAATTCGTACATGCGCGCGCCACGCAGGGTGACCATGCAGCCAATGGCCTGCTGCTCACGGATCTTGAAACCCGCGATGGCCTTGCGGGCCTTGGTCACGACCGGCTTCTGGCCTGCGATCTTGGTCAGGTCGCCGACGGCGTTGTCCATGACCTTCTTGTCGGCCACGGCCTCGCTCACACCCATGTTGAGCGTGATCTTGGTGATGCGCGGCACTTCCATCGTCGACTTGTAGCCGAACTTCTTCATGAGGTCCGGGGCGATGGTGTCGCGGAAAACTTCTTGCAAACGTGCCATGGTCATGCCACCTTGATTTCTTCGCCGCTGGACTTGAAGACGCGCACTTTCTTGCCGTCGGCCAGGAGCTTGATGCCCACGCGATCCGCCTTGCCGGTGGCGCCATTGAAGATGGCGACGTTGGACTGGTGGATGGGCATGGTCTTTTCGATGATGCCGCCGGTGATGCCCTTCATGGGGTTCGGCTTGGCATGCTTCTTCACGAGGTTCACGCCTTCGACAACCAGACGGCTGTCGTCGCTGCGCTGCAGCACCTTGCCGCGCTTGCCCTTGTCGCGACCGGCAATCACGATGACTTCATCGCCACTACGAATCTTGTTCATGATGAGTCCTCAGAGAACCTCGGGCGCCAGCGACACGATCTTCATGAACTTCTCGGTGCGCAGTTCGCGCGTGACCGGTCCGAAGATGCGGGTGCCGATGGGCTCCAGCTTGGCGTTGAGCAACACTGCTGCGTTGCCGTCGAATTTGATCAGGGCGCCGTCCTGACGACGGATGCCCTTGGCGGTGCGGACCACCACAGCGTTGTAAACCTCGCCTTTTTTGACGCGGCCACGGGGCGCTGCTTCCTTGATGCTGACTTTGATGACGTCGCCCACACTGGCGTAACGACGCTTGGAGCCGCCGAGCACCTTGATGCACATCACGGACTTCGCGCCCGTGTTGTCAGCAACATCGAGTCGAGATTGCGTTTGAATCATTTGATTTAAGTCCCAACTTGAATCCCCCCAGCCACCACGGCCGGGAGTGATCAGTCTTGGGCCCGTCGTTGAAGGCTTGCCGGGCATTGCACCCGGCTCACCCCCTTCGGTGGGCAGATAGCTCTTCGCCTTTTCAAGCGAAGCCGCGAATTATGGCATGGATGCGGCTGGCGCGTCAACTGGGGATGCAGAAACCGGCAGATACCGGTCGCACAGGGCCTGGAAAGCCGCCAGTTCCGGGTCGCCGGACAGCTCTTCGGCCAGGATCGCCGCCACGGCGGGCGCCAGGCGGGCGGCCTCGGCGGCATCCAGGAACAGCACGCGCCAGCGCCGGGCCAGCACATCCTCCACGGTCTGGGCGTACTCGAAGCGGGCGGCATAGCGCACCATGGCCTCGGTCAATCCGGCACCCAGCAGGTTCGCCTGCCCCGGGCAGGCCCCCACCTGCGGGGCTTCGGTCCCATACAAGTGAAGACCGGGTGGCGCATACAGAGGCGTGACCGGGCTGGCGGTGGCCTCGGCACCCAGCAGCACATGGCCGGCGCTCTGGCCACCGGCGCGGTGTGGCAGCAGGCGGCCGGCGAAGCAGCGCTCCAGCACGTCCTCGGCCATGGCGCGGTAGGTGGTCCATTTGCCGCCGGTGACGGTGACCAGGCCATTGGCGTCCACCACGATGGTGTGTTCGCGCGACAACACCTTGGTGCCGCCCTCGGCCGCCTCGGGCGCCGCCACCAGGGGCCGCAGGCCGACCCAGAGGCTTCGGATGTCCGCGCGGCGCACCGGCCGGCTCAGCGCCTGGCTGGCTTCGCTGAGGATGAATTCCAGCTCTTCGGCGAAGGCGTCCGGTTCGCGCGGCAGGTCGCGGCGGGGGGTGTCGGTCGTGCCCAGCACCAGCTTGCCGAGCCAGGGCACGGCGAACAGCACCCGGCCATCGCGGGTCTTGGGCACAAGCAGCGCGTGGCCGCCGGGCAGGAAGTCGCGGTCCACCACCACGTGCACCCCCTGGCTGGGGCTGACCATGTGGGAGGGCGTGCCGCCCTGGTTCACCGGCGGCTGGGTGCGGTCGCGCAGGGCGTCCACCCAGACGCCCGTGGCGTTGACCACGCAGCGGGCCTGCAACTGGAAGGTGCCGCCGCCGCGCCGATCGGTCACGTCCAGCACCGACATCGGCCGATCGGCGCCTGCGAGCTGGCGCACGGCCGTGACCTCGGCGTAGTTCAGCACACGGGCGCCCGCCGCCTCGGCGCTGCGCGCCAGTGCCAGCGCCAGGCGGGCGTCGTCAAACTGGCCGTCCCAGTACTTCACCCCGCCCCGCAGGCCATCGGGCTTGACGCCGGGCAGGGCCTGCAGCGCCTGCGCCCGGTTGAGGAATTCGGTGCGGCCCAGGCCCGCGCCGCCGGCCAGCAGGTCGTACAGCTTGAGGCCAAGGCCATAGAAAGGGGTCTGCCACCATCGATAGGACGGCATGACGAAGGGCAGCGGCTGCGCCAGGTGCGGCGCGATGCGCAGCACCGTGGCACGCTCGGCCAGCGCTTCGCGCACCAGGGCCAGGTTGCCCTGCGCCAGGTAACGCACGCCGCCGTGCAGCAGCTTGGTGGAGCGCGACGAGGTGCCACCGGCGAAGTCGTGCGACTCCAGCAGCACCACGGAGAAACCGCGCAGCGCCGCATCGAGCGCCACCCCCAGGCCCGTGGCCCCGCCACCGACCACCGCGAGGTCGTACACGCCATGGCGGGACAGCGATTCAAGCAGTTCTGCGCGTTTCATGGGGGAGTGGATGGTCCTCCGCACCCAGGCGGTGCGGAGGACGGTTGCTACAAAAGCCGATGCATCACATCAGCGGACCTTGCCATTCTTCCATGCGTTGAGCAGCTGGTCGTAGGCGATGGTCTCTCCCTTGGGCTTTTCATTGGCCAGCTTCTTCCAGGGCGCGGCCTTGTCGCTCAGGTACTTGTTGGGATCGCCCTTGGGGTTGAGCTTGGGCGCGCAGCGCTCCATGCCGGCGCGCTCCAGGCGGCTCATGACCTGGTCCATCTGCTCGGCCAGGTTGTCCATCGCGGCCTGGGGCGTCTTCTCGCCGGTCACGGCCTGGGCCACGTTCTGCCACCAGAGCTGCGCGAGCTTGGGGTAGTCCGGCACGTTGGTGCCGGTGGGCGTCCAGGCCACGCGGGCCGGGCTGCGGTAGAACTCGACCAGGCCGCCCAGCTTGGGCGCGAGGTCGGTCATGGCCTTGCTCTGGATGTCGCTCTCGCGGATCGGGGTCAGACCCACGATGGTCTTCTTCAACGAGGTGGTCTTGGCGGTCACGAACTGTGCGTACAGCCAGGCGGCGGCGGTCTTGTTCTCGTCGTGGCCGTTGAAGAACGACCACGAACCCACGTCCTGGTAGCCGTTCTGCATGCCCTGCTTCCAGTACGGGCCGTTCGGGCCGGGTGCCATGCGCCACTTGGGCGTGCCGTCGGCATTCACCACCGGCAGCCCGGGTTTGGTCATGTCGGCGGTGAAGGCGGTGTACCAGAAGATCTGCTGCGCGATCTGGCCCTGCGCGGGCACCGGGCCGGCTTCGCCGAAGGTCATGCCGGTGGCCTCCTTGGGCGCGTACTTCTTCATCCAGTCGATGTACTTGGTGAGGGCGTACACGGCGGCCGGCGAGTTGGTGGCGCCACCGCGCGAGACGCTCGCGCCCTGCGGGTTGCAGCCGTCGGCCGAGGCGCGGATGCCCCATTCGTCCACCGGCTTGCCATTGGGGATACCGATGTCGGCGGTGCCGGCCATGGACAGCCAGGCGTCGGTGAAGCGCCAGCCCAGCGACGGGTCCTTCTTGCCGTAGTCCATGTGGCCGTAGATCGGCTTGCCGTCGATGGTCTTGACGTCGTTGGTGAAGAACTCGGCGATGTCTTCGTAGGCGCTCCAGTTGAGCGGCACGCCCAGGTCGTAGCCGTACTTGGCCTTGAACTTGTCCTTCAGGTCCTTGCGGTCGAACAGGTCGGCGCGGAACCAGTAAAGGTTGGCGAACTGCTGATCGGGCAGCTGGTAGAGCTTCTTGTCGGGCGCGGTGGTGAAGCTGGTGCCGATGAAGTCCTTGATGTCCAGGCCCGGGTTGGTGAACTCCTTGCCCTTGCCGGCCATGTAGTCGGTCAGGTTCATCATCTTGCCGTAGCGGTAGTGCGTGCCGATCAGGTCGGAGTCGCTGATCCAGCCGTCGTAGATCGACTTGCCCGACTGCATGGAGGTCTGCAGCTTCTCGACCACATCGCCTTCCTGGATCAGGTCGTGCTTGACGGTGATGCCGGTGATCTCGGCGAAGGCCTTGGCCAGCGTCTTGCTCTCGTACTCGTGCGTGGTGATGGTCTCCGACACCACCGAAATCTCTTTCACGCCTTTGGCCTTGAGCTTGGCGGCCGCGTCGATGAACCACTTCATCTCGGCCGCCTGCTGGGCCTTGGTGAGGGTCGAAGGCTGGAACTCGCTGTCGATCCACTTCTTGGCGGCGGCCTCGTCGGCCCACGCGGGCAAGGCACCCATGGCCAGCAAAGCGGCCAGGGCCAGGGTGGTGTGTCGCAATTTCATGTCGTCTCCTCTAGCGGTGTGCTTCCCCGGTGTGTGAGAGATCTCGGCCCCGGGGAAGCATTGGGCCGAATCCACAGGAAAGAAAACCGGCTCGGTCAGCCCTTGCGCATCACCAGCAGCAGCCAGCCCATGGAGAGCACGAAGGCGATCCAGATGCTGGGTTCCTGCTCCAGCGAGAACCACTGGGCGAACCAGCCCGCCAGGCCGATGAAGGCGAGGTTGATGTAGGCCGCGCCGAGCAGGCCGATGAACAGGCGGTCGCCGCGCGAGGTGACCATGGGCAGGAAGCCCTTGCGCTCGATCGTCGGCGCCTTGACCTCCCACAGGGTCATGCCCGCGAGCATGAGCGCGATGCAGGTGAAGAACACGGCCACGGGTGTGGTCCAGACCATCCACTGGAACATGGCTATCCCCCCGCGCGCCTGCGGCGCACCCCCCGCAGGGGGGCAACGCCAGCAGCCTGGCAAAGCCAGTCCTGCGGCGTTTGCTGGAACTGTGGGTCTCGATGTGGCATGACTTGCTCTCCTTTTCTCAGACGCGGCCCATCGCGAAGCCCTTCGCGATGTAGTGCCGCACAAACCAGATGACGATCGCGCCCGGCACGATGGTGAGCACGCCGGCCGCGGCCAGCGTGGCCCAGTCCATGCCGCTGGCGCTCACGGTGCGCGTCATCGTCGCCACGATGGGCTTGGCGTTCACGCTGGTGAGCGTGCGCGCCAGCAGCAGCTCGACCCAGCTGAACATGAAGCAGAAGAACGCCGCCACCCCCACGCCGGCCTTGATCAGCGGCAGGAAGATGGTGAAGAAGAAGCGCGGGAAGCTGTAGCCATCGATGTAGGCCGTCTCGTCGATCTCGCGCGGGATGCCGCTCATGAAGCCTTCGAGAATCCAAACCGCCAGCGGCACGTTGAACAGCAGGTGCGCCATCGCCACGGCGATGTGCGTGTCCATCAGGCCCAGCGTGGTGTAGAGCTGGAAGAAGGGCAGCAGGAACACGGCCGGCGGCGTCATGCGGTTGGTGAGCAGCCAGAAGAACACGTGCTTGTCGCCCAGGAAGCGGTAGCGCGAGAACGCGTAGGCCGCCGGCAGCGCCACCACCAGCGAGATCACGGTGTTGATGCCGACGTAGATCAGGCTGTTGATGTAGCCCGAGTACCAGGATGGGTCGGTGAAGATGGTCCGGTAGTTGGCCCAGGTGAACTCGGCCGGCCACAGCGTGAAGGACGAGAGGATTTCCTGGTTGGTCTTGAAGCTCATGTTGACCATCCAGTAGATGGGCAATAGCGCGAAGACCAGGTAGGCGATGAGGAACAGCGTCCTCTTCCTGAAACGCCGCTTATCCATGGAGCCCCCTTGGCGCTGCGCGCCATCCCCCCGGGGGGGAGCAATTTTTCTTGAGGCGGCTCGGCGAAAAATCATCCATGGCCCTGCTCCTTCTCCGACGTGCCCAGGCTCTGCATCCAGTTGTAGAGCACGAAGCAGAACAGCAGGATGATGAGGAAATAGATCAGCGAGAACGCCGCCGCCGGGCCGAGGTCGAACTGGCCGACCGCCTTGGTGGTGAGGTACTGCGAGAGGAAAGTGGTGGCGTTGCCGGGGCCGCCGCCAGTGAGCACGAAGGGCTCGGTGTAGATCATGAAGCTGTCCATGAAGCGCAGCAGCACCGCGATCATCAGCACGCCGCGCATCTTGGGCAGCTGGATGTAGCGGAACACGGCCCACTTGCTCGCGCCGTCGATGCTGGCGGCCTGGTAGTAGGCGTCGGGGATGCTGCGCAGGCCCGCGAAGGCCAGCAGCGCGACCAGCGGCGTCCAGTGCCACACGTCCATGATCAGCACCGTCCACCACGCGTGCACCGGGTTGCCGGTGTAGCTGTAGTCCATGCCGGCCCACTGCAGGAAGTAGCCCATGAGGCCGATATCGGCGCGGCCGAAGATCTGCCAGATGGTGCCGACCACGTTCCACGGGATCAGCAGCGACAGCGCCACCAGCACCAGCACGGCCGAGGACTTCCAGCCCTGCGCCGGCATGGACAGCGCCAGTGCGATGCCCAACGGGATCTCCACCAGCAGCACCGCCAGCGAGAACTGGATCTGCCGCCACAGCGCCAGGTGCAGTTCTTCATCGCGCATCACGGCGGCGAACCACTCGGTGCCCACGAACACGCGCCGGTCGGGCGAGAGCACGTCCTGCACCGAGTAGTTCACCACCGTCATCAGCGGCAGCACGGCCGAGAAGGCCACGCAGAGAATCACCGGCAGCACCAGCCACCAGGCCTTCTGGTTCACGGGTTTGGTGGTTGTGCTCATGCGATGAGTACCTCGTCCTTGTAGAAACAGGTGTGCCGGCCCAGCACGCGCAGGTGCACGGTCTCTCCCACCCCGGGCGCGGTAGCTTCGGGCGCCAGCCGGCACTTGAGGCGGTGCTCGCCCGCCTCGCAGGTCACCATCACGTAGGTGCCGATGTCCTGCACGCGCGTGACCGTCGCGGGCAGCGTGTCGGGCTCGCCCGCCTGGCCGATCGCCAGGTACTCGGGGCGGATGCCGAGCTTGACCGGCCCTTCGGGCAGCACCTGGCCGTTGGTGAGCGCCAGCGGGTGCTCCAGCACCACCACGCCTCCGCGCACGCTGGTCGCGGGCAGGAAGTTCATGCCGGGCGAGCCGATGAAGTGACCCACGAAGGTGTGCGCCGGCCGCTCGAACAGCGCCGCGGCCGCGCCCACCTGCACCGCGCGGCCGCGCGTCATCACCACCACCTCGTCGGCGAAGGTCAGCGCCTCCACCTGGTCGTGCGTCACGTAGATCAGCGTGAGCTTGAGTTCGTGGTGGATCTGCTTGAGCTTGCGCCGCAGCTGCCATTTCAGGTGCGGGTCGATCACGGTCAGCGGCTCGTCGAACAGCACGGCCGACACGTCCGAACGCACCAGGCCCCGGCCCAGCGAGATCTTCTGCTTCTGGTCGGCGGACAGGCCGGCCGCGCGCTGGTCGAGCTGGTGGCTCATCTCCAGCATCTCGGCGATGCGGCCCACGCGGTCTTTGATCTCGGCCTCGGGCACCTTGCGGTTGCGCAAGGGGAAAGCGAGGTTCTGCGCCACGGTCATGGTGTCGTAGATCACCGGGAACTGGAACACCTGGGCGATGTTGCGCTGCTGCGGGCTCTGGCGCGTCACGTCCACGCCGTTGAAGCGCACCGTGCCTTGCGACGGCGCGAGCAGGCCCGAGATGATGTTGAGCATGGTGGTCTTGCCGCAACCAGAGGGGCCGAGCAGCGCGTAGGCGCCGCCGTCCTCGAAAGTCATCTGCAGCGGCAGCAGCGCGTAGTCCTCGTCCGCCTTGGGGTTCGGCCGGTAGGCGTGCGCCAGGTCGAGTTCGATGCGTGCCATCAGCCCGCCCTCCCCGCGCGCGCCGGGGCTTGCACCAGCGGGCCCTCGGCATCGAAGACGAACAGCTGATCGGGCCGCAGGTACAGCGTGATGGGATCGCCCAGCGGGCAGTCGTGCACGCCGGTGAGCTGGGCCACCAGCTCGCCCACGGCCGTGTGCACGTGCACGAACGTGTCCGACCCCGCGATCTCGGCCAGCTCCACGCGCCCGGGCACCGCCACGTCGCCGGGCCGCTGCACCACCCGCAGGCCGCCGGCGCGCAGGCCGAGCGTGAGCCGCGCGGGCGCGTCGGCCGGCAGGGCCAGGGGCCAGACCTCGCCGCCGGCCACGCGCACACCGCCCGCGACCGCCTCGGCAGCCATCAGGTTCATCGGCGGGTCGCTGAAGGCGCGCGCCACGCGAATGCTCTTGGGCGCATGGAACACCTCGGCCGTGGGGCCGTATTGCAGCAGCTCACCCGCGTCCATCACCGCCGTGTGGCCCCCGAGCAGCAGGGCCTCGCCCGGCTCGGTGGTGGCGTAGACCACGGTGGAGTCGCTGGTGGCGAACAGGTGGGTGAGTTCCTCGCGCAGTTCCTCGCGCAGCTTGTAGTCCAGGTTCACCAGGGGTTCGTCGAACAGCATCAGCGGCGCCTGCTTGGCCAGGGCCCGCGCCAGCGCCACGCGCTGCTGCTGGCCGCCCGAGAGCTCGGCCGGCAGGCGGTCGAGAAAGGGTTCGATGTGCAGGCGCGCGGCCAGCTCGCGCACGCGCGGGTCCACGTTGCGCTCGCCGCGCAGGCGCATGGGCGAGGCGATGTTCTGCGCCACCGTCATCGAGGGGTAGTTGACGAACTGCTGGTAGACCATGGCCACGTTGCGCTGGCGCACCGGCACCCGCGTCACGTCCACCCCATCGGCCAGCACCCGGCCGACGGTGGCCGTGTCCAGCCCGGCCATCACACGCATCAGGCTGGTCTTGCCGGCCTGGGTGGCGCCCAGCAACACCGTCACCTCCCTCGGGGCCAGGTTCAGGCTCAGGGGATAGAGATGGGCGGTTGGCCCCACGGTCTTGCCCACGTGCTCCAGTGACAGCTGCATTCGAGTCCCAGTGTGAAAAAGCGCACACCCGAAAGCAGGTGGCGATTCGTTTTACCGATTATGTTGTTCGTTTATGTTCCTTTTTATTCGGTACTTACCCTGAGAAGGCGCCTCCGGGAATTCCGTTATGTTCGGGTGGCCTTTTCACCCACGCCCCGCTGCCCGATGAACCTGAACCCCCGCCACACCCAGCTGCTCGACGAAGTGCGCGCCCACGGTCCGCAGACCATCGAGGCCCTGGCCGAGCGCTTCGGCGTCACGCTGCAGACCGTGCGCCGCGACGTGCAGCGCCTGGCCGAGGCGGGCCTGCTGTCGCGTTTTCACGGCGGGGTGCGGCAACCGGGTTCGACCACCGAGAACATCGCCTACCGCCAGCGCCAGGCCATGCAGGCGGACGCCAAGACGCGCATCGCGCGCGCCGTGGCCCGGCGCGTGCCCAACGGCTGCTCGCTGATCATGAACATCGGCACCACCATCGAAGCGGTGGCGCGCGAGCTGCAGCACCACCGCGGCCTGCGCGTGATCACCAACAACCTGCACATCGCCTCGCTCATGAGCACCAACCCCGACTGCGAGGTGATCGTGGCCGGCGGCCTGGTGCGCGGCGCCGACCAGGGCATCGTGGGCGAGGCCACGGTGGACTTCATGCGCCAGTTCCGGGTCGACATCGGCCTGATCGGCATCAGCGGCATCGAGGCCGATGGCACGCTGCGCGACTTCGACTACCGCGAGGTGAAGGTGGCGCGCGCCATCGTCGAGCAGTCGCGCGAGGTCTGGCTCGCCGCCGACCACAGCAAGTTCAACCGCCCCGCCATGGTGGAGCTCGCGCGGCTGGACGACATCGACGTGGTCTTCACCGACCTGGCGCCCCCGCCGCCGTTCGACGAACTGCTGGCCCAGGCCAACGTCGAGTGCGTGCGCGCCGGCATCGGCACCGACAACGCCTGACCAACACTGTTCTCCCGGAAGACGCCATGACCTACCTGCTCGCCCTCGACCAGGGCACCTCCAGCTCGCGCAGCATCGTGTTCGACCGCCAGGGCCGCGTGGTCACCATGGCGCAGCGCGAGTTCCGCCAGATCTACCCGCAGCCGGGCTGGGTCGAGCACGACCCGCGCGACCTGTGGCAGACGCAGCTGGAGACTGCGCGCGAGGCCTTGAAGCAGGCCAAACTGCGCGCCGACCAGATCCAGGCCGTGGGCATCACCAACCAGCGCGAGACCACGCTGGTGTGGAACCGCCAGACCGGCGAACCCGTGTACAACGCCATCGTCTGGCAGGACCGCCGCGCCGAGAACACCTGCGCCGAGCTGCGCGAACGCGGCGCCAGCGATACCGTGCTGCAGAAGACCGGGCTGCGCATCGACGCCTATTTCTCCGGCACCAAGCTCAAGTGGATCCTGGACCACGTGCCCGGCGTGCGCGCGCAGGCCGAGCGCGGCGAACTCGCCTTCGGCACCGTGGACAGCTGGCTGATCTGGCAACTGACCGGTGGCGAGCGCCACGTCACCGACGTGAGCAACGCCTCGCGCACCATGCTCTTCAATGTGCACACGCGCGAGTGGGATGACGAGCTGCTCGCCCTGCTCGACGTGCCCCGGGGCCTGATGCCCGAGGCCCTGCCCTCCAGCGCGCACTTCGGCCGCCTGAAGGCCGAGTGGCTGGGCGCACCGCTGGAGATCGGCGGCGTGGCCGGCGACCAGCAGAGCGCCCTGTTCGGCCAGGCCTGTTTCAGCGCCGGCATGGCCAAGAACACCTACGGCACCGGTTGCTTCATGCTGATGCACACCGGCGAGCGCTTCCAGGTCAGCGAGAACGGCCTCATCACCACCGCCACCGCGCAACCGGCCGGTGCGCCGCAGTACGCGCTGGAAGGCAGTGTGTTCATCGGTGGTGCCGTGGTGCAGTGGCTGCGCGACGGCCTGAAGGCGATCCCGTCCAGCAGCGAGGTGCAGGCACTCGCGGAAAGCGTGCCCGACGCCGGCGGCGTGGTGCTGGTGCCGGCCTTCACCGGCCTGGGCGCGCCCTACTGGCAGCCCGAGGCGCGCGGCAGCATCACCGGGCTCACGCGCGGCACCACCATGGCCCACATCGCGCGCGCCGCGCTGGAGAGCATCGCCTTTCAGAGCGCGGCGTTGCTCGACGCCATGAGCCGCGACGCCGTGGCCGCTGGCGGCGTGCCGGTAAGCGAGCTGCGGGTGGACGGCGGCGCCTGCGCGAACAACCTGCTGATGCAGATCCAGGCCGATTTGCTCGGCATTCCGGTGGTGCGGCCGGCGGTGATCGAAACCACGGCACTCGGCGCGGCCTACCTGGCCGGCCTGCACAGCGGCGTGTACGGCGGGCTGGACGAGCTCTCGAAACAATGGCGCGCCGAACGCACCTTCCATCCCACGCTTTCGCGCGAGCGCGCGGCCGAGAAGATGGCGCAGTGGGAGCGCGCGGTGAGGCAAACAGTGGCTGCGTAGCCGGCTCCTCGGTGCCCCTTGATGGCGCGCGGCAGTTCACGCCACCGGCGGCGCGCGACAATGGCACAATGAATACGCCTACCCACCCCACCATCACCTTCATCGGCGGCGGCAACATGGCCAGCGCCATCGTCGGCGGCCTGGTCCGCCAGGGCCACCCCGCCAGCGCCTTGCAGATCGTCGAGCCCTGGGACGAGCAGCGCGCCAAGCTCGCACAGCAGTTCCCCGGTGTCAGCGTGCTGCCGGCCGCCGGCCCTGCGCTCCAGCCCTCGGGCCTGGTGGTCTGGGCCGTGAAGCCGCAGACCTTCAAGGAAGCCGCGCTGGCCAGCGCACCGCACCTGAAAGACGCGCTGCACCTGAGCGTGGCCGCAGGCATCACCAGCGAGAGCATGGCCGGCTGGCTGCAGACGCAGCGCATCGTGCGCGCCATGCCCAACACGCCGGCCCTGGTCGGCCTGGGCATGACCGGCCTGTTCGCCCGCGCGGGCGCCAGCGATGCCGACCGCGCGCTCGTCGAGGCCGTGGTGAAGACCACGGGCGAGCTGGTGTGGGTGGCGCAGGAAGCCCAGCTCGACGCCGTGACCGCGCTCTCCGGCTCGGGCCCGGCCTACGTGTTCTATTTCCTCGAAGCCATGCGCGACGCGGGTACCCGCATGGGCCTGCCGCCCGAGATCGCTTACCAGCTCGCGGTCGGCACTTTCGTCGGCGCGGCCACCCTGGCCCAGCGCTCGGAAGACCCACCGCAAACGCTGCGCGAGCGTGTCACCTCCAAAGGTGGCACAACCTACGCCGCGCTCACGTCGATGGACGCGGCGGGTATGAAAGCGAAGTTTGAAGAGGCGCTGTTCGCGGCACAGAAACGCGCCGAGGAGCTTGGGCGCGAGTTCGGGAAGTAAGCGTTACCTGGTTTCTCTCGCTGCTCGTGGACGCGGCGCACGCTACTCCGCGGCTGTCCTCCGGCCGGCTGCGCCGGCCTCCCCCTTTACGCCGCTGCGCAGCGCGCGCCGCATCCACGAGCGAAAGGTAGCGAGCGAAGAAGCCACTCCTCCGACGGCGGGCGTGGTGTGCTCTGCGCAGCGGCGTAAAGGAGGAGAGGCGGCGAAGCCGACTCGGGGGACAGCCGCGGAGCAGAGCACACCGCGTCCGCCGGCGCGCGAGGTTCAACGATCGAAACTCAAGGCACTCAAAGCAACCCGAGAACCACTCCTACAAATACGGTGAAGCCCAGCCAGTGGTTGAGGCGGAAGGCCTTGAAGCAACCGTCGCGCGTGCGGTCCTTGATCAGGGTGAAGTGCCAGACCACCTGGGCCAGCGCCACCACCAGCATGGCGCCCCAGACCCAGGGATTCACCACCGGCCAGAGCGCAGCCGTCCAGACCGCCAGGAACACCAGGTAGAAGCCGGTGACAGCGGGCACATCGGCCCGGCCCAGCGTGATGGCCGAGGTCTTCATGCCGATGCGCAGATCGTCGTCGCGGTCCACCATGGCGTACTCGGTGTCGTAGGCCAACACCCAGAACAGGTTCCCCACCAACAACACCCAGGCCAGCAGCGGCACCTGCGACTGCACCGCCGCGAACGCCATCGGCACGCCGAAGCTGAAAGCCACGCCCAGCACCGCCTGTGGCATCGACACATGGCGCTTGGCATAGGGGTAGATCAGCGTGATCGCCAGCGCGGCGAACGACATCAGCACGGTGAGCGTGTTCGTGGTCAGCACCAGTCCGAAAGCTGCCAGGGCGAGCACGGCGCCCACCGCGAGCGCCTCGCGCGTGGACACCTTGCCCGAGGTGACCGGGCGCTGCGCGGTGCGCTTGACGTGCCGGTCGAAGTCGCGGTCGGCCACGTCGTTCACGCAGCAGCCGGCGCTGCGCATGAGGATGGTGCCGAGCACGAACACCGCCAGCAGGTGCCAGCCCGGGAAACCGCCCGCCGCCACCCACAGCGCGGCCAGCGACGGCCAGAGCAGCAGCAGCCAGCCCGCGGGGCGGTTCCAGCGGATCAGGTCCAGGTACAGCGCGAGGCGCGACGGAGCGGGAGACGTGGCGGCGACCATGGTGGGTGGCTCACTCCTCAAGCAAGGAGCGCAGCATCCAGGCCGTCTGCTCGTGCACCGTCAGGCGCTGGGTCAGCAGGTCGGCGGTGGGCTCGTCGCCCGCCTTCTCCACCACGGGGAACAGCTGGCGCGCGGTGCGCGCCACCGCTTCGTGGCCCTGCACCAGGATGCGCACCATCTCCAACGCCTTGGGCGGCGTGGCCGGCACATCGGGCACCGAGCTGAGCTTGCCGAACTGCGCGTAGCTGCCCGGCGCCGCGTGGCCCAGCGATCGGATGCGCTCGGCCACTGGATCGACCGCGTTCCACAGCTCGGTGTACTGGGTCATGAACATCGTGTGCAACGACGTGAACATCGGACCGGTCACGTTCCAGTGGAAGTTGTGCGTGGTCAGGTACAGCGTGTAGGTGTCGGCCAGCAGCTGCGACAGGCCCTTGGCGATGGCGGCGCGGTCCTTCTCGCCGATGCCGATGTTGATCGCGGGTGCGGTGACAGTGCCTCGGGGTTTGGCCATGGTGTGCTCCTTCGGATGGTGAATGGAAAGAAAAACTACGACAGGCGTTTGACGCCCGGCAGCTCGCAGGCGTAGATGGCGTTGCGCAGCTCGGCGATGGCCTCGTAGCGCGTGAAGCTGCGCCGCCAGGCCAGCACCACACGCCGCGTGGGCGCCTCGCCCTGGAACGGCAGGTAACGCACGTAGGACGAATCGCCGAAGTCCTGGCCCGGCGCGGTCGCGCCGTCCAGCGCGGACGAAGGCACCGAAAGGCGCGGCACCAGCGTCACGCCCATGCCGGCAGCGACCATGTGTTTGATGGTCTCCAGCGAGGAACCTTCGAAGCTCTTGCGGATGCCTTCGGCATCGTTCGAGAAGCGCGCGAACTCGGGGCAGACCTCCAGCACGTGGTCGCGGAAGCAGTGGCCCGTGCCCAGCAGCAGCATGGTTTCGCGCTTGAGCTCCTCGTTGGTGATGTGCGCCTGCTTCGCCAGCGGATGCGTGTGCGGCACGGCGGCCAGGAAGGGCTCGTCGTACAGTGGCGCGATCGCGAGGTTGGTGTCGGGAAAGGGTTCGGCCAGGATGGCACAGTCGATCTCGCCCAGGCGAAGCTGCTCCAGCAGCTTGACGGTGAAGTTCTCCTGCAGCATCAGTGGCATCTGCGGCGTGCGGTCGATGACGTGGCGCACCAGGTCGGGCAGCAGGTAGGGGCCGATGGTGTAGATCACGCCCAACCGCAGCGGCCCGGCCAGCGGGTCCTTGCCGCGCTTGGCGATCTCCTTGATGGCGGCGGCCTGCTCCAGCACGGTCTGCGCCTGGCGCACGATCTCCTCGCCCAGCGGCGTCACCGCGATCTCGGTGGCGTTGCGCTCGAAGATCTTGAGCTCGAGTTCCTCTTCCAGCTTCTTGATGGCCACCGACAGCGTGGGCTGCGACACATAGCAGGCCTCGGCGGCCTTGCCAAAATGCCTCTCCCTCGCCACGGCCACGATGTACTTGAGTTCGGTGAGCGTCATGGGGTGCTATTTTGCGCCCGTGGCCCGCGGCGTGCAGGGCGCCTCAGCCATTCACTCAGGCTTTCAGGTACTCGGCCTTGCCGCCGAGCCAGCGGGCAATGTGTTTTTCCGCCGCCGCCGGGTACTGGGTGAGCATCACCGGCGCGGCCTCGCGCGCCCAGTCGAGCAGGTGGGTGTCGGTCGCCAGGTCGGCAAAGCGCAGCAGCGGCGCACCCGACTGGCGAGCGCCCAGGAACTCGCCCGGGCCGCGGATC
The DNA here is from genome assembly GCF_057809615.1 of Hydrogenophaga sp. FG152. Taxonomy (NCBI): domain Bacteria; kingdom Pseudomonadati; phylum Pseudomonadota; class Betaproteobacteria; order Burkholderiales; family Comamonadaceae; genus Hydrogenophaga; species Hydrogenophaga sp. FG152. The sequence continues at coordinate 65,155 of NZ_JBMDKH010000011.1, read as the reverse complement.
TCCAGGTCGCGGCGCGCGATCTCGAAGCCGTCGCTGGTGTCGGCCATGGCCTTCAGGCGCTCGCGCGCGGTCTCGCCCAGGCGCCCGCCATCGGGCGGCGTGTACATCAGCACACAGGCCGAGGCCGCCGCGCCGCGCCCCACGCGCCCACGCAGCTGGTGCAGTTGCGAGAGCCCGAATCGCTCGGCGTGTTCGATCACCATCAGCGAGGCGTTGGGCACGTCCACCCCGACCTCGATCACCGTGGTGGAGACCAGCACGCCCATCTGCCCCCCGGTGAAGAGCGACATCACGGCCTTCTTCTCCGCCACGGGCATGCGCGAGTGCAGCAGACCAACGAGCACCCCCGGCAGGGCCTGCGACAGCTCCGCATGCGTGGCGGTGGCGTTCGAGAGATCGATCGCCTCGCTCTCCTCGATCAGCGGGCAGACCCAGTACACCTGCCGCCCCTGCGCCACCTGGCTGCGGATGCGCTCGATCACCTCGGCGCGGCGGCTGTCGGCCACCACCTTGGTGACGATGGGCGTGCGCCCGGGCGGCAGTTCGTCGATGGTGGAGACATCGAGGTCGGCGTAGTAACTCATGGCCAGGGTGCGCGGAATCGGTGTGGCCGTCATCATCAACAGGTGCGGCTCCTGCTCGGTGCCGTCCTCCGCCACGCCCACCTTGCTGCGCAGCGCCAGCCGCTGCGCCACGCCGAAGCGGTGCTGCTCGTCGATGATGGCCAGCGCGAGACTCCTGAACACCACCTGGTCCTGGATGACGGCGTGCGTGCCCACCACCAGCGCGGCCTCGCCGCTGGCGATGAGGGCCAGCATCTCGCCACGCTGCTTTTTCTTCTGGCTGCCGGTGAGCCAGGCCACGCGCTTGCCCAGGGGCGCGAGCAAGGGCTCCAGCCAGCCGATGAGCTTGGCGAAGTGCTGCTCCGCGAGGATCTCGGTCGGCGCCATCAGCGCGCACTGCCAGCCCGCGTCGATGGCGATGGCGGCGGCCAGCGCGGCCACCACCGTCTTGCCCGAGCCCACGTCGCCCTGCAGCAGGCGGTGCATGGGCACCTGGCGCAGCAGGTCGCGCGCGATCTCCTCGCCCACGCGGCGCTGCGCGGCGGTGAGCGCGAACGGCAGCGTGCCCAGCAGCTGCTCGTGCAGGCCGCCCGGCGCGGCGCGCAGGGCCGGCGCGCGCAAGGCGGCGCGCTCCTGCTTGGCCGTGAACTGCGAGAGTTGCTGCGCCAGCAGCTCTTCGGCCTTGAGGCGCTGCCAGGCCGGGTGGCTGCGGTCTTCGAGCGCGTCGATCGACACGTCCGCCCCCGGGTGGTGCAGGTACTGCAGCGCATCGCGCAAGGTCCAGGTGCCGCGCACCACGGCCTGCAGGCCGCCCAGCAGCGCGGGCGGCAAGGTCTCGCTCAGGTCGGCGCGCTTGAGGCCGCTGGCCACGGCCTTGCGGAGGTAGGCCTGCGGCAGCTGCGCGCTGGTGGGGTAGACGGGGGTGAGCGCGTCGGGCAGCTCGCCACCGGCCGCGTGGAACGCCGGGTGCACCATGGTCCAGCCCAGGAAGCCGCCGCGCAGCTCGCCGCGCACCCGCACCCGCTCACCCACCGCCAGCGTCTTCTGGTGCGCCGGGTAGAAGGTGAAGAAGCGCAGCGTGCAGGTGTCGGTGCCGTCGTCCAGCGTCACCAGCAGCTGGCGGCGCGGGCGAAAACTGATCTCGCTGTTCGTCACCGTGCCTTCGATCTGCGCCAGCTGACCGTCGCGCGCGCCGCGCAGGGTGACGATGCGGGTCTCGTCTTCGTAGCGCAGGGGCAGGTGCAAGGCCAGGTCGATGTCGCGCACCAACCCGAGCTTGTGCAAGGCCTTCTGAGGGGCAGACAGGGGCTTGCGGGCAGGGGTGGCGTCGGGCATGGGACAATTCTGCCCGGTTCCCAACCCCACCCTTTCACTTGGCACGGGCCTTGTTCGGCCCTCAAGCAGCATGACCGCTTCTTCCTTCCCCGACACCGTCGCGCGCCCTTTCACCGTCGCCGACTTCGACTTCCCCCTCCCCCCCGAGCTGATCGCCCAGCACCCCGCACCCGAGCGCAGCGCCTCGCGCCTGCTCGACGGCACCGGCCCCGCGCCGGTGGACCGCGTGTTCCGCGACTTGCCCGCCCTGTTGAACGACGGCGACCTGCTGGTGTTCAACGACACCCAGGTCGTCAAGGCGCGCCTCTTTGGCCAGAAGGCCAGCGGCGGCCAGCTGGAAATGCTGATCGAGCGCGTGTTGCTGCCGGACGAGGCCAGCGACGGCACGGCGCACGAGGTGGTGGCCCACCTGCGCGTGAGCAAGAAGCCCCGGCCCGGCGGCCGCCTGCACATGGCCGGCGGCCTGACGGGCGGCGGGTTCGACGCGGTCTTTCTCGGCCGCTGGCCCGACGAGCAGGGCCAGCTGTTCCGCTTCCGCCTGCACGGCCCGGCCGGAGAAACGCCCTACGAGCTGATGGCGCGCCACGGCCACGTGCCGCTGCCACCCTACATCACCCACGCCGACGAGGCCGACGACGAGCGCCGCTACCAGACGGTGTTCGCGCGCGTGCCCGGCGCGGTGGCCGCGCCCACCGCCGCCCTGCACTTCGACGAGGCCGTGCTGGCCGCGCTCGAAGCGCGCGGCGTGCGCCGCGCCAGCGTCACCCTGCACGTGGGCGCGGGCACCTTCGCGCCCATGAAGGCCGGCCGCATCGAAGACCACGTGATGCACCACGAGCGCTACGCCATTCCCCCAGAGACGCTGCAAGCCATCGGCGATTGCCGCGCGCGCGGCGGGCGCGTGGTGGCGGTCGGCACCACCACCGTGCGCACGCTGGAGAGCTGGGCGCGCTCGAACGAGACGCAGGGCGACACCAACATCTTCATCACCCCGGGCTTCGGCTTCCGCGTGGTGGACCTGATGGTGACCAACTTCCACCTGCCGCAGTCCACGCTGATGATGCTGGTCAGCGCCTTCGCCGGCTACGACCGCATCCGCGCGCTGTACGAACACGCCATCGCCAGGCGCTACCGCTTCTTCAGCTATGGCGACGCCATGCTGCTGCGCCGCGCCTGAGGCCCCCCACCATGCGCCCCCTTCTCCTGGCCCTGCTCGCCCTGCTGCTGCCACCCGCCGCGCCGGCCGCCCAGCCCCTGTATGCGGCCAAGGGCCGTTGCGACGGCCACCCGGGCATCGCGTTGAAGGTGCCCGATGGCTGGTGCGCGGGCCTGGTGGCCGATGCGCGCGATGGCCTGCGCATGCCGCGCCGCCTGCTGGCCGTGGCGCCGCACCGCTTCTGGATCGTCGACATGGGCAACTGGGAGCCGCGCCGAGGCCGCCTGCTGGAGCTGCGCACCGACCTCGCGCGCGGCGAGGCCGGGCGCGTGCGCGTGCTCGCCAGCGGCCTGGACCGCCCGCACGGCCTGGCCCTGGGGCCGGACGGCCGCGTCTACATCGGCGAAGCCGGCACCGTGTGGCGCACGCCCGTGGGCGACGCGGTGCAGCGGCAGGACGTGATCACCGGCCTGCCCACCGGCGGCGCGCACCCCCTCAAGGAACTGGCCTTCACGCCCGATGGCCGCCTGCTGGTCAACCTGGGCTCGGTCACCGACGCCTGCCGGGGCGACGACCAGCAACAGCCCCACCCCTGCCCCGAACTCACCGGCCCGCAGCCGCGCGCCGCGGTCTACGTGGCCCGCTTCGGCGGTGCTGACTTCGCCCTGCAGAGCTTCCAGCCCCTGGCCACCGGCCTGCGCAACTCGCTCGGCCTGGCCAGCACGACCGCGCGCGACGGCGCGGTGCGCCTGTGGCAGGCCGAGAACTCGGTGGACTACACCGACGCGGCACTGCCCGCCGAGGAACTCAACGAGCTGAAGGACGGCGCGTCCTACGGCTGGCCCTACTGCGTGAGCGATGCGCGCGGCAAGGCCGTGCCAGCGCGCGGCTACGAAGGCCGGGCGCGCTGCGCCACGCACACGGCGCCCCACACGGCCTGGCCGGCGCACGTGGCCCCGCTGCAGCTGCTCAGTGCGCCCCAGGCCCTCACCACCGGGCCGTTCGCCGGCCGCCTGCTCGCCGTCTGGCATGGCTACCGCACGGGCGGCCACCGCGTCGTGGCCTGGCGGCTCGACGAACACGGCCGCCCTGGCGGCGCGCGCGAAGACCTCGTGAGCGGCTGGCACGCCCAGGCGGGCGTGCGCCCGCTGGGCACCCCCGCCGGCATCGCCCTCGATGCCGAAGGCCGCCTGTGGATCGTCGAGGACCGCAACCGCAGCGTGATCGTGATCGCGCCCAGCCCACCCTGAACACCCGTCCCACAAGAGACCCACCATGCTCCAGTTCGACCTGCTCACCACCGACCCGAACAGCCACGCGCGCCGCGGCCGCCTCACGCTCAACCACGGCGTGGTGCAGACCCCCATCTTCATGCCCGTGGGCACCTACGGCACCGTCAAGGGCGTGATGCCGCAAAGCCTGCACGACATGGGCGCGCAGATCATCCTGGGCAACACCTTCCATCTCTGGATGCGCCCGGGCCGCGAGGTGATGCAAAGCTTCGGCGGCCTGCACGCCTTCGAGCAATGGCACAAACCCATCCTCACCGACTCGGGCGGCTTCCAGGTCTGGTCGCTCGGCGCCATGCGCAAGATCACCGAGGAAGGCGTGACCTTCGCCTCGCCCGTCAACGGCGACAAGCTGTTCATGTCGCCCGAGGTCAGCATGCAGATCCAGACCGGGCTGAACAGCGACATCGTGATGCAGCTCGACGAATGCACGCCGTACGAGACGAACGGGCACCTCACCACCGAGACCGAGGCGCGCAAGAGCATGGAGATGAGCCTGCGCTGGGCCAAGCGCTCGCAGGACGAGTTCGCGCGGCTGGAGAACCCCAACGCGCTGTTCGGCATCGTGCAGGGCGGCATGTTCGAGCACCTGCGCCAGGAGTCGCTGGACGCGCTGGTGGCCATGGACTTCCCTGGTTACGCCATCGGCGGCGTGAGCGTGGGCGAGCCCAAGGAGCAGATGCTGCAGATCATGGCGCACACGCCGCACCGCCTGCCCGCGCACAAGCCGCGTTACCTCATGGGCGTGGGCACGCCTGAAGACCTGGTGCAGGGCGTGGCCGACGGCGTGGACATGTTCGACTGCGTCATGCCCACGCGCAACGCGCGCAACGGCACGCTGTTCACGCGCTTTGGCGACCTGAAGATCCGCAACGCGCGCCACAAGACCGACCACCAGCCGCTGGACGCCACCTGCACCTGCCACGCCTGCGCGGGCCAGAGCGGCGTGAGCTGGGCCGACGGCGGGCGCGACGGCTTCAGCCGCGCCTACCTGCACCACCTGGACCGCTGCGGCGAAATGCTCGGCCCCATGCTGACCACCATCCACAACCTGCACTACTACCTGAACCTCATGCGCGAGGTGCGCGAGGCGCTGGACGCCGGCACCTTCAGCGCCTTCCAGGCGAAGTTCAAGGCCGACCGCGCGCGCGGGGTCTAGCGCAGGGCGCCCGGGGCGCCGAATCCACTACAGTGGCGAATCCAACACCAAGGAGGAGGATTCCATGCCCAGACAACACATCCAGAAGCCCACGGGCGCCTTCGTGGCGGCCGCCTGGGCCGCCATGCTGGTCGGCGCCATCACGTACCTCTCGGGTCTGTGGAACGCCCAGATGCAGCTCAACGAGAAGGGCTACTACTTCACGCTGCTGATGTACGGGCTGTTCTCGGCCGTCTCGCTGCAGAAGTCCGTGCGCGACCGGCTCGAAGGCATTCCCGTGACCGGCATCTACTACGGCCTGTGCTGGCTGTCGCTGGGCCTGGCCGTGCTGCTGCTGACCGTGGGCCTGTGGAACGCCACGCTGGCCAACAGCGAAAAGGGCTTCTACGCCATGGCCTTCCTGCTCTCGTTGTTCGGTTCGGTCACGGTGCAGAAGAACATCCGCGACGCGGCCCAGTTCAAGACCGAAACGCCCATCGACGACGAAATCCCCACGGTGCGCTAAGCCTTCGGCGGCTCCGCGCGCGCCGCCGGTTCCCCACACGAATAGCAGTACCGCGCGAACGCGCTCTTGCGCGCCTGGCAGGCCGTGCAGTGGTTGTACAGTCCCATGCCGCAGTGCGGGCAGAAGTCGTTCTTCGGGTCCTTCAGGTCCACCGCGCGCTCGCAGCCCGGGCACACCCCCTTGGCCAGGCGGGTCTGCGCGAGGTCGTAGTCCAGCTCCTGGCGGCGCTGCCGGTCGGGCAAGGCCTCGGCCTGCTGCTGGCGCTCCAGGTAGCGCTGCAGCGCCTGGATGGCATAGCGCCCGCCGATCACGGTGAGCACGATGCCCACGATGTAGCGCACATAACCGCCATAGCTCGGCAGGTAGGGCACGAGCTCGACGAAGAACGCGAACAGCGCGAAAAAGATGAAGCCCCACACGAAAGGCCAGTAGGTGCTCTTGCGCTGCTTCGCGAACAGCCAGCCCGCCGCCACCAGCAGGGGCAGCGTGAGCGCCAGGCGGTAAAGGAACACGCGCAACTCCTGCGCGCGCTGGGCCGACTCGTAGGACTGCTGGGCGTCTTCCTGCATCTGCTGCAGCTCGGCCTGGGCCCGCTGCTGCACCTGCCGCGCGTCAAGCGCTGCCTGACGTTGTGACTCCACCGCCGCGAGCGCCTCGCGCTCGGCCTGGCGGTAACCGTCGAGCTGGCGCGTGCGCTCGATCAGCTCCGGGTCCTGCTCGGGCCGCTGCGTGGCCAGGCGGGTGTTCAGCCAGTTGCCGAAGGTGTCGCGTGCCGCGCGGTGGTTGGCCTGCGCGGCCTGGTGTTGAAGCTGCGCCTGATCGAGCGCGTCCTGGGCCTCGCGCGCCCTGCGTTGCGCGGTCTCGATGACCAGCCGGACCTGTGGCGCGCGCTGCGGGTCCAGAAAATCGTCGAGCGTGCGCTGCTGCTCGACCTGCGGCAGGTCGCCCACGATGGTGCTGCCCAGCCCCACCAGGAACCATGCGAACACGAAGGCCACCAGCCAGAGGCCCCGGTGGAACCACTTCTCCGACCAACGCAATGCCTTGCCCATGTTCAGTCCTCCAGAAAGCCGCATCGTTTCACAAAGCCAGCGCCTGCGGCGCGGACGCCATGCCGCTGCGCGCCAGCCATTCGAACACCGAGTCCACCGTCACGGTCTCGATGCGGTCGGCAAACCGCTTCTCGTTCGGGTGGTCGTCGAAGGCCACGTTGGCCGTGCCGGCGCGCGCGCCGAGCCGCGTGAACGCGCCCAGCTTGAGCGGGGTCGGCTGGTAGCCCTTGAACCGCAGCCAGGCCTGGGCCTGTTCGCGCGTGCCGACACCGCTTTCGGCCGCCATCGCCAGGGTTTCGATCGCCCACTGGTTGGACTGCTGGTAACGTTGACCCCAGGCGTAGCTCACCAGGTTGTAGGGCCGCGCGTGCAGGGCCACGGAACGCCGGGGGTCGTTCAACAGCTCGAACAGCGGCGCCTGCAGGGCCGGCGCCGGCACCACCCAGGCGGCCTCCTGGCGCCACAGGTCGTCCAGGAAAAACTCGCCCAGGCCCTGGCGGTACAGGTCGCCAGTGGCGGTGCCGCACTGGTTGAGCTTGTGCAGCACGCGCCAGGGCCCTTGCGCCGTCTTGTAGGCCCAGCCCAGGTGCGAGTAGCGCAGCTGGTACTTGCTCAGGTCCTGCCCGGCGCGGGCCAGCACCACCACGCGCGCGCCGCTGCGGGCGTGCTCGGCGTCCAGCGCCTGCGCGGTGCGCTGCGCCAGCGCCATGCCCTGCTCGATGGTGTGCGCAGTGAGCGGTTTCTGTTCGCAGGAGCGGCCGGCGTGGGCCACCGCCGTGAACATCAACGCGGCAGCGCATCCGCAAGCGAAACGCAGCGCGGCCTTCATGGCGTCACCCGTTCGTTGTGCAGCAGGGCGCGGCCCAGCTCGTTGGGAACGAAGGCCAGCACCTCGCCGGCCGCCGAGAGCAGCACGCCGGTGCCGATCACGCTGACCGCCACCACGGTGCCCACGCCGACCACCACGCCCGAGGCCGCGCGGCCGGCAACCTCCACGCTGGCGCGGGCGCCGTCGGAAGCGCGTTCCAGCACATACACCGTGCCGCGCGCGGTGCTCTCCACCGTCTTCACCACCAGCACCGCACCGGCGGTGGAGAACGCCACCGGCAGCACACTGACAGCCGCCGCGCCCGCCGAGGCGGTGGCGGCCACGGAGGCCACCGGCAACAGGGACAGCGCGGCCGAGGCCTCACTCTGCGCCCGGACCGGGGCGCTGGCCAGGGACAAGGCCAGGCAGGCGCTGGCGAGCAGCGACACCGATTTCAGTTTGAACGTGTTCATGGAAGGCTCCGGCTGGACAAGAAAAGAAGGGATGGATCGGTTCATTCGGCGGTGCCGGCGGTGCGTTCCTGCATCGCCTGCTGGCGGCCGCGAATCTGGGCCTCGCTCAGGTCGGCCTCGTGGCGGTCGCGCAGGGTCTTGGCCAGCGTGAACGCCGAGGTGACGAGGTAGAGCCAGCTCACCCCCAGATAGGCGCGGTAGGTGTCGTTGATCTCCATGCGCATCAGGCCCCAACCGGTCAGGCCCATGGCGACGGCAAAACCGCCCCAGACCACGATGCGCCACATCGGCGTTTCGGCTTCACCGCTGAGCGCGGCCTTCTGGCCATCGCGCACCGCCTTGGACAGCACGAACACGGTCGAGAGACAGAACACGTAGCCCATCACCATGAACGCGCGGTCCAGCGACTGCCCGGGCAGCCAGGCCAGGCCGGTGGCGCACAGGAAGACGGCGACACCGAACGACACCCACACCTGCAGTTGCCAGGCACGGGTGTCGCGCATCACGATGAGGGAAGAACGGTTCGAGGCCATGTGAAAACCCTTGGGGTTGTTGAGGAGCCGCGATGGTGCTGCGGCGCCCCTTCAAAAGACCAGGGAAACTCGACCTGTATCGAAAAATGGCTGAGCGGGTATCGCATGGCGATACCCGCTGGCGAAATCAGCGCAGCAGCTGGGCGACCCGCGCCTGCAAGGCCTCGGGCGCCACGGCCGAGGGTGGCATCGGTTCGCCCACGTTCAGCCCGACACGGTTGAACAGGCCGCGCCGGAACGGACGGACCATGGCGGTCTTCTCGCCGTGGCGCACCTCGACCCGGCTGAAGAAGGAGCCCCAGAGGTTGGTCAGCGCCATCGGGATCACCGGCACCTGCAGGCCGTCGGCCTCGGCGCGCTCGAGGATCTTCATCACGCCACCCTTGAAGGGCTGCAGCTGGCCGTCGGCCGTGATGCCGCCTTCGGGGAAGATGGCCAGCAGCTCGCCCTCGCGCAGCACGGCGGCGGCGGCCTCGAACGCGGCCTCGTAGGCCGCCGCGTCTTCCTTCTGCGGCGCGATCGGAATCGCCTTGGCCAGCCGGAACAGCGCGCCCAGCACCGGCACGCGGAAGATGCGGTGGTCCATCAGGAAGCGGATCGGGCGCGGGCTCGCGGCCATGAGCAGCACCGCGTCGACAAAGCTCACGTGGTTGCAGACGATCACGGCCGCGCCGTCGGTGGGGATGTGCATGTCGCCCGTGACCTTGAAGCGGTACACGCAGCGCGAAGCCACCCAGGCCACGAAGCGCAACAGGTACTCAGGCACCAGCATGAAGATGTAGAACGCCACCACCGCGTTGGCCAGGCCCACCAGCAGGAACATCTGCGGGATCGTGAAGCCCGCACCCAGCAGCGCCCCGGCAATCAGCGCGCTGGCGATCATGAACAGCGCGTTGAGGATGTTGTTGGCCGCGATGATGCGCGCGCGGTGCGTGGGCTGGCTGCGCATCTGGATCAGCGCGTACATCGGCACGCTGTACAGGCCGGCGAACAGGCTGAGCAGGGTCAGGTCGGCCAGCACGCGCCAGTGGCCCGGCACCGCCATGAACTCGGCCACGCCCTGGCTGGCCACCGGCGGCAGGCCGCGCGAGGCGAAGTACAGGTCAATGGCGAACACGCTCATGCCGATGGCGCCGAGCGGCACGAGGCCGATTTCCACGTGCCGGCGCGAGAGCACCTCGCACAGCAGCGAGCCGGTGCCGATGCCGACCGAGAACACGATGAGCAGCAGCGAGGCCACCTGCTCGTTGCCGTGCAGCACCTCCTTGGCGAAGCTCGGGAACTGGCTCAGGAAGACGGCGCCGAAGAACCACATCCAGCTGATGCCCAGCACCGAGCGGAACACCACCGTGTTGCCGTGCGCGAGTTTCAGGTTGCGCCAGGTCTCGGTGAAGGGGTTCCAGTTGATCTTCAGGCCGGGGTCGGTGGCGGGCGTGGCGGGCACGTAGTGCGACGTGACGCGGCCCAGGATGGCCAGGGCCACGCAGCTGAAGCCGACGTGGTGCGCGCCGATCTCGGGCACGGCGATGATCAGCCCGCCGGCCAGGTTGCCCAACAGGATGGCCACGAAGGTGCCCATCTCCACCATGCCGTTGCCGCCGGTGAGCTCGCGCTCGCCCAGGTGGTGCGGCAGGTAGGCGAACTTCACCGGGCCGAACAGCGTGGAATGCAGACCCATGAGGAAGGTGCAGGCCAGCAGCAGCACGATGTTCGTGCTGAAGAAGGCCCACGCGGCCAGGGCCATGATGAGCACCTCCAGCCGTTTCACGAAGACGATCAGCGTCTTCTTGTCGTATTTGTCGGCGAGCTGGCCGCTGGTGGCCGAGAACAGCAGGAAAGGCAGGATGAACAGGGCGCCGATCACCAGCCCGGCCAGGGTGGGCGGCAGCCAGGCCACCTGCAGCTGGTAGGTCACCAGCACGGTGAAGGCGAACTTGAACAGGTTGTCGTTCGCCGCGCCGAGGAACTGCGTCCAGAAGAAGGGCGCGAAGCGGCGCTGGCCGAGCAGCGCGAACTGGCCGCCTTCGTGGGCCGGGGCGTGCGACGGATGGGCCACGGCGGACGTGGCGGTGGATGGGCTCATGCGGATCTCCTCCTGTGGACTTGTGCGGCGGATTCTGCCGCACGGCGCAATGTGATGCTCCCCACCCCATACGGCATCACTTTCCGATACAGTCGATCCAGACCGAACCTCAAGTACCGAATACCGATACCCATCGACCCCATGAGCACCACCGCTGACCTCGTTCTCGCGCTCAAGAAGGAACTGAAGGCCGCGCAGATGACCTACGCCGATCTCGCGCAGGCCATCGGCATGGCGGAGTCCAGCGTCAAACGCATGCTGGCCGGCGGCGACATGTCGCTCTCGCGCGTGGACGAGATCTGCCGCGCCTTGAAGCTGGACTTCGCCGAGCTGTCGCGGCGCGTGGCCGACAACCAGCCCCTGCTGCGCGAGATATCGCAGGAGCAGGAACGCGCGGTGGTGGCCGACAAGAAACTGCTGCTCGTCGCCATCTGCGTGCTCAGCCAGTGGACGCTGGAGCAGATGACCGCCCAGTACCGGCTGAGCGAGGCCGAGTGCGTGAAGTACCTGGCGCAGCTCGACCGCATCGGCATCATCGAACTGCGCCCGCTCAACCGCTACCGCCTCAAGCTGGCCAAGACCTTCCGCTGGCGACCGCACGGGCCGGTGATGAACTACTTCCGCGAGCACGCGCTGCTGGACTATTTCGCGGGCGGTTTCGACGGCAGCGGCGAAGGCGTGATGCTGGTGCACGGCTCGGTCAGCCGCACGCTGGCGCCGGCCTTCCTGGAGCGCCTTCAGCGCGTGGCGCAGGACTTCGCGCAGCAGCACCAGACCGACCAGAAGCTCAGCGAGAAGGACCGCGAGGGCTACACGCTCGTGTTGGCCATGCGCAGCTGGGAGTTCGAGGCGTTCACCCAGTTGCGGCGCTGAGTGAGACCGGCATGAACCACCCCGTTCCGCGCCACATCCTGCCCGTGCTGGTGCTGGCCCAGTTCCTGGGCACCTCGCTCTGGTTCGCGGTCAACGCCGTCATGCCCGATCTGCAGCACGAGCTGGGCTGGCCCACCAGCACCGTGGGCACGCTCACCTCGGCGCTGCAGTTCGGCTTCATCGCCGGCACGCTGTTGTTCGCGCTGCTGGCCATCGCCGATCGGTTCGCGCCGCGCCGCGTATTCCTCGTGTGCTCGCTGGCCGGCGCAGCCTGCACCGTGGGGGCCTGGTGGATGGTGCGCGACCCCACCGCGCTGCTGGCCTGGCGTTTCGCCACCGGCTTCTTCCTGGCCGGGATCTACCCGGTGGGCATGAAGATCGCGGCCCAGTGGTACACGCGCGGCCTGGGCGGTGCGCTGGGCCTGCTGATCGGGGCGCTGGTGCTGGGCTCGGCCAGCGCGCACGCGCTGCGCGCGCTCAGCGGCGCCCTGCCCTGGCCCACGCTCATGCTGGGCGTGGCGGCGCTGGCCGCCGCGGGCGGCCTGCTGCTGTACTTCGGCACCAGCGATCCGCCCGGCGCGGCCCAGCGCGTGACCACGCTGCAATGGCGCGCCCTGGCCACGATGTGGACGGATGCGCGTGTGCGCAGTTCGGTGCTCGGTTACTTCGGCCATATGTGGGAGCTCTACACCATGTGGGTGATGGTGCCGCTGGTGCTGGCCACGCGCTTCGAGGGCACGGCGCTTTCGTGGACCGCCTTCCTCGTGCTGGGCGCGGGCGCGATCGGCTGCGCGGGCGGGGGCTGGCTCGCGCCGCGCTGGGGCAGCGCGCGGGTGGCGGGCACGCAGCTCGCGCTCAGCGGCGCCTGCTGCCTCGCGGCACCCTGGGCCATCGGCGCGCCCACGGCGCTGTTCTTCGCCTGGCTGGTGCTCTGGGGCATCACGGTCTCGGGCGACTCGCCGCAGTTCTCCACGCTCACCGCGCGCAACGCGCCGCCCCAGGCCGTGGGCAGCGTGCTGACGCTCACCAACAGCATCGGCTTCGGCATTTCGATCGTGAGCATCCTGCTGTTCGTCTCGCTCGCCGAACACGTGGCGCTGGGGGCGCTGCTGCCCTGGCTGGCGATCGGCCCGGCGCTGGGCCTGTGGGCCCTGTGGCCGCTGTGGTGCGAGGAAGCTCGACACGCCTGAGACGGCCTCAGTGCGCCAGGTGCTTGGCCACCTTTTTCAGCAGAAGGTCGCGGTTGAACGGCTTGGCCACGAAGCCCACGGCGCCCGCCTTGCGGCTTTCCACGATCACCTCCTTTTCGATCTGGCCCGTGATCATGATCACTGGAACGCCCACGTTGGACTTGCTGGCCTTGAAATCGCGCGTGAGCAAGATGCCGTTGGAGTCCGGCAACAAGACGTCCATCAGGATCAGGTCTGGCCGGTTCGTGGCCAGAAACAGCTGGGCATCTGCCGCGGTGCCCACCGCTTCGACGTCGTATTGCGCGCTGTTCAGCACCTGTTTGAGCAAGCGGCGCATGAACACATCGTCATCCACGACCAGCAGCTGCGGGCGACTCAGTTTGGCGCGGTGCACCATCGCCTGGGTGGCTCTCAGTGGTTCGGCCAGTTCGCTGGTGATCGTGTCCACCCAATCGTGCACCGGTTGGGCCGCCCGCACCACGTGTTCCAGCGTGGGAATCAAGGACTCGCGCTGCAGATCGCCAAAGGCCTGCTTCACGCGCGAGGCGTCGCGCACCGTCAGAGCGTTGTCCAGGCCGTTGGCCAGGATGCGTTCGGACAGGCCCCCCATCGCGCGGCTGACCGAAACCTGGGCCATGCGCGCGGAGCTTTGCGCGTTCTTCGCGTGCACCCGACCCAGCTTCACCTGCTGCGCGAGCTGCTCCTCCAGCGCCTCGGCACGTCGGGCCAGGGTAGCCAACTCGGACAGCGGTTCAAGCGCCTGCTCTTGGTCCAGGGCGCACAGCGCCAGGTGCGCCGACATGGGCAACCGCCTGGCGTCGTGCACCAGGGGCCAGAACAGCACGTAGTCGTCAAACACCTCCTGCATGCAGAGATCGAAGGCGCGGTGCATGCTTTCCTTGTCGCACAGCAGCAGCGTGCGGTGTGCCAGCGACTGGATCACCTCGCTGCGCCGATACAGGCCCAGGTAGAAGCGCTCACAGGCTTCCAGTGACTTGAAGGCCAGCACCAGCAGTTGCGGCTTCAGCCGGTCGAATACCGCGTCCGACTTCATCGGATCTGTCGTGCCCTCGGTGAGTGGGTAACGACTGCGCAGCATGCCGCAGACCTGTTCTGCATCCACGGCGTTGTCGCCGACAACGAGGATGCGCGCGTCTTTGTGCTTCATCGTCAGGTCCGGGTTGGTTGGTTCGGCTCAATCGGCAGCGTTTGAACGCTGCCATTCCTCGTGACCGGACAAGCGGGTCATGACATGCGCCAGCGCGTCTTCCAGCTGGGCCATGAGCCTGTGCATCTCGCTGGGGCTGCTGCCGGGGCCAGCGCGCTCGATGCGGCTGCAGCATTCGCCCAGCGCCACGGCGCCGATCATGCGACAGGAGGACGAGAGGCGGTGAGCCAGGCCGGACAGGGTGGCCGTGTTGCCGTCGCCGGCGGCGCGGCGCATCTCGTCCACGGTGTTCAGGGCAGAAACCATGAAACGCTGGCGGAACTCGGCCAGCAGCCCGGGCTCTTCGCCGACCAGACGCTCCAGCGCCTGTTCGTCGTAGATGCAGTGGCCGAGCTCGACTTCGACCACATCCACTTCTTCACAGTCCGAAGCGCCAAACGAGGCCAGGGCTGGTGCCCCATCCGACGGCAGCCAACGCCTGACCATCTCGCCCAACTGGTCCGTCCGAACCGGTTTGCTGAGGTAATCATCCATGCCGGCCGAACGGCAGCGTTCGATCTCGCCATGCAAGGCATTGGCCGACAAGGCCACGATCGGGAGACGCGATCCACCCGTTTCCTCGCTGCGAATGGTGGTGGCCAGCGTGTAACCGTCGATACCCGGCATGTGCAGATCGGTGAGCAGCAACGCATGGCGTTGGGTGGCCCGGCCCGCGCGCCAAAGCGCCAAGGCTTCGAGTCCGTCACCGACCATCTCCACCGCCAACCCCAACAGCGCGAGCTGGTGCCCGATCACCTTCTGGTTGACGGAATTGTCTTCGGCCACCAACACCAGCGGGCCGCCGGATGGCACGAAGTGCGGCCCGGTGCGCGTGACCATGGCAGGTTTGTCATCGGCCACGGGCTCGGGGGCCGACGTGGACTGGAAAGGCAAGGTCACGGTGAAGGTGGAGCCCTGGCCCGCCTCGCTGTCGACCTTGACGCACCCCCCCATCAAATCGGCCAGCCGCTTGCAGATCGACAAACCCAGCCCGGTGCCGCCAAAACGCCGCGTGGTGGCGCTTTCGGCCTGCACGAAGGGCTGGAAGATGCGCTGCAGCACCTCCGGGTTCATGCCGATGCCGTTGTCGGTCACGCTCAACTGAAGGTGCCCCGGCAAGTCTGGCCCGCACGGCTGCACCCGAAGCTCCACCCGGCCTGCTCGACCTATGCCAGCCGAGAATTTGATGGCGTTGCCAAGCAGGTTGTTGAGAATCTGGCGCAGCCGTGTCTCGTCGCTCAGGATCCAGTCGGGCAAGCCCGGTGCCACATCCACCCGCAGATCGACGCCATGGGACGTGGCCGTGAGGCGCAAGGCGTTGCACACACTGTCGGTGAGTCGCTCCAGCGAAACAGCTTCGGTTTGCAGCTTGAGCTGACCCGCCTCGATCTTGGAGAAATCCAGGATGTCATCAATGATGGTCAGCAGACCCAGCGCCGATTCGTTGACGGTATCGATCAGATCTCGCTGGTAGGCCGAGAGCCCCGAGTGCTGCAGCAAATCGAGACTGCCCACCACGCCATTCATGGGCGTTCGAATCTCGTGGCTCATGGTGGCGAGAAACGCGCTCTTGGCTTCGCTGGCAGCCTCGGCTGCACGGCGCGCGTCCACCAGCGCCGCCGTGCGCTGCTCAACAAGATCTTCCAGGTGGGTCTGATGGCGCTCCAGTTCTTCGGTCAGGCGCCGCTTCTCTGTCACATCCAGCATCAGGGCCAGGTACTGGGTCACAGTCCCTCGAGCGTCTCGAATGGGGGTGATCGTTGCGGCGTCGACGTACTCCACGCCATCCTTGCGACGGTTGAAGAGCAGACCGTGCCATGCCTTGCCCGCGGTGAGCTGCTGCCACATCTGGGCATAGGTCTCCCGCGGCGTCCTGCCCGACTGCAACATGCGCGGATTTCGCCCCAGCATTTCCCGCATGGTGTAACCCGAACTCGTCAGCGCCGCGGCGTTGACGTATTCGATGTTGGCGTTCAGGTCGGTGATCACGATGCTTTGCGCGCTTTGCTCGACCGCCATGGAGAGCAGCCGCACCTCCTGCTCCTGCGAATGCCTCTGTGAAATGTCGCGCATGACCACCACAAAACGCTGCTGCCCCACCATCCGGACACTGACCTCCGCCATGAAGCAGCTGCCATCGCGCCGCAACACCCGCCAGTCGGCCAGTTGCTCGCCGCCCTTGAGCACCCGCAGCGTCGCGCGCGCGAGGCGGGTGTGTTCGCCTGCAGGCAACAGCTCGCGCAGGTGCATCTGCCGCAATTCAACGGCGCGGTGACCGAGCATGCGCGCGGTTGCGCGGTTCACTTCGATCACACGGTGGGTGCGATCGACCAGCAGGATCCCGTCGCCCATCTGGTCAAACAGATTGCGGCGCTCGGCATCGGCCCTCTGCGTTTGCAGCCAATGCTCGGCCGCGCGCGCGAGGTCTTTCAGCGTCTGGCGCTGCACGTCGGACAGCTGGCGCGGGCGGCGGTCGATCGCGCACAGCGTACCCATGGCATGACCTTCCACAGACAGCGGAACGCCGGCGTAGAAGACCACGTGGGGCTCGCCAGTCACCAACGGGTTGTCGGCGAACCGCGCGTCCAGCCGAGCGTCGTTCACCTCGAACAAGTCGGTCTGCTGGATGGCGTGGGCACAAAACGCCTGTTCGCGCGGGGTCTGCTCCGCATTCAGACCATGGCGCGCCTTGAACCACTGGCGCCGTTCATCGACCAGACTCAGCAGCGAGACAGGGCAACCGATCAATTGGGCCGCAGCCCGCACGATGCCATCGAGCACGGGATCGGCTGGCGTGTCGAGCACGCCCAGGGAGTCCAGGATGTCCAGACGCCGGGACTCGCCGGGGGACAGGGTAGCGGATTGCATGAGGTGGCATCAATGGGGTTGCAGAGGGCACGCGGCCATAGCTGCGAATGCGTCAGAACACGTTCTTTTGCGCATCCGCATGCCGTCCAAGGGAAGGTCGGATACACCGACCCACATCTGCGATGGACTTTAAAAAGACCGCTGCTCGCGGTCTGTGGGGAGTTCTCGATGCGGCCCGGGGGGTCGATCGTGTTGCGTTCGTCTGTGTTTGCTATCGCGCAAGACGATGCGGGGATGGCGCCACGGATCAGGCGCCCCCCGCATCGATCAGGCCGTTGCGGATGGCGAAGCGCACAAGGGCTGGCACGTCAGGCGCGCCAAGCTTTGCCATGATGCGGCTGCGGTACGAGTCCACCGTTTTGGGCGACAGGTGCAGTGCGCGCCCGATCTCCGCGCTGGACTGCCCCTGCACCACCATCAGCACGATCTGGCGCTCACGCACCGAGAGCGTGTCCAGGGCGTCGTCACCCGGCGCGGTGAACCCCTGCACGGCGAGCTCGGCCACATCGGGCCCCAGGAATCGTTGCCCCTTGCTCACGGCATCGACCGCTTGCAGCAGCTGGGAGGCGGGCGATCCCTTGAGCACATATCCAGCCGCACCCAGCCTCAGCGCCTCAGCCACATGGCGCGGCTGAGCCGACATGGTCAGCACAATCGAGCGCACCTCCGGCGCCCGGCGCTGCAGCTCGGTCAGCAACTCGAAACCTGAGCGCTGGTCCAGGTTCAGATCGAGCAGAACCACCACCGGCCCAAGCTCGCGCAGCTGGGCCAGCGCTCGCGTCGGGTCAGCCGACTCGCCCACCACGCAATGTCCGGCGGCTTCCAGCAGTGCCCGCAATCCGTCACGCATGAGTGTGTGGTCGTCGACCAGGTAGATGTTGCTCATGGTCCAGGCGCCTTCCAGCTAAGGCTGACGCGTGTGCCGCCACCTGTTTCTGCGGTGATGGAACAGCGCGCGCCGATGGAGATGGCCCGCTCCCGCATGCCCACGATGCCCAGATGGCCGGGTCGGCCGAGCTGCATGTTCGGGGCGATGCCCACACCGTCGTCAACGACGTGCACATTGAGCCGGTTCGCATCACCTTCCAGCACCACCCGGATCAGCGACGCATGTGCGTGAAGCCGGGCGTTGGCGACGGCTTCGCGCGCCACCATGAAAGCGCTGTACTCCACGTCGGAGGGCCACCGCTGGCGATACAGCCCATCGACAACCTCCAGCAGCACGTCGGGGCCCGAGGCCGACAACGCGCCCCGGATTTCGTTGTCCAGCGCGGCCGCCAGGCCTTGTTCCTCGAGCAGGGGTGGCCGCAGGTCGGCCAGCACTTTGCGCACATCCCGCACCGCTTGCGCCAGAACACCCGAGAGATGCTGACACTGTTCCGCAAGCACGGGCGGCAAGGTCTCGCCCGCCATGATCAGCAAGGTGTCGAGATTCAGGCGAGCCACCGCCAGAGACTGGCCAAGGTTGTCGTGCAGCGCCTGGGCAAGGCGTTGGGTGGTGATCCGCTCCTGCTGCATCAGCCGCTGATTGAGTTCGGAGAGTTCAAACTGGTGGGTGATCAGCGCTGTCTGCGCTGCGCGACGATCGGTGATGTCGCGCAGCACGGCGATGCAGCGGGTGCTGTCGAGCGCACGCGTGCTCACCTCCACCGGCACAACAGTGCCATCCCGACGTACGACGTTCCATTCCGCCAGCGGACCTGTATCGAATGGCTGGGTCTTCAGTGTGTCGGGCGGGACGGTCGACTGCTGGTCCGCCAGCAAGGCCTGCAGCGGCAGGTTGAGCAGGCTCTCACTGGCGTAGCCGAGCATGGTCATGGCTTGCGGATTGGCGTCCAGGATGCGGTTGCCGGAGTCGATCAGCAGCACGCCGTCGGCCAGTTGCTCGAACAGCCTGCGCCGGTAGGCCTCGGATTCACGCAGTGCCGCCTCGGCCCTCTTGCGCGGCGTGATGTCGACGGTCGTGCCGGCCATGTAGACGGCCCGCCCTGCGTCGCTCCATTCGGCCAGTCCACGAACATGCATCCAGCGCCATTCGCCCCACGCATCGCAGATGCGAATCTCCAGATCGAACGGCTCCCGGTTCTTGAGATGGCGGTGCATCGCATGATGATGCCGAACCAGGTCCTCGGGATGGATCATGGCAGCCAGGCGGCTGCTGCGATAGTCCAAAGCCGAAAACGGTTCAAACCCAAGCTGCCGCCAGAAATCGTCGCTGAAGCTGAGTCTGTCGCTCAACATGTCCCAGTCCCACACCTGACCGCTGGCCGCAGCCAGTCGATAACGCTGCTCACTGCGTCGCAAACTGGCTTCGCTTTCGCGCAAAGCCTGTTCACTCTCCACCAGATCCGTGACATCCAGCGCGATGCCTTGCACATAAGCAGGACTCCCATCGGCAGGATCGATCCGGCAGGAACGGTCGCGAAAATGGCGCCAATTGCCCTGTGCGTCGCGCAAGCGGTACTGAATCTGGTGGTCGATACCGTCCACGTATTCATCCGACAACGCAGCCACCGCGCGTTCGCAATCGTCGGGGTGAAGCGCCTTGGTCCACATCAGCGGATCGGCCATCCATTCGCTCACTGTGTAGCCGAGGATGCGGATGGACGGGCTGACATACAACGTGCGATACGGGGGTTCGAGAGACGCCCGGTAGATCATCGCCGGCGTCTGCTCGGCCAGCAGACGGAAATCACGCTCGCGGTCGAGCAGCCGGCGTTCGAACGCCTTGCGTTCCGTGATGTCGTTGCAGAAGATCGAAATCCCCTCTGGCGAAGGGAAGACGCGTCCTTCAAACCACTTGTTCCAGGGCGCATAGAACGCCTCGAAGACTTGCGCCTGTTGGGACCGCAACGCCCTGTCGTACGCTTGGTGGAAAGCTTGCGCCTGCTCCAGCTCGTACTCGTCCCAGATGTATCGACCGATCAGTTGTTCGGCTCGATCGCGCTGGAGCAGGCTCACGGCAGGCGCATTGAGGTAGGTGAAACGCATTTCCCTGTCGAGCGCAAAGATCGCGTCGCCCACCCGATTGATCACGTGGTCCAGCAATTCCCGCGCGGTCCCCATTTCCCGCAGGGCATGCTCGACGTGGCGCTGCAGCGCCACATGCGCGGTCACCTCGTTGGCCACCACAAGGCTCACCGCACGGCCTTCATAGTCCAGGTCGCTGAAGGAAACGTCGACATCGATCAGGCTGCCGTCTTTTAGTCGATGTTGCTCTCGCTTCGTCGATCGCTGACCACCGATGCCCACAGGCTCTCGCTCAGGCTCCTCACCCGCCTGGCTTTGGCTTTGCGGCGCGAGCCGGATGTCCCTGATGTTGAGTTGCAGGAACTCCTCGTGTGAATATCCGTAACGCGCGACGGCCGCCGCGTTGGCGGCCAAGATGCGTTTGCTGGTCTGCTCGAGTACCCACATCGGCTGCGGGTGGGCATCGAACAGCAACCGATAGCCCTGTTCATCACTCCACACTGCGGCCCGGATAGCTGAAGGTTCCGTTCTTCGGGGCGTGGGGCAATCCTTGGGCGCAGACATCAGGGTATTGTGCGCGCCTGGAGGCACATTCAGGCGCGCGCCAGCTCAGGGCCACCGGCCAAAAAAACGAGGGCCCGACCGGCAGACACCGGTCGGGCCCTCGTCGCGGTGAAGCGAGCGAAATGGCTCGTCAGCGCTTTCGGACCAGGCCGACCACGATCGAGACCAGGGCCATGACCAGAAAGACCACGAAAAGCAGCTTGGCGATGCCGGCCGCGCTGGCGGCGATGCCGCCGAAGCCCAGCACAGCGGCAATCAGGGCGATGACAAAGAAAACCACGGCGTAGTGCAGCATGGTGGGCTCCTGTGTGAGGCCGGTGGTCCGGCCTTTTGGTGGGTTCACAACGACCACCGTTGTGATGCCTTCACTGTAGGGACCCCGGTGCGAGAAAGCTGCAAGCCCGAGCGCCGTTGTCTCGTAGGACGGCACCGACACTTCGCGCGCGCCGCCTACTGGATCAGGCCGTTCTTCAGCGCGTAGTAGGTGAGGTCGCTGTTGCTCGTGAGTTTGAGCTTTTCGAGCACGCGCGTGCGGTAGGTGCTCACGGTCTTGATGCTCAGAAACATGGACTCGGCCATGTTGCCGATGGTCTCACCCTTGGCCAGGCGCAGGAACACCTGCAGTTCGCGCTCGGACAGCAGTTCGTGTGGTGGGCGCTCGGCATCGCCCGCGGCGTTGTCGGCCAGCAGCTCGGCCACGGCCGGGCTGATGTAGCGCCGGCCGCGCGCCACGGTGCGGATGGCCGTGACGATGTCGTCGGGCGCGCAGTCCTTGTTCAGGTAACCGCTGGCGCCATAGCGCAGCAGCGTGGTGGCGTACTGCGCTTCGGGAAAGCCGCTGAGGATGAGCACCGGCAGATCGGGAAAGCGCGCCTTGATGGCCTGCAGCGCGTCCACGCCGCTGTGGTCGGGCATGGAGATGTCCATCAACAGCACATCCACCTCGCCCCCGCGCACGAGTTCGAGGGCCTCACGGCCGTTGTTGGCCTCGCCCGTCACTTTCAGGTCCACGTGTTCGCTCAGGAACTGGCGCAGGCCTGATCGCACGATGGCGTGGTCGTCAACGATTCCGACTTTGATCATGGTGTCCTTGATGCTTGCTTCTTTTATGTGTGGGCCGCAAGCAATTTAACAGGCCGGCTCCCCGGGGGCAGTCAGACGCCTCCTACAACCCCACCCCGCGCATCGGCCATGTCCTACACACGCTCGGCCCGCCGCCCGACATCCGGCAACCGGCGGATTTCCTACAGTGGCTTCACGGTCTTCTGACCGGTACCTGCAAACCCAACCACAAGGAGTCGCCATGAACTGGGATCGCATCGAAGGCAACTGGAAACAAGTCAAGGGAAAGATGGTCGAGCAGTGGGGCAAGCTCACCGACGACGATTTCGACGTCGTGGCCGGCCGCCGTGAACAGCTCACCGGCAAGATCCAGGAACGCTACGGCGTGGCCAAGGACGAAGCCGAACGCCAGGTGGCGGACTGGGAACGGCGCGTCAGCGACGACTGGTTCGAAACTCCCAACGACCGCAAGCCGCACTGACCTGCGAATTTGCTTCATTCACCTTCGTCGGCCTGACCGGCGATCTGAAAGGACAACATCATGAAACGCAACACCCGACTCGCGGCCATCGCCGCAGCCGCCATGGCCACCAGCCTGATCGTGGCGTGTGGCCAGAAGGAAGACGAAACCGTGGGCCAGCGCATGGACAGCACGGTGGAGCAGACCCAGGCAGCGGGCGCTGAACTGCGCGCCGATGCCAACAACGCCGCACAGGACGTGAAGGCCGCCGGCAACGAAGCCGCCGACAAGATCGCCATGGGCGCCGCCGACGTGGCCATCACCGCCAAGGTAAATGCCGCCCTGGCCGGCGACTCGCAACTGAGTGCGCTCAAGATCGACGTGGACACCACCAACGGCCACGTGGAACTGAAAGGCACCGCACCCGACCCCGCCGCCCGAGATCGCGCGACCGTCCTGGCCGCCGCCGTCGAAGGCGTGGTGAAGGTGGAAAACCGCCTGACCGTCGAGGCCAAGGGCTGACCAGCCCCCAGGCCCATCTCTCTCTGAATCTCAAATGACCACCACCGCCACCGGCGGGCCCTCCCTGGGGGCTCGCCGGTTGCTCCAAGAACCCAAACCCTGAGGAGAATCCCATGAAACTGTCGCACACCCTGCTGGCCATTGCCGCCGCCACCGCCGTCGTTCAGGTCACCGGCTGTGCCGTGGCCCGCGATCAACAGACCGTCGGCGCCTACGTCGACGACGCCACCATCACGACCCGGGTGAAGGCCGCCTACGCCAAGGACCCGGTCGTGGCCGCCACGTCCATCAACGTCGAGACGCTCAACGGCACGGTGCAGCTCTCGGGCTTCGCCAAGTCCGCCGGTGAAAAGAGCGCGGCCGAGCGCCTGGCTCGTGACGTCAGCGGCGTGAAATCCGTGAAAAACGACATCGTGGTCCGCTGAAAGAGACGGGGGCTGGTCCTGTAGGACGCCGCCTACATCAAAATCAGCGCCTCTGAAGGCGAAGGAGAGCACAAACGCGGCATGATGGCTGCGTTTGTGCGTGAAAGCATCCTCGGGTGTTTTCACCTGCACCGGAAATACCCTGGAACGCTCACGCCCGCCTGCCCATGTCACCGCTCAGAACCTACATCGTCGAGGACAACAAGGTCATCTATGAGAACTTGGTGTCCACGCTGGAAGAGCTGGCCAACGTGGAGGTGGTCGGGCACGCCAGCGACGAAGAAACGGCCGTGAACTGGCTGCAACAAGGTGATCGGTTCGACCTCATGATCATCGACATCTTCCTGGTCACCGGCTCGGGCCTGGGTGTGCTGAAAGCCGCCCAGGAGTCCAATGTGCCGGCGCGCCGGGTGGTGCTCACCAACTACGCCACGCCCGATATCCGCAAGCGCTGCGCGCTGCTGGGGGCGGACCGTGTGTTCGACAAGTCGTGCGAACTGGACGACTTGATCGCCTATTGCGAACGCATTTCCGACGGCTCGGCCACCGCGCCCGGCGGTCTTCAATAGGTCCGGCCAGCCCCTCCAATGCCCTCCCCCTCTCCCATTCCCGGGCGCCGCTCACCCTGGCGAACCCCGCTGGCCATCGCGCTGGCGGTGTTGCTGGCGCTGGGGGTGCTGGCCGGGGCGGAGTGGACCTACCAGCGCGCCCTGGAATCCCTCGCCAGCCTGGGCGCGCGCGACACCGCGCGCAACGCCATCCAGACCGTGATGCGCCGCCTGCTCGACATGGAAACCGCCCAGCGCGGCTACCTGCTCACCGGCCGGCCTCAGTACCTCGACCCCTACCAGGCCGCCGAAACCGACATCGCCCATGCCATCAGCCGCCTGCGCGAGCACTACCGCAGCGACCCCGAGTTGCTGCGCCTGGTGGACAGCCTGCAGGAGCGTGCGCGCGAAAAAACCTCGGAGGTCACCGAGACCATCGCGCTGTACAACGCCGGCTCCCACGCCGCCTGGCACGGGCTGATGCTCACCGACATCGGCCGCGAGAAGATGGAGGGGGTGCGCCGGGTGGCCGACGTGCTGATGGTCACGGAAGAGCGCCGCCTCGGCATCGAACGGGCGGACATCTACCGCACGCTGGCGGTGGGCCACGTCGGCGTGTACGTTCTGACGCTGCTGAGCCTGCTGGCCTACGTGTTCTTCCTGCGCAAGAATGCCGCCCTGCAGACCAGCCAGATCGAACATGCCCGCCATCTGCAGATGGAGCGCGATTCGCTGGAGAGCCAGGTGCGGCTGCGCACGGAAGAGCTCGCGCAGCTCAACCTCGGCCTGCAGGAGATGCGCGACGGCGAGCGCAGCGGCCTGGCGCGCGCGCTGCACGACGACCTGGGCGCCCTGCTCACCGCCGCCAAGCTCGACCTCACGCGGCTGCGCCACTCGCTGCACACCACCGACCCGGAAGTGATCGAGCGACTGCGGCACCTGAGCTCCTCGCTGGACGAGGGCATCGGGATGAAGCGGCGCATGATGGAAGAGCTGATGCCATCGGCCCTGCACAACCTGGGCCTGCAGGCCGCCATCGAGCACCGCGCCACCGAGTTCGAGCGGCAGACGGGCATGACCATCGACCTGGCCTTCATGCCCGTCACGCTGGACGTGCCGTCCGAACAGGCACTGTTCGCGGTGGTGCAGGGCGCGCTGTCCAATGTGGAGCGGCACGCCAGCGCCACGATCGTTTCGCTGCGCCTGGCCCAGGAAGGCATCCACGCGGTGGTGGAGGTGCAGGACAACGGGCTGGGCTTCGCCGACCACCAAGGCACCACCTCGGCCAGTGGGCTGAGGAACCTGCGCCACCGCATCGAGTCGCTCGGCGGGCAGTTCAGCGTGCACTCCGTGCCGGGCTCGGGCACCCGCGTCATGGCGCGCCTGCCCTTGCGCCAGCGCGATCCGGCCCAGCCCGGTGCCCCACGTGCTACAACCTCCTGATGATGATCAAGTCCTCCATCGAACGTGTGGCGCGCAACCGCTTCGGGATGCCCATCATCCTGGCGCTGGCGCTGATCATGCTTGTGGTCAACGAAGCGAGCTACCAGCATTCGCGTTCCACGCTGATGCAGGGCATCACGCTGAGCGATGCGCGCCAGCAGGCCGCCCGCACCCTGCAGGCCCTCACCGACGCAGAGGTCGCGGTGCGCGCCTTCATGCTCAGCGCCCAGCAGGCCGACCTGAGCAACTACCGCGAGGCCATCAACGAGATGGAGGGGGTTCAGAAGGATGCGTTCAAGCGGCTGGAAGAACTGGACCCCAAGCGCACCGTGTCGGTGGTGAACGTGCGCAAGCGGATCGAGGAGCGCACGGCCACCTTGAACCAGTGGGTGAGCATGATCGAGCAGGGCCGGCGCACGGATGCCCAGACACTCGCCGTGAGCGACCAGGGCCGCCTGCGTTATGCCGAACTGCGCCAGGAGTTCGAGTTCGTGCTCGAACGCGCCGCCGCGATCCAGAAGACGGCGCGGGTGTCGCTCTACGACGCGATGATGATCAACCGGCTGGCGATCCACCTGCTGGTGCTGGTGGCCTGGGTGGCGCTGATCCTGTTCATGCGCCAGCTGCGCGACAACGACCGGCGCCAGGCCGAGGAGCACCAGCGGCTGGCCACGCAGGTGGCCTTGCGCACCACCGCGCTGCGCAACCTGGCCGGTCACCACGTCAACGCCCGGGAAGACGAGCGCGGGCGGGTGGCGCGCGAGCTGCACGACGAGATGGGCGGCCTGCTCACCGCGATGAAGCTCGACATCGCGCGCCTGCGCCGCGTGCCCGCCCTGCCGCCTCCCGCGCTGGAGCGCCTGGCCAGCATCGAACAGCGCCTGACCGAGGGCATTGCCGTGAAGCGGCGCATCATCGAACACCTGCGGCCGTCCTCGCTGGACCAGCTGGGCCTGATCCCCGCGCTGGAAATGCTCTGCCAGGACGCGGCTGGCCGCATGGGCATCGAGGTGGAGATGCACCTCTCGCCGGTTGAACTCGGCAAGGACGCGGAACTCACCGTGTACCGGCTGGTGCAGGAGTCCCTGACCAACGTCCAGAAGTACGCGCGAGCCCACCGCGTGTGGGTGGGACTGGCGCAGGAGGACGGCACGGTGCGCGTCTCGGTGCGCGACGACGGCCAGGGATTCGACATCGACAGCGTGCCGGCGGGCCACCACGGCCTGCTGGGCATGCGGGTGCGGGTGGAGTCGCACAGCGGCCAGCTGCACGTCCACAGCGAGCCGCGCCAGGGCACCCTGGTGGAGGCCGAGCTGCCGGCGAAGACCCTCGACACCCCCGCAGATCGGGCCTGAACGCGCCACCCTCTCCCGCCGGCCCATGCCCCGCTCACGGCCCACTCACCCGCTGCCGCACCGGCTGACCCACCTCACGGCCTGGCAGCGGCAGGTGGTGGCCTTGCTCCCGGCGGTGCTCGTGGGCGCCGCCAGCGCCACCTGGGCCACCCTCCCCGGTCCCGCCCCCTGGCTCATGGCCTGGATCGTGTACTGCGCCACCTACGTGGGCCTGGTGTGGCACCTCGCCGCGCGCCTGGACGCAAGAGCCACCCAGCAGCGCGCGCAACGAGAAGACCCGGGTGCCGCGATGCTGTTCGTGCTGGTCACCGCCGCAGCTTGCGCGAGCCTCGTGGCGGTGGCGATGAACGTGCAGGCCACGCAGGCGCTGCAAGGCTGGCAACGCGCGTCCAGCCTCGGGCTCATGGCCTTGTCGCTGGCCGGGGCATGGCTGCTGATCCAGGGTGTGTTCACGCTGCACTACGCGCGGGTGTATTACCGCAGCCAGGGCGATCAAGGCACGCCCGACCGGGGGCTCGGCTTTCCCGACGGCAAGGACCCGGACTACCTCGACCTGCTGTACTACAGCGCGGTGATCGGCATGACCTCGCAGGTGTCCGACGTGAGCATCCGCAGCCGCGGCATGCGGCACCTCACGCTGGTGCACGCCCTGCTGTCGTTCGCGTTCAATCTGATCGTGCTGGCCACGGCGGTCAATGTGTTCGCCAGCGCCGGGCGCTGAGAGCCGCCAAGGCTCAAGGCGTGAGTGTGGTGGCCAAGGCCGAGACGGCGGTGTTCATGCCCGCCACGGCCCGCACGAAATGGGCCTCGACGTCGAACCAGGGATGGACCGCTGCCGCCGACACGGCGATCACCAGGGTCGCGAGGTAACCCACGATGGCAGGTGCTGGCATGTGCATGAGGTCCTCCGTGAATGGCTTTGGCGTTCCGGAGGGCATCCTTCGCGCGTGGGTCCACTGTAGGGACGGCTGGCCCGCCGCCCCACCGGACAACGGCGGCTTGGGGCGTCGGACGTGTCCTACAAAAGCGACAGGCGGCGGCCTGTAACCGGCGTGTAACTGGTTTCACGGATAATTGAAACCAAATTACAAACCGGCCTCGCGGCCCCTTCTGGAGACAGCTTCCATCATGTCCATGCGCGCCACCAAGATCGTTGCCACCCTGGGTCCGGCCTCCAGCGACCCCGACCTGCTGGAGCGGATGATCCGCGCCGGTGTCAACGTGGTCCGGCTCAACTTCTCGCACGGCACCGCCCAGGACCACATCGACCGCGCCGAACTGGTGCGCGCGGCGGCCCAGCGCGCGGGCCGCGAGGTCGGCATCATGGCCGACCTGCAGGGGCCCAAGATCCGCGTCGGCAAGTTCGCCCAGGGCAAGGTGATGCTGGAGCCGGGCATGCCCTTCGTGCTCGACGCCTCGCGCACCGAACCAGGCGACATCGAGGGCGTGGGTCTGGACTACAAGGAACTGCCGCGCGACGTGAAGGCCGGCGACACCTTGCTGCTCAACGACGGCCTGATCGTGCTCACCATCAACAAGGTGGTCGGCCCGGCGGTGCACACCACCGTCAAGCTCGGCGGCGAGCTGTCCAACAACAAGGGCATCAACAAGCAGGGCGGCGGCCTGACCGCCCCCGCGCTGACCGCCAAGGACATGGACGACATCAAGACCGCCATGGGCCTGAAGGCCGACTACGTGGCGGTGAGTTTCCCCAAGAACGCAACCGACATGGAGCTGGCCCGCCAGCTCTGCAACGTGGCTGGCGCCGCCCTCGCCCACAAGCCCGCGCTGATCGCCAAGATCGAACGCGCCGAGGCGATTCCCGAGCTGGCCGCGATCCTCAAGGTGTCCGACGGCATCATGGTCGCGCGCGGCGACCTCGCGGTGGAAGTGGGCAATGCGGCGGTGCCCGGCCTGCAGAAACACATGATCCGCCTCGCGCGCGAGATGGACAAGGTGGTCATCACCGCCACGCAGATGATGGAGAGCATGATCGTCAACCCGGTGCCCACGCGCGCCGAGGTGAGCGACGTGGCCAACGCGGTGCTCGACGGCACCGACGCGGTGATGCTCAGCGCCGAGACCGCCGCCGGCCGCTTCCCGCTGGAAACCGTGATGGAAATGGCCAACATCTGCTCGGAAGCCGAGAAGGCCGAGTACCGCGAGCTCTCAGCCGACTTCCAGGGCAAGACCTTCAAGCGCATCGATCAGTCCATCGCCATGGGCGCGCTGTTCACCGCCCACCACCTGGGCGCCAAGGCCATCGTGGCGCTGACCGATTCGGGGTCCACCGCGCTGTGGATGAGCCGGCACAACGTGCGCATGCCGATCTACGCCATGACGCCCAACCTCTCGACCCAGCGCCGCATGACGCTCTACCGCAACGTGCGGCCGCTGCTCATGGACAACAGCACCGACCGCGACTCCGCGCTGCTGGACGCCGAGGCGCACCTGAAGAAGCGCGGCATCGTGCAGACCGGCGACGTCTATGCCATCACCGTGGGCGAGCCCATGGGCCAGCCCGGCGGCACCAACACACTCAAGATCTGCAGGGCCGCCTAGTCAAACCTCAGTGAAACGCCGGTCACGAACATCGTGTCGGCCTTCTTGAGGTTGGTCCCGGGGTCGCTGTCGTAGCGGTAGCTCAGGCCCGCCGACAGGTTGAGCGTCTGCGTCATCGCGACCGTGAGGCCCGTGTCCAGCACGGCGCGGTACTTGCCCGAGTCCCTCAAGTCCGGGTACAGCGAGAACTTCTGGCGCAGGCTGGTGGTCTCGGTGAGCTTGTGGCTGGACTCCTCCGCCAGCACCAGCTCCAGGCGGCCGTACCGGTCGCGCATCGCGCCGGCAATGTCGGTGGACTGGATGTAACGGTCGTAGGTATAGCCCAGACCGACGGACACATCGAAGAAGCCCTGCTCTTCCTGCCACACGTGCCGGCCCACGCCGCTGGCCACCGAGGTCCGGCTGGAGATGTTGGCCAACCGGTCGCGCAGGAACTCGCCCGAGCCGAAGCCGAACCAGTCCACCGAGAAGTCGCGGTTGTACTGCGTGCGCAGGCCGTAGCGCTCGGTGGTGTCCACGCCCGAACTGCGCGCGCGGTCGGCCTTGGCGGCCCAGGTCCACTTGTCGTCGTCGCTCTCGCGCGCGCCCTCGGCCGCGAGGTTGAGCGTGCTGGCGTCGTTGTTGCCCGAGGAAATGTTGGCACCTGCGGTGAGCAGGTAGCGCCATTGGCCATCGGGTTTGAGCGTGACCTGGGCCTGCGAGAGGGCTGGCGCGAGCAGGGCCGAGACGGCGGCCAGTGTCGCGATCAGGGGGCGGCAGGGCATGGTGGATCCTTTCTGAGGGTTTGACGTGTCTCCTGAAGGACTCGCCATGCCGCCGCCCCGGTTCCCCCGGTTTTGTGACGATTGGTATCCGCCGCGCCGAAACGCGCTCAGAGAGAGTCGGAACCCGCCGCTGGCACGATCGCCGGCACCAGGCGGCGACGGCGGCGTTCCAGCCACGCGAAGCCCTGCCGGGCTGTCACCGCGCTGGCCGCGCCCAGCAGCAGGCCCACAGCGATGTCCGACACGAAGTGCAAACCCAGGAACACCCGGCTCCAGGCAATGACCAGAGCCACCCCGCCCGCCACGACCATCCAGCGGCGTGGGTGCGACGGGGCGAACAGGGTGAGCGCCAGGGCCCAGGCGCCCGCCACCGCCGCATGAAAGCTGGGAAAGCTCGCCGTGGCCGCATGCTCGAGCCACTGCCCGCCCAGGCCCAGTTCGAAGGGCCGGGCCACGTGCACCGTCTCGCGGATGCCGCGCACCGCCAGCCAGGCCAGCACCATGGCCAGGCACACGCCAACGAACTGCCGGCGCCCGGTCGGGCAGAACAGCAGCAGGGGCGCGAGGCCGACCACCGTCAGGGCGGGCAGGTCGATGGACACCCAACGCGCCAGCGCCAGCAGCCAGGCCGGCGTGTCGGCCGTGGCGTTGATCCAGAGGAACAGCAGGGTATCGAGGTGGGTCATGGTGTGGCTGAAAGTTCGACCCAGTCTGGCCCGCGCACATTAAGGGCGTGTGAAATGACACAAGCTCATCGCATCCGCGTTACAGGTCGAAAGTTAAAATGCCGGGTTACACCACGGTTACCAACTGATTAAGGGGAATCTCATGGCGCTCGTTTCCATGCGCGAACTGCTCGACCACGCCGCCGCCAACGGCTACGGCATTCCGGCTTTCAACGTCAACAACCTCGAACAGGTGCAGGCCGTGATGGCCGCCGCCGACGAAGTCGGCGCGCCGGTGATCCTGCAGGCCAGCGCCGGGGCCCGCAAATACGCCGGAGAGCCCTTCATCAAGCACCTGATCCAGGCCGCGATGGAGGCCTACCCGCACATTCCCCTGGTGATGCACCAGGACCACGGCACCTCGCCCAAGGTCTGCGAAGGCGCGATCAACCTGGGCTTCGGCTCGGTGATGATGGACGGCTCGCTGATGGAAGACGGCAAGACCCCGGCCTCGTTCGACTACAACGTGGACGTGACCCGCAAGGTGGTGGACATGGCGCACAAGGTCGGCGTCACCGTGGAAGGCGAGCTCGGCTGCCTGGGCAACCTGGAAACCGGCGAAGCCGGCGAGGAAGACGGCATCGGCGCCGAAGGCAAGCTGGACCACAGCCAGATGCTCACGGACCCCGAAGAGGCCGCACAGTTCGTCAAGGCCACGCAGCTCGACGCCCTGGCCATCGCCATCGGCACCAGCCACGGCGCCTACAAGTTCAGCCGTCCGCCCACCGGCGACATCCTGGCCATCAGCCGCGTCAAGGAAATCCACAAGCGCATTCCCAATACCCACCTGGTGATGCACGGCTCGTCCTCCGTGCCGGCCGAGCTGCTGGCCATCATCAACCAGTACGGCGGCAAGATGAAGGAAACCTACGGCGTGCCGGTGAAGGAGATCCAGGAAGCCATCAAGCACGGCGTGCGCAAGATCAACATCGACACCGACATCCGCCTGGCCATGACCGGTGCGGTGCGCAAGTTCCTGGCCGAGAACCCCGACAAGTTCGACGCCCGCGAGTGGCTCAAGCCCGCGCGCGAAGCCGCCAAGCAGGTCTGCAAGGCACGTTACCTCGAGTTCGGCTGCGAAGGCCAGGGCAGCAAGATCAAGGGCGAGAGCCTGCAGGTCGTCGCCGCCAAGTACGCCAAGGGCGAACTCGCCCAGCTCGTGAACTGACCCGCCTTTCGCTCCTGCCAGAACGCCACCCTCGCGGTGGCGTTTTTCATGGGCGAGGGGTCAATCTTCCCAGCCGGCGGCCTGGATCGCGGCCACGATCTCGCGCCCGGTGCGCACCAGCGCCGGCCCGAAGTCCTCGTGCAGCAGCTCGCCCTGCAGCCGCGACGACGGCCCGCCCACGGTGAGGGCCAGCGGCTCGCGGCCGTCGCCCAGGTCGATGCCCACGCCAATCGCGGCGATCTCGCTCTCCCACTCCGACGCCGACACCGCGTAGCCGCGCCGGGCACATTCCGCCTCCGCACGCCGCAGGCCCGCCTCGCGCTCGGGCCAGAGGGTGGCGTCCTGCGCCTGCAGCCGGCGCGCCACCAGGCCTTGCATGCCGGGCGTGGCGGCACACCAGATGGCGCGGCCCATGGCGGTTTCTGCGAACGGCAGGCGCGTGCCCACATCCAGCCCCAGGATGAGGCGTGCGGTGCTGCGGCAGTGCGCCACGTAGACCACCGAGGTGTCGTGACGCACCCCCAGCGAGATCGCCGCCTGCGTGTGCTCGGCCAGCGTTTCCATGAACGGCCGCGCGATGCGCCCGACCTGGAAGTTGGACAGCACGCTGAAGCCCAGCGAGAGCACCGCCGGGCTCAGCGCGTACTCGCCGGTGGCCGCGCGGTGCCGCAGGTAGCCCAGGCTGGTCAGCGTGAACGTGAGTCGCGAGACGGTGGCCTGCGGCAAGCCGGTGCGGCGCGCGAGCTCCTGGTGCGCGAGCCAGCGGTCGGACGGGCCGAAACAGCGCAGCACGGTGAGCCCGCGCGCCAGCGCGGTGACGAAACGGCGGTCCTCGGCGGGATCGGTGTCGGCCAGCGAGGTGGATGGCGTGTGGCGCTGGCGCCCCATGGGATGTCTCCTTTTTCTGCAGATCGGAATACAGCACCTGCCGTATTCCGCTCATCGGAATTCTGAAGCTCTTTCATCGGATGCCGGATGCTCGGTTTCCCTGAATGGCATTTACACATCCAAGGCGTGGACCGTATATTGACCTTCATTTTCTTGTTTTCCGCCAAGCGGAATCAATCACCATGCCCTCGCAAACGGCCCACTGGCCGCCCGGCCTGCCCCGGCAACTCACGCTGCCGCAGACCAACCTTTTCTACAACCTCGAGGTCTCGGCCACGCGGTTTCCCGACAAGCCCTTCATCGTCTTCTACGACACGCCGCTGAGCTACGCGCACTTCCTGCGCGAGGCCGAGCACATCGCCGGGCACCTGCAACAGGTGTGCGGCGTGAAGCCGGGCGACCGCGTGCTGCTGTGCATGCAGAACAGCCCGCAATGGGCCCTGGCCTTCTACGGCATCCTGCGCGCCAACGCGGTGGTGGTGCCGGTGAACCCGATGAACCGGGTGGAAGAGCTGCGCCATTGCCTCAGCGACAGCGGCGCGCAGGCGGCCTTCGTGGCGCAGGACCTGTTGCCGCAGCTGCGACCGCTGCTCACCACCGAGGGCGAAGGCCTGCGCCACCTCGTGGTCGCCACCTACAGCGACCACCTGCGCGTGCCCACCGAACTGCGCGTGCCCGACTTCGTGGCCGCGCCGCGCGCACCCATCGAAGGCCCCGGCCTCGTGGCCTGGGCCGACATGGTGGCCGCTGCCCGCACGCCCGGGCCGCTGACCACCGGGCCCGACGACCTCTGCGCCATGCCCTACACCTCGGGCACCACCGGCCTGCCCAAGGGCTGCATGCACACCCACCGCAGCGTGATGAGCACGCTGGTCGGCGGCGTGCGCTGGTTCGGCACCTCGCAGGACGCGGTCTGCCTCTCCGTGCTGCCCTTCTTCCACGTCACCGGCCTCTCCGGCAGCCTGAACGGCCCGCTGTACGCGGGCGCGACCCTGGTGGTGCTCTCGCGCTGGGACCGCGAGGTCGCCGCGACCTGCATGCAGCGCTACCGCGTGACCATGTGGCAGGCCATCTCCACCATGGTGATCGACTTCCTCGCGCACCCGCAGCTCGACCAGTTCGACCTCGCCAGCCTGGCCTGCGTGCGCGGCGGCGGCGCGGCCATGCCCGACGCGGTGGCCGCGCGCCTCAAGGCGCTCACGGGCCAGGACTACATCGAGGGCTATGGCATGTCCGAGACCATGGCCGCCACCCACATCAACCCCACGCACCGGCCCAAGCCCCAGTGCCTGGGCCTGCCGGTGTTCGACGTGGACGCGCGCGTGCTCGACCCCGACACCCTGGCCGAACGCCCCACCGGCGAGACCGGCGAGATCGTGGTGCACGGGCCGCAGCTCATGCAGGGCTACTGGCGCAACCCACAGGCCACGCGCGAATCCTTCATCGACATCGACGGCCGGCGCTTCCTGCGCACCGGCGACCTCGGCCACGTCGACGAAGAAGGCTACTTCTTCATGACCGACCGGCTCAAACGCATGATCAACGCCAGCGGCTTCAAGGTCTGGCCGGCCGAGGTGGAGGCGCTCATGTACCACCACCCGGCGATCCAGGAAGCCTGCGTGATCGGCGTGCGCGACGCGCGCCGCGGTGAGACCGTCAAGGCCCTGGTGGTGCTGCGGCCCGGACAGCGTGGCCAGGTCAGCGAACAGGACGTGATCGACTGGGCGCACGGCCACATGGCCGCCTACAAGAGCCCGCGCATCGTGGAATTCGTGGAAACGCTGCCCCGCTCGGGCAGCGGCAAGGTGATGTGGCGCGAACTGCAGGAGCAGCAGGCCGCGCGCGACGCACAGACACCCCATCCCTCCTGAGCAACAGCCCACCCGGCATCACCACAGAAGGAGACAAGGCATGCAACACCCCTCATCACCCCCCTCGAAGCGCCGCCGCGCGCTGCTGCTGGCCAGCGCCGCCAGCGCGGGCCTGGCCCCGTTCGGCCTCGCGCGGGCGCAATCGCCCGCGTACCCGAACCGCCCCGTGACCATGATCATTCCCTGGCCCGCCGGCGGCTCGACCGACCGCCACCTGCGCGCGCTGGCCGAGATCGCCAGCAAACACCTGGGCCAGCCCATCGTGATCGAGAACCGCCCCGGTGCCGGCGGCACCCTGGGCCCGAGCACCATGGCGCAGACCGCCAAGCCCGATGGCTACACCATCGCCCAGTTCCCGCTCGGCCTGCTGCGCATGCCGCACATGCAGAAGACCAACTGGGACCCGCTGACCGACTTCACCTACATCATCGGCGTTTCGGGCTACACCTTCGGCCTGACCGTCAAGGCCGACTCGCCCTACAAGACCTTCAAGGACTACATCGAGGCCGCGCGCAAGCAGCCGGGCGCCATCAACTACGGCTCCACCGGCACCGGCAGCAGCCCGCACCTGCTGATGGAAGAACTGGCCGGCAACGCCAAGGTGCAGCTCACGCACGTGCCCTTCAAAGGCAACGCCGACCTGCAGGCCGCCCTGCTCGGCGGCCACGTGATGGCGCAGAGCGATGCCAGCGGCTGGGACAAGTACGTGGACGGCGGCCAGATGCGCCTGCTGGTCACCTTCGGCGAGCAGCGCACCCAGCGCTGGCCCGAAGTGCCCACCGCGCAGGAGCTCGGCTACGGCGTGGTGTCCACCTCGCCCTACGGCCTGGCCGGCCCCAAGGGCATGGACCCGGCCGTCACCAAGGTGCTGCACGACGCGTTCAAGAAGGCCATGGAGGACCCCAGGCACATCGAGGTGCTGGGCCAGCTCAACCAGGCCATGTGGTACCGCAGCGGCGACGATTACCGCAGGTGGGCGGCCGAGACCTACGCCAAGGACAAAGCCCTGATCGAGCGCCTGGGGCTCGCCGCCAAATAGGCGCCGCACCGGCGGACTCGACTTTCGGCCCCATCCCGCCGCCAACTTGCGATAATCCCCCGGAATGGTTCAAAGCCCGTTGGCTGTTCAACGGGCTTTTTTCTTGTCCTGCTATTTTCCGATCCGATCATGACCTCTGCCTTGCACACCTCGGCCCTGACCTCCCTGCCCCTGCTGGCGCGCGGCAAGGTGCGCGACAACTACGCCGTGGGCGACGACCGCATTCTCATGGTGGCGAGCGACCGCATCAGCGCATTCGACGTGATCATGGGCGAACCGATCCCCGGCAAGGGCGAGCTGCTCACCCGGCTATCGCTGTTCTGGTTCGATCAGCTCGGCCCCAAGGGTTTGAACATCTGCCCGATCCACCTCACCGGCGACGCGCCCGAGAGCGTGGTCTCGCCCGCCGAGGTGCCGCAGGTCACGGGCCGCTCGATGCTGGTGCAGCGCCTCAAGCCCATCCCGGTGGAGGCCGTGGTGCGCGGCTACCTGGCCGGCAGCGGCTGGAAGGAGTACCAGGAAAGCCGCTCGGTCTGCGGCGTGAAACTGCCCGAAGGCCTGCAGAACGCGTCGCAGCTGCCCGAGCCCATCTACACGCCCGCGGCCAAGGCGGCCATGGGCGAGCACGACGAGAACATCACCTTCGAGCGCACGGTCGAGATGATCGGCCCCGAGCTCGCCGCGCAGATCCGCGACGTGTCGATCGCGCTCTACAAGGCGGCCGCGGCGATCGCGCTGAAGAAGGGCATCATCATTGCCGACACCAAGTTCGAGTTCGGCCTGGACAAGGCCGGCAAGCTGGTGCTCATGGACGAGGTGCTCACGCCCGACAGCTCGCGCTACTGGCCGGCCGAAAGCTACGTGGTGGGCCAGAACCCGCCGAGCTACGACAAGCAGTTCCTGCGCGACTGGCTGGAGACCGCACAGGTCAGCGGCAAGCCCTGGGACAAGACCCCCCCCGCGCCGCGCCTGCCGCGCGAGGTGATCGAGAAAACCTCTGCGAAGTATCAGGAGGCGCTCACGCGCCTGATGAATTAACTGAGAACGACGCTGGAGAGACGGCGGCGGTAGGTCGCCACCGTCGGGTCTTCGGGCGGCACCTGGCCTTCGGCCACCTTGGGCTTGGGTGGGTCGATCACGTCGAGGATGGCGATGAAGGTCTTGCGCGCCAGCTCCTCTTTCCAGGCCTTGTCGCGCATCAGGATCTCCAGCAGTTCGTCCATCGCTGCCGTCCACTGGCCGTAGGCCATGAGCAGTTGCGCGAGCGCGAAGCGCGATTCGAAGTCGCGCTTGTTCGCGGCGATGGCGGCCTGCAGCTCCGCCGCGCGGGCATCGGGGTCGGCCACCTCGGCCTGCGCATCGCGCGCGGCCATCCAGCGCTGCAGCGAGTCGAGCCGGCGCACGCCCGCGGCCTTGGCGATCACCGGGGCGAACGCCACCTTGGCGTCGTCGTCCTGCCCCATCTCCAGCAGCAGCTTCACGAGCTCGAAGCGCGCGTCGTCGTTGTCTGGTGCCGCCTGCACCGCCTCGCGCATCTTCTCCAGCGCGCCGTCCAGGTCGCCCTGGGCGAGCGCGTCCTGCGCATCGGGCTCCACCGCCTCGGCCTCGGCTTCGTCGCCGCCGGGGGGCAGGTGCTTGTCGAGGAAGGCCTTGATCTGGCCCTCGGGCATCGCGCCCATGAAACCATCGACCGGCTGGCCGTTCATGAGCAGCACGCAGGTGGGAATGCTGCGGATGCCGAAGGCGGCGGCGAGCTGCTGCTCCTGGTCGGAATCGATCTTGACCAGCTTGAAGCGGCCGGCGTAGTCGGCCTCCAGCTTCTCCAGCAGCGGGCCGATCACCTTGCAGGGGCCGCACCACGGGGCCCAGAAATCCACCAGCACGGGGGTGTGCATCGAAGCCTCGATGACCTCGGCTTCAAAGTTGGCGACGGTGACGTTGATCATGGGAGCGGCCTGGGCAAACGTAAAATCCACACTTTACCGGAGACGCCATGCCCTGCCATGCGCGCGACCGCTCCAGCCCCCCGCGGGGGGCGCATCGGCCAGAGGCACCGTCATGAACTCCATCCAAGTGGGTGTGCTCATGGGCTCCAGCAGCGACTGGGACACCATGCAGCACGCCGTGCAGATCCTGCAGGACTTCGGCATCGCGCACGAGGCGCGCGTGGTCTCGGCGCACCGCATGCCCGACGACATGTTCACCTACGCCGAGGCAGCCGCCGGGCGCGGGCTCAAGGCGATCATCGCCGGCGCCGGCGGCGCGGCGCACCTGCCGGGCATGCTGGCGGCCAAGACCGTGGTGCCGGTGCTCGGCGTGCCGGTGGCCAGCAAACACCTCAGCGGCGTGGACTCGCTGCACAGCATCGTGCAGATGCCCAAGGGCATCCCCGTGGCCACCTTCGCGATCGGCGCGGCCGGCGCGGCCAACGCGGCGCTGTTCGCCGTGGCCCTGCTGGCCAGCCACGACCCCGAGCTGCGCCACAAGCTCGACACCTTCCGCGCCCAACAGACCGCCGCCGCCCGCGCGATGACCCTGCCCGCATGAGCCTCAAGACCCTTCTCCCCGGCAACCCTTCCGTGCACAGCGGCCAGCAGACCACGCTGGGCGTCATGGGTGGTGGCCAGCTCGGCCGCATGTTCGTGCAGGCCGCGCAGGCCATGGGTTATTTCACCGTGGTGCTCGATCCCGATCCGGCCAGCCCCGCCGGCCTGGTCAGCCACCACCACATCAAGACGGCCTACGACGACGAGCAGGGCCTGGCCCAGCTGATGCAGCGCTGTGACGCCATCACCACCGAGTTCGAGAACGTGCCGGCGCAGGCCCTGCTCACGCTCGCAGCCCAGCGGCCGGTGGCGCCGTCCGCCGCCTGCGTGGCCGTGGCGCAGGACCGCGTGAAAGAGAAGGCCCACTTCGAGCATTGCGCGCCCATCAGCGGCGTGGCGCCGGCGCCGCACGCCGTCATCACCACCGACGCCTCGCTCAAGGCCCTGCCGGCCGATCTGCTGCCCGGCATCCTGAAGACCGCGCGCATGGGCTACGACGGCAAGGGCCAGGTGCGCGTGTCCACGCGCGAAGAACTCGCCGCCGCCTGGGACGATCTGGACAAGGTGCCCTGCGTGCTGGAGAAGCTGCTCCAGCTGCGCGCCGAATGCTCGGTGATCGTGGCGCGCGGCGCCGACGGCCAGGTCGTGAGCTTTCCGGTGCAGAAGAACACGCACCACGACGGCATCCTCGCTCTCACCGAGGTCTTCGACGGCGCGCTCGATCCCACGCTGGCACAGCGCGCGCAGGCCAGCACGGTGGCCATCGCGAACCACCTGCAGTACGTGGGCGTGCTGTGCGTCGAGTACTTCGTGGTGGAGAACGCC
The DNA here is from genome assembly GCF_057809615.1 of Hydrogenophaga sp. FG152. Taxonomy (NCBI): domain Bacteria; kingdom Pseudomonadati; phylum Pseudomonadota; class Betaproteobacteria; order Burkholderiales; family Comamonadaceae; genus Hydrogenophaga; species Hydrogenophaga sp. FG152. Next base: position 26,324 of record NZ_JBMDKH010000011.1, on the reverse strand, counting down.
GATGGCGCGCTCGACCTTGTGGTCAACGAAATGGCGCCACGCCCGCACAACAGCGGCCACTACACACAGAACGCCTGCGACCTGTCGCAGTTCGAAGCCCAGGTGCGCGCGCTCGCCGGCCTGCCACTGCCCACGCCGCGCCAGCACAGCCCGGCCATCATGGTCAACCTGCTGGGCGATCTCTGGTTCGCGCCCAACGCCGTGCGCGCGCAAGCCAGCAGAACACCCGTGTCGCCGCCCTGGGGCGCGGTGCTGGCCCTGCCCGGCACCCACCTGCACCTCTACGGCAAGCTGGGCGCCCGCCCGGGCCGCAAGATGGGCCACCTCAACATCACCGGCGCCAGCGTGGCCCAGGTGCGCGAGACCACCGAGCAGGTGCTGGCGCTGCTCGGCCTGCCCGCGCTCGGCGCCTGAGGCGCGCCATGCCACCGCCGCTGCTGTCCGCGCAAGACCCCGCCGCCATCGAGCGCGCGGCGCAGCGCCTGGCCGCCGGCTCGCTGGTGGGCATGCCCACCGAGACCGTCTATGGCCTCGCGGCCGATGCCGACAACGCCACGGCGGTGCACCGCATCTTCGAAGCCAAGGGCCGCCCGGCCGACCACCCGCTGATCGTGCACCTCGCCCCGGGCCAGGGCGCGCGAGGCTGGCGCGCGGGCGTGGACCACTACGCGCGCGAGGTTCCCGCCTTTGCCGCCGCGCTCATGCACGCCTTCTGGCCCGGCCCGCTCACGCTGATCCTGCCGCGCCGCGAAGGCGTGGCCGCGGTCGCCGCTGGCGGGCAGGACTCGGTCGGCCTGCGCTGCCCGGCCCACCCCGTGGCCCAGGCCCTGCTGAGCGCAGCCGCCGCGCGCGGCGTGAGCGGCGTGGCCGCGCCCAGCGCCAACCGATTCGGCCGTGTGAGCCCCACCACCGCCGCGCACGTGGCCGAGGAGTTCGCCCGCCTGGCGGAAGACGAATTGCTGATCCTCGACGGCGGCGCCTGCCCGGTGGGCATCGAATCCACCATCGTCGACTGCACGCGCGGCCACCCCGTGCTGCTGCGCCCCGGCATGATCACCGTGGCGCAACTTGAAGCGGCCTGCGGCCAGCCCCTGCGGGAGCGCGACGAGGCCGCGCCGCGCGCCTCGGGCACGCTGGAGTCGCACTACGCGCCGCGCGCCAAGGTGCGGCTGATGGATGCCGCTCAGCTCCGTGCGGCGTTCCAGGTGCTGGGCAGCGATGCGAAGCACATCGCGGTCTACGCCCGCAGCCCGCTCGAGCCCGCCCGGGGTGTGCCGCGCCGACGCATGCCCGATGACGCCGCTGCCGCCGCGCAGGAGCTGTTCGCGGTGCTGCGGGAGCTGGATGCCACCGGCGTGCGCCTGATCTGGGTGGAAACACCGCCGGAAGACCCCGCCTGGGACGGTGTGCGCGACAGGTTGCGGCGCGCGGCGGCCTGAGCCCGGTACCGCCAAACGTCAGGGGTCAGGGCGGTTCGATGTTCCCCGGTGCGGCGCCGCCGACGGACACCGTGCCGCTGTTCAGCACAAAGGTGACGACCTGCGTCTGCATTTCCGCCGTGACCTGCGGCGCCCCGCCCTCGGGTCGCAGCAGCGAAACGTGCCCGCCCGCCGTGTGCCGCACATAGCCGCGTCCCAACGCCGTGGCGCCCACCCCCAGGCGCGTGGCCCCCAGCAGGCGGGCCAGGGCGCTGGTGCCGGCCAGCGGTGCCTCCGGGGCCCCGTTGGGGACCACGAGATCGCCGTTGACCTGCTGCACCAGCACCGGCACGCCCTGGGTGGCGAGCGTGCCCATGAAGTTGACCGGATCGGCCGAGTCCACGGCCGCCTGCGCGGTGTAGAAGAACCGCTCGTAGTGGCTGGTGCCCGGCAGCACGCCGAAGGTCGACAGACCGTTGTTGATGACCGGCGCGAACGTGGCGGAGCGCGCCAGGATCTGGCTCACCTGGCTGCCGGCGACACTGGCCACCAGACCGCGGATCGGCGGCAGCGGAGAAGGCAGCCCGAACACGGTGTCGTTGACGATGGCCGACTGGTTCACCGTGGTGAAGACACTGCTCAGAATGCCGCCCAGCGACACGCCGACCACGTAGATGCGGTTGAGGTCGAGCCCCGGCGGCGCGCTCGCGAAACCTTGCACCGCCGTGTTCAGGCTGCCCAGGCTGGCGTTCAGGTTGAGCAGGTCCATCACCGCCTGCCGGCTGTGATCGCGCGTGACCGTGAGGTAGGGCAGGTTGATGAACTGCGCGCCCGACCCGTCGTTCGTTCCCGGCGTGACGAAGTTCATCGGCGCGGGCGCACCCGGGGCGCCGGCGACCTCGAAGTGCCGCTCCCGGGGCACGTTGGCGCCATAGAGCGCGGCGAACGGAATGGAGCCCGACCGCTGCGTGTTGAGCGTGCTCACGAAGGCGCTGTTTGCCGGCACGCCATGCAACGGCAGGTCAATCGCCACCGTGGCAATGCAGCGCGAGGCCAGGGTGTGGGCCAGGGCCACCACCGAGGTGCGGTCGCTGGTGATGCCATGCACATAGATCACCGTGGGATAGCCCGTGGCGGTGTAGATCTGGCCGCAGTTGGCCGCGCCCGCATAGCCGGGCACCCAGTTGTTCTGCGGCAGCGTGAGCTGCAACGGCACCAACTCGTTGCCGGTGCGCCGGGCGAAGGGATAGCGCCAGGTGACGTTGCGGCTGCCGTCGGCATCGGCCGGCACCGGAGAGACCAGCGCACCGGCCAGGATCTCGTCAGGCTTCCAGGGCCGGGCCAGGAACTCGCCGAAGGCCAGCCCGGGTGCGTCGGCCGCCGTGAGGTAGTACGGCAGTTCGAGGAAGCCGGTGTAGAGCTTGCCGACGTTGGCCGCCAGCGACGCCGAAAAAAGGTTGAAGTCGATGCCCGTCAGCTCGTTGATGCCCAGTGGCCGAGCTTTCGGCGATGGCAGCAGGTTGGAGGCTTCCAGAGACTGCGCGTTGTTCACGGCCGTGGCCTGCAGCTCGCCCGCGTCGATCTGCCGCTGCGCGATGGTGCCGCGCGGCGAGCCCATGGCCCGCAGCGGGCCCAGGGTGTCGGTGGTGGTGAAGGTGTAGGTCAACAGCAGCTTCTCTTGCGCCTGGGCAGGCGACAAGGTGCCCCCGCTGCCCGCGGCGATCACGCCCGCGGCCAGGGCCTCCCAGGCCTGCACCGCCTGGCGCACGGGCAGCAGCGCGGGGGCGATGGCGGTGGCACTGTTGCGCACGGCCTGGTAAGACGCCGAACGGCCCATGCGGGCGCCGGCGAGATCGCGCAGGTCGTCGGTCAATGCCACCAGGTACTTGGTGCGCGGTTTCAGGGGCTGCGTGGGCCGCAGGCGCACGGCATTGCCGGACGCCCCGTCGAGCGACACGACCTGCACGTCGAATGAGGCCACGCCGCGCACGCCAGTCACGCTGGTCATCGGAAGCGGGTCGGCCGTGCCCGTCTCCAGTTCGATCAGGCGCACGCTCTGGCCTGCCTGCGCGGTCGCCGGCGCCACCGAGCCCGACAGCATCACGTCGAAATACCCTGAGGTGGAGAAACCGTCCAGCTGGTTGAGCGCCGCACGCACCGGATCGGAGGGCGCGCCGACATGGGCCGTGCCATCGGTCGATCCGGCGAAGACGAGGTCGTTGTTGAAAGGCAGGTCACCCGCCGTGGGGTCGAAACGGGGATAGACCGCGTTGGGGTTGGGCGTGCTGGGCGCAGGATCGCCACCGCAAGCTGTCAACACCAAGGCGAGCGACGCCAACCATCCGGCCATGAAACGCATGGGGAAACCTCGTGAGAAAGAGGAGAAAGAGGAGAAAGGATCTTCCGGGAATGGTCGATCCTAAAAAAACCCGGTACCAGAACGTACCGGGTTTACGCCTAGGGCGCCGCACTCAGTCGGGCAAAAGGGCTGTCCACTCCAGCAGCGCGTCCAGCGCGGGCCGGGCGGCGGAGGCGTTGGGATGGTTGATGAAGCCGACCACCACATAACGCGCCCCATTGGCCGCGTTGACGTAGCCGGCGATGCCGGTGACGTCGCGCAGCGTGCCGGTCTTGACCCAGGCGTTGCCGCGCGCGGCGCTCTGGCCACCGCGCGCCAGCCGCGCCGCGGTGCCGCTGACACCCGCGATCGAAAGCGACTGCACGAACTGCACGCCCTGCGGGTGGCGCGCGGCATGGCGCAGCAGGCCCGCCAGCGCCTCGGGCGTGATGCGCTCCTCGCGCGACAGGCCTGAGCCGTTGTCGAGCACCGGCCCCGGCACGCGGGGGCCGAAGGTGCGTTTCCACCAGTCGGTCACGACCTCGCGCGAGTATTCGAAGCGCGCCGGGCGCGAGGGCACCAGCCGGGCGGCGGCCGAACCCGGGGCCACCACGGCCAGCACGGGCGTGGCCGTCTGCGGCGGCGCCAGCTGGCCCAGCGTGAGGAACACCTGCTGCGCCATCACGTTGTTGCTCCACTGGTTCACGTCCACGATGACCTCGGACAGGGGCAGCGAGCGTGCCTCGTGCAGCAACTGCACCTCGGCCGGCATGGTGCCATCGCGCACCTGCCCGGTGATGGAGCCGCCACTGGCGCGCCACAGACCTTCCATGGCGCGCGCGGCATAGCTCGCGGGCTGCTGGTAGGCCACAGGCCACTTGAGTTCGCCGCAGACCTGCGGGTAGCGGCCTTCGAAGCGGATGCGGTTCGGGTCGTCGAAGCGGGCCTGCACGGTGCCGCGCCAGTCGCCGCAGGCAGTGCCGCGCGAGAGCGGCACGGAGGCGTCGACCGCCAGGCCGGCCATGGGCGGCTCGCTGACCACGCGGGCCACGCCGTTGGCCAGGTCGGGCTGGAAGGTGAGAATGACCGACTTGAAATTGACCAGCAGCGCGTCAGGCGTGGCGTTGTAGGGGCGCAGGGCCTCGCCGTCGAAGGCGCCGGGGTCGATGGCGGGCAGCTCGAACGCACTGTGATCGAGCACCATGTCGCCCAGGATCACGCGCACGCCCTTGGCCTGCAGGGCCAGGTAGGCCTCCTGGATGCGCTCGAGCACGAACTTGGGATCACCGCCCCCGCGCACGTACAGGTTGCCGCGCAGCACGCCGTTCTCGACCGTGCCGTCGGTGTAGAAGCGGGTGTTCCAGGTGAAATCGCTGCCCAGCAGGTCGATGGCGGCGTACGTCGTCACCAGCTTCATCACCGAGGCCGGGTTCACCGGGGTGCTGGCGCGGTGGCGCAGGCGCTCATGGGCGTCGGGATCGACCGAGATCACCAGCGCCGACAGCGCGCTGGCCGGCACCTGGGCCCGGCTCATGGCCGCCAGCACCGCGGGCGGCAGTGGGTCGCTCCGGCCCGCCATCTGGGCGCAGGCGGGCAGCGCCAGGCCGGCCAGCAGGCTCAGCACCAGCCCGCGCACCTGGCGCAAGGCGGTCAAACGGCGGAGGAAGTCGATATCGAACATGGTGTTTCATTATGAAACGGCACCGGGAAAGCGCCGGCCACGGCCGTGTGAATGGCCGTTGCGGTGGATGGCCGGTGGCGCACCCTACCCCGGAAGCGGGGCACCCGGTGCCCGATAATCCCGGGATGTCTTCCGCCTTGCGCCTGCTCGCCCTTGAAACCAGCACCGACACCCTGTCGGTCGCCCTGGGCGACGGCGCGCCCGGCGGCCCGCTGTGGCAGCACAGCGGGCCGGGCGGCGCGATGGCATCCACCACCCTGCTGCCGCTGGTGAAACAGCTGCTCGATGCCTCGGGCTGGGCCCTGAGCAGCCTGGACGCCGTGGTGTTCGGCCGGGGGCCGGGCTCGTTCACCGGCCTGCGCACCGCCTGTGCCGTGGCCCAGGGCCTGGCCTACGGGGCGCAGGATGCGGCCCGCCCGCAGGGCCTGCCGGTGCTGCCGGTCGACACCCTGCTGGCCTTGGCCGAAGAGGCCCACTGGAACCAGCAGCACACCGGCCAGCCCCGGCCCAAGCGCATCGCCGCCCTGCTCGACGCCCGCATGGGCGAGCTGTACGTGGCCACTTACGCCTGCACGGCGGCAGGGCTGTCGCCGCTGGCGCCGGCCCGCCTGTGCGCGCCGGCCGACCTGGGCGCGCACCTTCAGGCCGATGGCGCCACCCTGCTCGCGGGCAACGCGTTCGACAGCTATGCCAGCGCGCTGGCCGAACTGCCGGGCACCCGCCTGCCGGCCCTGCCCACGGCCGCCGCGCTGCTGCGCCTGGCGCCCGGCCTGCTGGCCGCGGGCGCGGCGGTGGCCGCGCGCGATGCCCTGCCGCTGTATGTGCGCGACAAGGTGGCCCAGACCACCGACGAGCGCGAGCGCCTGCGCGCGGCCTCGGCTGTGGTCACGCCGTGAGGCTCACGATGGACACCACCGTGAACGCCCTGCTGCGGGCCATGACCCCCGGCGCCACACAACCCCTGCCCACGCAGGCCGCGTGGCCGCTGCCGGACACCGGGCGCTCCCCGGCCACCCGCGAACGCCGCATCGCCTTCGAGCCCATGACCGAGGCCGACCTGGACACCGTGCGGGCGGTGGAAGTCACGGCCTACGCCCACCCCTGGTCGCGCAAGCATTTCCACGATTCGCTGCAGGCCGGCTACCCGGCCGTGTTGCTGCTGGGCGAGGCGCTGCCAGGCGAACAGGCCCAGGCCGTGCACGCCGATGGCCGCGCGCTGCTGGGTTACCTCGTGGCCATGCCGGGCGTGGACGAGGTGCACCTGCTCAACATCACCGTGGCACCGGCCCACCAGCGCCAGGGTTGGGCGCGCTTCATGCTCGACGCGCTGGTGCTGTGGTCGCGCGGACAGCAGGCCCAGTGGCTCTGGCTGGAGGTGCGCCAGAGCAACGAGGCCGCGCGCCGCCTGTACGAGCGCTACGGTTTCTCGCAGGTCGGCCTGCGCAAGGGCTACTACCCTGACGGCCACCTGCGCCGGGAAGACGCCATCGTCATGAGCCTGAACCTGATGGCGGCGAGGGGCCCCCGATGAGCGACGACGTGCTCGACACCTCGTTTGTTCCGCTGCTCGATGCGCGCCAGCGCGCCATGCTGGCCGAGATGGGCGTGCGCGTCTGGGCACCCAAGCCCGTGCCGCCGGCCGTGGCGGCCCCCCTGGTGGAGGCACCCCAGACCGCCGCCCAGACGCCCAGGGTCGCGGCGCCACCGGTCGTTGCGCCTTCGCGCCCGGTGCCAACCCCGACCCCAACCCCAAGCAGCGCGCCGCCCGCGCCCGCCGAACCCCCACCCTCCCGCCCCAGCCACGTGGACCGCATGGACTGGCCCGAGCTGCGCGAGACCGTGGCCAACTGCCAGGCCTGTGGCCTGTGCAAGGGACGAAAGAACACTGTGTTCGGCGTCGGCGACGTGCAGACCGACTGGATGATCGTGGGCGAAGCGCCCGGTGAAAACGAAGACCTGCAGGGTGAACCCTTCGTGGGTGCGGCCGGCCAGCTGCTCGACAACATGCTGCGCGCGGTGGGCCGCAGTCGCCAGGGCGAGGGGGCGCAAGGCGCCTACATCGCCAACGTGCTCAAGTGCCGCCCGCCTGCCAACCGCAATCCGCAGCCCGAGGAAGTGGCGCGCTGCGAGCCTTATCTGGTGCGCCAGGTGACGCTGGTCAAGCCCAAGGTCATCGTGGCCATGGGGCGCTTCGCGGTGCAGTCGCTGCTCAAGACCACCGAACCCATCGGCCGCCTGCGCGGCCGGGTGCACCGCTACGAAGGCGTGCCGGTGATCGTGACCTACCACCCGGCCTACCTGCTGCGCACCCCCGGCGACAAGGGCAAGGCCTGGGCCGACCTGTGCCTGGCGATGCACACGCTGGACAACGCCTGAGGAAGGCCACGCGATCCGGCGCCGGGCCGCCCCGTGCCGGATCAGCCCCCTCAGGGGGCAGTGCCCCGCGCAGCGGCGGAGCGCGACGGCCACAACACCGACGCGATCGCCACCATCACCAGCGCGACGGCGGCCCAGTCCTGCCAATGCAGCACCTCACCCAGCCACCACGCGCCGGTGAACACGCCCAGCACGGGGATGAACATCACCGACAGCGTGGAGGCGATGGGCGGCAGGTCGCGCGCGAGCGAGAGCCAGGCCACCTGGGCGAAGGCGAACACGCCCAGCGCGTTGAAGACGATGGCCCACCAGATGCCCGGTGTGGGCCAGACCCAGGCCGAGCGCTCGAAGGTCAGCGACAACACGGTCATCCACACCGTGGTGAGCGCCGTGAGCCAGAACGAGATGGTCAGCGTGGGCGTCGGAATCGTCGTGCGGCGCATCATCTGCGTGCCCACCGCCCAGGTGGCAGCGGCCACCAGCATCATCACCACACCCAGCGGCTTGCCCGAGAGTTGCGTGAGTTCGTGCCACAGCAGCAGCAGCACGCCCAGCGCCGCCGCCGCCACGCCACCCCAGGCACGGCCCGCCAGCCGCTGACCGAACCACCAGCTCCCCACCAGCGCCGAGAACACCGGCATGGTGTACCCCAGGATCGCGGCGCGCCCGCTCGACAGCGTCTGGATTGCCAGGATCGCCAGCGTGTGCCAGAACAGCATGTTGAACACCGTGAGCACCGCCAGCTCCCGCCAGTGCTCGCGCGGGATGCGGAAGGGCACGCGCCGCCACCACAGGAACAGGCCCAGCACCGGCAGCCCGATCCACATGCAGATGGTGCGGAAGGTCAGGGGTGGAAAACCCGTCACACCAAACTTCATGATGGGCCAGTTGATGCCCCAGACGAGGGTGAGGAGGACGAGCAGGACGAGTTGTTGTCGGGACAGGGCGTGCATGGGCGTGATCTTAGGCGGCGCGGGGCGGCGGTGTCTGTCGCGGGACTGCCAAGACCTCGCGGCAGGCGGCCAACTAAAATCGGCCCATGACCTTTCTCGACATGCTGCGCACCGCCGAGCGCCAGAACCGTTCCCTGCTGTGCGTGGGCCTGGACCCCGATCCCGCCCGCTTCCCCGCGCACCTGAAGAACGACGCCTCCCGCATCTACGACTTCTGCGCCGCCATCGTCGAAGCCACGGCCGACACCGCCATCGCCTTCAAGCCCCAGATCGCCTACTTCGCGGCGCACCGCGCGGAAGAGCAGCTGGAGCGGCTGATGGCGCACATGCGCCGCGTGGCGCCGCAGGTGCCGGTGATCCTGGACGCCAAGCGCGGCGACATCGGCAGCACCGCCGAGCAGTACGCGATCGAGGCCTTCGAGCGCTACGGTGCCGACGCGGTCACGCTCTCGCCCTTCATGGGCTTCGACTCGGTGCAGCCTTACCTGCAGTACCACGGCAAGGGAGCGTTCCTGCTCTGCCGCACCTCCAACCCCGGTGGCGACGACCTGCAGAACCAGCGCTTCGCCTCCATCGATGGCGAACCGCGCCTGTACGAACACGTGGCACGCCTCGCGCAAGGACCATGGAACCTCAACGGCCAGCTCGGCCTCGTGGTGGGCGCCACCTACCCCGCCGAGATCGAGCGCGTGCGCGAGATCGCGCCCACCCTGCCGTTGCTGATTCCCGGCGTGGGCGCGCAGGGTGGCGATGCCGTGGCCACCGTGAAGGCTGGCCTGCGCACCCAGGGCGATGAGACCACCGGTCCCATCATCGTGAACTCGTCGCGCGCCATTCTGTATGCGTCGGCCGGTGCGGACTTCGCGGACGCGGCGCGCCGGGTGGCGCAGAAAACACGAGACGAACTGCGCGCCGCGCGCACCTGAATTTCGACGGATGGCCACCGGGCAAACCCCGGCGGTAGCGCCGCCGGGCGGGTGCCGCGAACGCGCCACACCCACTTGTAACGACTTGAAATTCGGCCTTTTCCGCTGAAGGCGCCTCCCTACACTCGCGCTCGTCGAACCGAGGAGGGATCGTCATGATGGACATCGAAGAAGCGCCTGAACACGCGGCCGATGCGAGCGCGGCCGACACACACCACGAACCAGGCTCTTCGCCGGAGAACCCCACGCCAACGTCCCGGCACGCGCTCGCGCCGCTGGCGGCGGCCGCGCTGCTCGCGGCTTGTGGCGGCGGTGGCGGTGGCGGTGGCAGCAGCACCGCTGACGCGGCACCGGCGGTGGGCGTGATCGACTTTCCCATCGCCGGCTACAGCCACATCAACCCCACGAACGACGCCGAGGCCGCGCGCTTCCTTCAGCAGGCGCAGTTTTCCTCCACACCGGCGGAGATGGCCGAGCTGCGCGGCATGGGCTGCGCGCAATGGCTGTCCAACCAGTTCGCGCGCTATCAGGGCATCACCGGCTGGAACTGGCTGGAGGCCCGGGGCTACGGCGCGGTGGACGCCAACGGCTACTTCTTCAACCAGTACCCGGCCGACTTCATGATCTGGAACCAGCTTCTGAGCGGGCCGGACATGATGCGCAAGCGCGCCGCGCTGGCGCTCTCGGAGTTCTTCGTCTCCTCGCTCGCCTCGGCCGAGTTCACCTGGCGCTCGCACGCCTACGCGAGCTGGTGGGACACGCTGGTGCGCAACGCTTTCGGCAACTACCGCCAGCTGCTGGAAGATGTCACGCTGCATCCGGCGATGGGCTACTTCCTCAACACCAAGGGCAACCAGAAAGAGAACACCAACACCGGCCGCGTGCCCGACGAGAACTACGCGCGCGAGGTCATGCAGCTCTTCACCATCGGCGTGGTCGAACTCAACCTCGACGGCACGCCCAAGACCAGCGGCGGCGTGCCGCTGGAGAGCTACACCCAGGCCGACGTGACCGGCCTGGCGCGCGTGTTCACCGGCTACGACTTCGACACCTCCGACGGCGTGCGCCATCCGGTGGACAGCTACACCATCGAGTCGAAGGCCTTCGCGGGCAAGCGCATGTCGTTCAACCCCAACCGGCACTCCAACCTGGAAGCCCGCTTCCTGGGCACCACGGTGCCGGCCAACACACCAGGGCCCACCGCGCTGCGGATGGCGCTGGACGCCCTGTTCAACCACCCGAACGCCGGCCCGTTCTTCGCGCGCCAGATGATCCAGCGCCTGGTGACCAGCCACCCCAGCCCGGCCTACGTGGCGCGCGTCGCATCGCGCTTCAACGACAACGGTGCGGGCGTGCGGGGCGACCTCAAGGCGGTGTGGGTGGCGATCCTGCTCGACGACGAGGCACGTGGGCCGGCCTCGCTGCAAAGCACCACCTTCGGCAAGCTGCGCGAACCCATGCTGCGCTTCATCCAGTGGGCGCGCACCTTTGGCGTCACGTCGGCGGCCGGCAGCTGGAAGATCTTCGAGCTGAACAACGCGGCCACCCAGCTCGGCCAGAGCCCGCTGCGCTCGCCCTCCGTGTTCAACTTCTTCCGGCCGGGCTATGTGCCACCGGGCACCGCGCTCTCGGCCTCGGGCGCCACCGCGCCCGAATTCCAGCTGGTCAACGAGTCCACCGTGGGCGGCTACCTGAACTTCATGCAGGGCGTGATCGAACGCGGCATCAACTGCCCCGAACCCGGCGTGCCGCAGGCCGCCTGGACCAACTACGCCTACGACGTGCAGGCCAACTACAGCCGCGAGCTTGCACTGGTGGCCGATGCCACGGCGCTGGTGAACCACGTCTGCCTGGTGCTCGCGGCGGGCCAGATCTCCAGCGCCTCGCGCGCCACCATGGTCTCGGCGCTCAATGCCACGCAGGTGACCACGGCCAGCAGCGACACCGTCAAGCGCCGCCGCATCTGGGCCGCCATCCTGATGGTCATGGCCTGTCCCGAATACCTGATCCAGAAGTAAGGGGCCCGACATGCACTTCATCCAGCCCGATCTGCACACCCGCCGCGCCTTCCTGCGCCGCGCCGGCCAGCTGGCCTTCACCGGCGCGGCCCTGCCCACCGCGCTCAACCTCGCGGCCATGGCCGACGCGGCGGCGTTCAACGCCACCGACTACAAGGCCCTGGTCTGCGTGTTCCTCAACGGCGGCAACGACTACGCCAACACCGTCGTCAACTACGACACCGCCAGCTACGACCAGTACAGCGCCATCCGCGGCGGCGGCGCGAACCGCACGGCCGGCGGCATCGCCCTGGCGCAGGCCGCGCTCACGCCCACCGTGCTCAACCCCACCGTGGCCCTGCCCGGCGGCAAGCAGTACGCGCTGCATCCGTCCATGACCGGCCTGGCCGGCCTGTTCAACAGCGGCGTGGCGGCGGTGCAGCTCAACGTCGGCCCGCTGGTGGCGCCGGTCACCCGCCAGCAGTACCACAGCGGCAACCGCGTGGCCTACCCGCTGCCGCCCAAGCTGTTCTCGCACAACGACCAGCAGTCGGTCTGGCAATCGTCGCAGCCCGAAGGCGCCACCACCGGCTGGGGCGGCCACATCGGCGACCTCGCGCTCTCGGCCAACACCAACCGCGTGCTCACCTGCGTCTCGGTCACCGGCAACACGGTGTTCCTCTCCGGCGACCAGGCACTGTCGTACCAGGTCAGCACCAACGGTGCGGTGAAGATCAGCGCGGTCAACAACAACGTCTACAACTCGGCCGCGGTGCGCGCGGCCATCACCTCGCTGGCGCTGCAGACCCGCACCCACGTGTTGGAGAACGAATACAACCTCGTCACCGCGCGCGCGGTGGGCGCCGAAAGCGCGCTCACCTCGGCGCTGGCCGCTTTCCCGGCCACCGACGCACCGTTCAACGCCTTCCCCACCGCCAACGGCCTGGCCGACCAGCTCAGGATGGTGGCGCGCCTGATCGCCGCGCGCGCCCAGCTGGGCAACCAGCGCCAGGTGTTCTTCGTCTCCATCGGCGGCTTCGACCTGCACGACAACCTCATCGGCGGCCAGGCCACGCTGATGGACCGCGTGAGCTCGGCGCTCACCGCCTTCTACAACGCCACGGCGGCGCTCAACGTGGCCGACAAGGTCACCACCTTCACCGCGTCCGACTTCGGCCGCACGCTCAGCAACAACGGCGACGGCTCCGACCACGGCTGGGGCAGCCACCACTTCCTGGTCGGCGGTGCGGTGCGCGGCAAGGCCTTCTACGGCAAGGCGCCACCGGTGAGCGTGGGCAACTCCACCACCGACGCCAACGACCAGTGGCACGTGGGCCAGGGCCGGCTGCTGCCCAGCACCTCGGTGGACCAGTACGCCGGCACCCTGGCCACCTGGTTCGGCGTGCAGGGCGCCGAGATGAACGGCATCCTGCCCAACCTGGGCAACTTCAACAGCGCCGATTACCCCACCAACCTGGGCTTCATGCTGTAGAGAGCTCCCCCCGCGCCGCGCCTGCGGCCCGGCAGAGCCGGTTCCCCGGTGTTCCCGACCTGACACCTCTCTCTGGTGGAGTGCCCCTAAGATGGCCCGACTTCTTCAGCGGGCCTCTGCATGATCGATCTCTATACCGCCGCCACGCCCAACGGGCACAAGGTGTCCATCGCGCTCGAAGAGCTGGGCCTGTCCTACGCGCTGAAGGTGCTCAACCTGGGCGAAGGCGAACAGCGGCAGCCCGACTACCTGAAGATCAACCCCAATGGCCGCATCCCGGCCATCGTGGACCACGAGGCCGGCGGTTTTGCGGTATTCGAGTCCGGGGCCTGCCTGATCTACCTGGCGGAGAAGACCGGCCGACTCATGCCGTCGGACATGAAAGGGCGTTCGCTCGTGATGCAGTGGCTGATGTTCCAGATGGGCGGCATCGGACCCATGATGGGCCAGGCCAATGTGTTCTTCCGCTACTTTCCCGAGAAGATCCCGGCCGCGATCGACCGCTACCAGGGCGAATGCAAGCGCCTGTTCCGCGTGCTCGACGGCCACCTGGCGCAGCATGAGTACCTCGCAGGCGACTACTCCATCGCCGACATCGCCAACTGGGCCTGGGTGCGCACCCACCGGTGGTCGGGCGTGGACATTGGCGACCTGCCCCACCTCAAGCGCTGGCGCGACGCGATCCGTGCGCGCCCGGCGGTGCAGCGCGGCATCGAGCGGCCGGCCTCGACCATGGACCTGGAGCGCGACGGGGAACAGGGCGCACAGCGCTTCGCCGAGGACGCCCGGCGCCTGATGGAAACCGGCCAGAGCCTGAAGGCGGGCGGGGGGGCCGCATGAAGCTGTATGTATCGCCGCGCGCCCCCAACCCGCGCCGGGTGCTGATGTTCCTGGTCGAGAAGAACATCAACGGGCTGGAGCTGGTCAACATCGACCTCAACGCCCAGGAACACAAGTCCAGCGGCTACCGCGCCAAGAGCCCGCTGGCGCGCGTGCCCGCGCTGGAGTTCGACGACGGGCGCGTGCTCACCGAGACGCGCGCGATCTGCACCTGGATGGAGGGCCGCTACCCCACACCCAACCTGATGGGGCAGAACGCCGAGGAACGTGCCTTCATCGAGATGGCCGACCGGCGCATGGAGTGGTACTTCATGCTGCCCATGGCCAACGCCATCCGCCACACGCACCCGGGCCTGGCGCCGCTGGAGCAGCCGCAGTTTCCCGATTTCGGCCACTCGCAGGTGGCCAAGGCCCGCGAGACCGCCGCCTGGCTCGACGCCGAGCTGCAGCGCCAGCCCTGGGTGGCCGGCAACCGCTTCACCATCGCCGACATCACCGCTTTCTGCACCGTCGAGTTCGCACGGCTGATGCGCTTCAAGCCCGCCGACGAGGGCTTCCACGCGCTGCAGGCCTGGCGCGACCGCGTGGCCACGCGGCCCAGCGCCCTGGTCTGAAGCCCGGACTCAACCCCAGGGCGTGGGTGTGCGCGCCAGCGCGCGCTCCATGGCCGGCAGGGCCTGCAAGCCCGAGGCGAGCTGAGCCCGCAAACCCTCCTGCCAGCGCTCGACCCAGGGCGTGGCCAGGCCTTCTGGCACGGTGGCCAGCAAGGCCTGCGCGGTGCTCAGGTCGTTGAGCTGCCCGAGCAACTCCTGCGCATCCGCCAGCGCCTCGGTGCTGCGCTCCAACCGCCTGGGCGGCAACACGCTGGCCAGGAACTCCTGCGCGTACCGCAGCTTCTTCAAGGCGATGCGCAGTTCGTGCCGTCCCTCCGGCCCGAGCCGGCGCGCGCGGCGCGCTTCGGCTTGCAGCGCCCGGTGGCGCTGGCGCAGCGTGTCGCGCGCCCAGTCAGGCAGGCTCTGCGGAGCTTCGCCGCGGGCCTGCAAAGCCAGCACGGCCCGGGTGAATGCCAGCATTCGAAGCGCGTGCTCACATCCGCCAAGGGCATCGGCCGCGCGCTGGTGGGCCGCTTGGCGCTGGTCCCGCACCCAATCAAGCAAAGCCTGCTCGGCGGGCGCCATCGGTGCGCCCGGCACGGCCTCGGGTTGCCACGCGGGCAGGCGTTCGGTGGCGAACACATCCCAGTTGCGCGCGTCGCCGAGCTGGCCCGCGAGGGTTTTCCACTGGGCCGCCCAGTGCGCGACGAAACGGCGTGGCAGGTGGGCCCGGAACAGGCGCAGGCCGGTGCGCAGCCGCCGCAGGGCCACCCGCGCCTGGTGCACGAACTCGGGGTCGGGCACGGCGCCATCCGGCCCGGGCGGCCGCACGCCGGCCTCGTTGGCCTGCAGGTGGCTCAGGCAGCTCAGCGCGGCGGCCTGGAAGGCCTGCACCGGCGCCATCTGCTCATTCAGCGCGAGCGGCTCGGCCTTGCTGGGCCGCAGGCGTTCGCCGGTGAAGAGGGCATAGCCCCGCTCGGCCTTGCTGCGCTGGGCCGGCAGCAGGCGCAGCCCCTGGGCGGCCTGCCCGCTCGGGCCCAGGGCCAGCGTGTGCGCCAGGTCCAGCAAGGCATCGACCGGGCCGCTGAGCAATTCCAGCTCCAGCTCGAGAATCGCCTGGCGGTGGCTGCCCTCGGCGTTGCCGGTGGTGATGGACCCCTGGTCCAGCGCCACCTCCACCACCGCACCGCCGTGCGACAGGGTCCAGCTGCGGCGCGTGAAGTCGGTGCGGAACACCGGCACCAGCTGCCACGCCACGCACAGCAGTTGCTGCGCCAGCGCCTCGTCGTCGACCAGGGCCGCGAAGTCGAAGCGGCCCGGGCGGCAAGCGGCCTCCCACTCGCCGCGGCGCGACAGGCCCCCCACCGAGGTGCCCGCCGTCTTCACCGTCAGCAGGGTGCGGCGGCCCACGCGGCGCTCGCGCACCGCCATGCGCTGCGCGCGCAGGGCCAGCGTGGAGGTGTCGAAATAGGTGTTGAACAGGCGCTCCCGGTGCGGTGGGGCCGCGCTCAGCAGCGGGTGCGCCAGCAGGCGCGGCTGGTCCTCGGGGTGCAGTTCGAGCTTGAGTTCGGTTTCCTGGGGCATGGGGTCGTTGGGGCACGGGAGGAGCGGCGAGTCTGCCAGCCCCGCGGAAATTCATCTACCGCGCCACGCGGCGAGCCCGCCACAGCCTTACGCCTTGTAACGTCGACGGCCACGCGCCACGCCAGAATCGCGACAGATCGTGCTCCCCTGCGGCTCGGTCGTTCGACACAACACACAAGCCCACGACATGACCCATCCATCGCGCACGCGCCTCTCCATCGCCTTCTTCAGCCTGATGCTGCTGAGCAGCCTGCCGGCCCTGGCCGAAAAACCCGAATGGGCCGGCAAGCAGGGTGGCAAACACGACAAGCATGAAAAGCACGAGAAGCACCGGGATGACCGCCGCGATGACCGCCGCGATGACCGCCGCGATGACCGGCGGGACGATCGCCGCGACGGGCCACGCTCGCCCTCGTCCAGCGTGTCGGTGAACATCCAGATCGGCGGCTACTTCGGCGAGCCCCAGCGCCGCTTCGCCCACGAGTACTACGAGCCCCGGTTCAAGGCCGGCAAATGCCCGCCGGGCCTGGCCAAGAAACACAACGGCTGCATGCCCCCCGGCCAGGCGAAGAAGTGGCGCATGGGCTATCCGCTGCCGCGCGACGTCGTGTACTACCCGGTGCCCAACAGCGTGTCGGTGCAGATCGGCCTGCCCCCCTCGGGTTACAAGTACGTGCGCGTGGCGGCCGACATCCTGATGATCGCCGTGGGCACGGGCATGGTGGTGGATGCGATCGAAGACCTCGGCCGATTCTGAGTCGGCGGTGCGCCTCACGACCTTGGTGGCCGCCGCGACCCTGTTCACCCGGGGCGCGTGTGGACCCGGCGGCCTACGGCAACAACCAGGCCTCTAGACCGTCAGCAGGCGGCGCAGGTAGCGCCCGGTGTGGCTGTCGGGGTGCGCGGCGATGGTCTCGGGCGTGCCCTGCGCCACCACCGTGCCACCGCCGGAGCCCCCTTCGGGCCCCATGTCGATGACCCAGTCGGCGGTCTTGATGACGTCGAGGTTGTGCTCGATCACCACGATGGTGTTGCCCGCGTCGCGCAACTGGTGCAGCACCTTGAGCAGCAGTTCGATGTCGGCGAAGTGCAGGCCGGTGGTGGGCTCGTCCAGGATGTAGAGCGTGCGGCCGGTGTCGCGCTTGGAGAGCTCCAGCGCGAGCTTGACGCGCTGCGCCTCGCCACCCGACAGCGTGGTCGCGCTCTGGCCGAGCTGGATGTAGGACAGGCCCACGTCGAGCAGGGTCTGCAGCTTGCGATGCAGCGTGGGCACGGCGCTGAAGAAGGCGTGCGACTGCTCCACCGTCATGTCCAGGATCTGCGCGATGTTGCGGCCCTTGTACTGCACGTCCAGCGTCTCGCGGTTGTAGCGCTGGCCGTGGCAGACCTCGCAGGGCACGTACACGTCGGGCAGGAAATGCATCTCCACCTTGACCACGCCATCGCCCTGGCAGGCCTCGCAGCGGCCACCGGCCACGTTGAAGCTGAAACGGCCCGGGCCGTAGCCGCGCTCGCGCGCGGTGGGCATCTCGGCCATGAGTTCGCGGATGCCGGTGAACAGGCCGGTGTAGGTGGCCGGGTTGCTGCGCGGCGTGCGGCCGATGGGCGACTGGTCGACGTTGATGACCTTGTCGAAGTGTTCGATGCCTTCGATCGCGTCGTGCGCGGCCGGTTCGTCGTGCGAGCGGTAGAGCGTGCGCGCCACCGCCGCGTACAGCGTGTCGTTGACCAGGGTGGACTTGCCCGAACCCGAGACGCCGGTGACGCAGGTCAGCAGGCCGACCGGGAACGCCACGCTCGCGCCCTTGAGGTTGTGCCCGCGCGCGTTGACGACGCGGATCTCCTGCAGCTCACCCAGCGTGGCCTGGTGCGCAGCCTCGCGCGCGGCGCGGCGCTCGGCCGCCGGGCTGGGCGGGAAGCGCGGCTTGGCGGGCGCCGCCTTCGGGGCTTCGCCCTTCTTCACCACCGGCAGCCAGGGGGTGCGGCGCGCGGGCACGGCGATCTGGCGCGTGCCGCTGAGGTACTGACCGGTGAGCGAATCAGCCGTGGCCATGACCTGCTCGCAGGTGCCTTGCGCCATCACGCGCCCGCCGTGCACGCCCGCGCCCGGGCCCATGTCGATCACGTGGTCGGCGGTGCGGATCATGTCCTCGTCGTGCTCGACCACCAGCACCGTGTTGCCCAGGTCGCGCAGGTGCTGCAGCGTGGCGATGAGGCGGTCGTTGTCGCGCTGGTGCAGGCCGATGCTGGGCTCGTCGAGCACGTACATCACGCCGGTCAGGCCACTGCCGATCTGGCTGGCCAGGCGGATGCGCTGGGCCTCGCCACCCGAGAGCGTGTCGGCGCTGCGATCCAGGCTGAGGTAGTTCAGGCCCACGTCGTTCAGGAACTTCAGACGCTGGCGGATCTCGTTGATCACGCGCGCGGCGATGTCGCCCTTGGCGCCGTGCAGCTCGAGTTTCTGGAAGTAGGCCAGCGCCTCGCCCAGCGTGACGTGGCTGATCTTGTAGATGGGCTGCTTCTGTTCACCCTCACCCACGAACACGTGGCGCGCCTCGCGGCGCAGGCGCGAACCACCGCACTCCGGGCAGGGCTGCACGGCGCGGTAGCGCGCCAGCTCTTCGCGCACGGCGGCGCTGTCGGTCTCGCGGTAGCGGCGCTCGAAGTTGCGCACGATGCCTTCGAAGGGGTGCTTCTTGCTGATCTTCTTGCCCGCGCGCTCGCCGGATTCGAGCGCGTAGCTGAACTTCACCTCTTCCTCGCCCGAGCCGTAGAGCAGCACCTGTAGCACCGCGTCGGGCAGGCTCTCCCATGGGGCTTCGGCGTCGAACTTGTAGTGCGCCGCGAGGCTCTCGATCATGGCGAAGTAATAACCGTTGCGCCGATCCCAGCCCTTGATGGCCCCGCTGGCCAGGCTCAGCGAAGGAAAGGCGACCACGCGCGCGGGGTCGAAGAACTCGGTGTGGCCCAGGCCGTCGCAGGTCGGGCAGGCGCCCATGGGCGAGTTGAACGAGAACAGGCGCGGCTCGAGCTCGCCCACGGTGTAGTGACACAGCGGGCAGGCAAAGCGCGCCGAGAAACCGTGTTCGCGCGGCACCGCGCCAGGGGTTTCCGGCGCGTCCATCTCCATCGCGATGGCCCGGCCGTCGGCCAGGCGCAGCGCGGCCTCGAAACTCTCGGCCAGGCGCTGGCGCAAGGGATTCACGCCCTCTTCCTCACCGTCGACGCGCACCTTGATGCGGTCGATCACCACGTCGATGTTGTGCTTCTCGGTTTTCTTCAGCGCCGGCAACGCCTCGGCCTCCAGCACCGCGCCGTCGACACGGAAACGCACATAACCCTGGGCCTGCATGTCGGCGAAGAGCTCGGTGAACTCGCCCTTCTTCTCGCGCGCCACCGGGGCCAGGATCATCAGGCGCGTGCCCTCGGGCAGCGCGAGCACCGTG
Organism: Hydrogenophaga sp. FG152; assembly: GCF_057809615.1. Classification (NCBI taxonomy): domain Bacteria; kingdom Pseudomonadati; phylum Pseudomonadota; class Betaproteobacteria; order Burkholderiales; family Comamonadaceae; genus Hydrogenophaga; species Hydrogenophaga sp. FG152. Next base: position 6,680 of record NZ_JBMDKH010000011.1, on the reverse strand, counting down.
TCCACCATCTGCGCCACGCTCTGCGAGGTCAGCGGCAAGCCATGGTCGGGGCAGTGCGGCGTGCCCGCGCGCGCGAACAGCAGGCGCAGGTAGTCGTGGATCTCGGTCACCGTGCCGACGGTGGAGCGCGGGTTGTGGCTGGTGGCCTTCTGCTCGATGGCGATGGCGGGCGACAGGCCTTCGATCAGGTCCACGTCGGGCTTGTCCATCAGCTGCAGGAACTGCCGCGCGTAGGCCGACAGGCTCTCCACGTAGCGGCGCTGGCCTTCGGCGTAGAGCGTGTCGAACGCCAGGCTGGACTTGCCTGAGCCCGACAGCCCGGTGATCACCACCAGCGCGTGCTTGGGAATGTCGAGGTCGATGTTCTTGAGGTTGTGCGTGCGCGCACCGCGCACCGACAGGAACGCGCTGGCATGCCGCAGGGCGGCGCCCAGGTAACGGGGGGATGGCTCGCCCACGGACGGCGGCGTCCCGGGGGTGTCGGCGCCGGTCGATCCAGGCAATTTCAGGTCCGGGGGAAGGTTCTGGTTCAAGGCGCGGTGCGGGGTTCAGGGCAACCCGACATGATAAGCCGCCACGCGGTTTTGCGCCCCTCCGCCCGGCGGCCGCCGGCCTTTCGCCGACAATACGCCGTCCCCCTGTCTCCCCTGCCCCGCCCTGCCGGCCTCCGCTGCCTTGTCCACCCTGAGCCCCTCCCCCGCCAACGCGGCCACCACGCCGCCCGACGCCGCCCGCATGACCCCCGCCGAGCGCCGCGCCAGCGCCTCCCTGGCCCTGGTGTTCGCGCTGCGCATGCTGGGTCTGTTCATCGTGCTGCCGGTGTTCGCGCTGGAAGCCGCCCGCCTGCCCGGCGGCGAGGACGTGGCCCGGGTGGGCTTCGCCATGGGCCTGTACGGGCTGACGCAAGCCTTCCTGCAGATTCCCCTGGGCCTGGCGTCCGACCGTTTCGGGCGCAAACCCGTGATCGTGGCCGGCCTGCTGCTGTTTGCCCTGGGCAGCGGCATCGCCGCCTGGGCGCCGGACCTCACCTGGCTGGCCATCGGCCGCGCGGTGCAGGGCGCGGGCGCCATCTCCGCCGCCGTGACGGCCTTCCTGGCCGACGTCACACGCGACAGCGTGCGCACCAAGGCCATGGCCATGGTGGGGGGCAGCATCGCGCTGATGTTCGCGCTCTCCCTGATGCTGGCGCCCGCGCTGGCGGCCTGGGTCGGCCTCTCGGGCATCTTTGCCCTCACCGGCGCGCTGGCGCTGCTGGCCATCGCCGTGGTGATCTGGGTGGCACCGCCCGAACCGCGCGAACACCGGCCCTCCGACATGCAGCAGTTGCGCGCCGGCCTGGCCGAGGTGCTGCGCCACCGGGGCCTGCTGCGCCTGAACCTGGGGGTGTTCGTGCTGCACGCGGTGCAGCTGGCGATGTGGATGGCGGTGCCAGCCCTGCTGGTGGCTGCCGGCCTGCCCAAGGCGGACCATGCCCAGGTCTACCTGCCCGCCGTGGTGGCATCCCTGCTGGTGATGGGCGGCGCGCTCTTTCCCATGGAGCGACGGGGCCGTCTGCGCGCGGCCTTCCTGATCGCCATCGCCCTGATCGGCGCGGTGCAGCTCGCGCTGTGGGCCCTGGCCGACGGCTCACCCAGCCTGTGGACCCTGGGCGGACTGCTGTTCGTGTTCTTCATCGGATTCAACACGCTGGAAGCCAGCCAGCCCAGCCTGGTGTCCAAACTGGCGCCCGCGCACGCCCGGGGTGCGGCGCTGGGCGTCTACAACACCCTGCAGTCCGTCGGCTTCTTCGTCGGCGGCGCGGTGGGCGGCTGGCTGGCGCGCGCGCACGGCGCGCAGGGCCTGTTCGCGGTCTGTGCCGTGGCCATGCTGGTGTGGCTGGTGGTGGCCTGGCCGATGCAGGCGCCGCCACCCTCAGCGGCCCGGCGCTGAACCCTCGCCGGGCGGCGGCGGGGCCGCCGCGCCATCGCGCATCGAACGCATCATCAGCTGCGACATGGTGCTGTAGAGCGGTCGGCTGATCATGCGCGAGATCAGGCTGGCCAGGAGCGCGCAAGCCATCAGGCTGAGCACCATGCTGTGGCCATCGGTCATCTCCATCACGATGATCATGGCGGTGATCGGCGTCTGCGTGACGGCCGCCAGGAAACCGCACATGCCCAGCGCGATCAGGGCCGCGCCGTGCGGAGAATCGAGCAGCCAGGCCACGTCCGCGCCCACACCGGCGCCGATCGACAGGCTGGGCCCGAACAACCCGCCAGGCACACCCGCCCACGACGACAGCCACGAGGCCACGAACTTCAGGCCCGTGAACACCAGCGGCTGGTGCGACGCGCCCTGTGTGCCGACCTGTTCCAGCATCACCTTGGTGTGCTCGTGCCCACCGCCCACGGCCGTGCCGTCGCTGATCACGGCGATCACCGCCACCGCGAAACCGCAGATCGCCGCGAAGGTGACCGGGCGCTTGCGCCGGTAGGCGCAGAAGCGGTCGGGCAGGCCGATGAACGAGGCCAGCATCAGGCGCGACATCAAGCCGCCGAGCAGTCCGCAGCCCACGGCCACCAGCGCGCCGGGCAGGAACAGGCTCCACGACAGGGCCTCGGCCCGCACCCGCCCGAAGTACGACAGGTTACCGAACGCCGAGACCGCCACCAGGCCGGCGATCACGATGGCCGCCAGCATCAGGCCGCTGTTGCGGTCCTGCAGGCGCCGGGACAGCTCCTCGATGGCGAACACAATGCCGCCCAGCGGCGTGTTGAAGGCCGCGGCGATGCCGGCCGCGCCGCCAGCCACCAGCAGTTCGCGGTGGGTGATGCCCGAGTTCGGCGACAGCCAGCGGCGCGCGTGCAGCATCACCCCGGCGGCGACCTGCACCGACGGCCCCTGGCGACCGATCGACAGGCCGGCCAGCACGCCGCCCGACACCGCCAACACCTTGACCACGCTCAAGCGCAGCGAGACGAAGCGCGAGCGTTCGCGCAAGGGCGTGGCCGGGTCCAGCGCGGTCAGCACCTGCGGCACACCCGAACCGGCCGCACCCGGCGCCCAGCGGCGCACGGCCCACACCACCAGCGCGGTCAGCGCAGGCGTCCACACCAGCGGCGCCCACCACCAGCCGCTGCGCAGGCCGCTGTACAAGGCAAACGCCCCCTCGGCGAGCAAGGTGAACAGCACCACCGCCAGACCAGCGAGCACGGCGTAGAGCATCACCACGACCCGGTCCAGCCATTGGCGCCCGCCTCCCATTTCATCGCGCAGGTTCTGAAGGAAGTCCGGTTCACCTTTCATGGGGCCAGTGTATCGGCCGCCGCCGGCCCGGCCGGCACTTGCGGCACAATGTCAGGCCGCGTCCCGGCCGCGCCCGGGTCCGCCCTCTCTTCAGGACATCACCACCATGGCATCCGTCAACAAAGTCATCCTCGTCGGCAACTGCGGCCGCGATCCCGAAATCCGCTACCTGCCATCCGGCCAGGCCGTGGCCAACGTCAGCGTGGCGACCTCCAGCCGCCGCAAGGACAAGAACAGCGGCGAGATGATCGAAGACACCCAGTGGCACCGCGTCACCTTCTACGACCGCCTGGCCGAAATCGCCGGCGAGTACGTGAAGAAAGGCCGCCCGATCTACGTCGAAGGCCGCCTGAAGTACGGCAAGTACACCGACCAGTCCGGCGTCGAGAAGAACACGGTGGACATCATCGCCACCGAACTGCAACTGCTCGGCGGCCGCGAAGGCATGGGCGGTGGCGGTGGTGAAGAAGGCGGCGGTGGCGGCGGCTACTCGCGCCCCGCCGCGGCCCCCCGAGCCCCGGCGCCCGCGCCGCGCCAGGCCCCGGCGGCCGCGCCCGCGCGCCAGTCCAGCGGCTTTGACGACATGGACGACGACATCCCGTTCTGACTCGCGCCGCCAGGTTTCACGATCAGGCCCGCACGCGCCTCGGCGCTGCGGGCCTTTTGCCGCCCCCTCAGCCCACCCCGAAGTGCGCGGGCAACTGCAGGGCGACGGCGTAGAGGGCATGGCGCGTCATGCAGGCGTGTGCCTCCCGCATGAGCAGGTTGCTGCGTTGCCACTCCTGGCCGGCCACGGCCTGAGCGAACGCCATCGCGCCTTGAGATCCGGTGTGACACCCGGGCTCGGCCAGTTGGCGCACGCGATCGGCGTGCGCCCATCGGGCTTGCGCCAGCTCCCAATCCATGACCGCCTGCAGGTAGGTCTCCCTGGCCTGGGCAAAACGATCGCTCGCCGAGGTGCGATGCCCATCCGGCGTCTTCGAAATGGCCTCATCCCCTTGCCGCTGCGCTTCGAGCGCCAGCCGGTCGATCTCGGTGGGCGCCGCCGGGATGAAGTGGGTCCCATTCGTGTCCAACTGGGCCGGCAACAGGCGCGTCACCCGCGTGAAGTGTCGGCCTGCCGCCTCCCACATCGTCGTGGCCATCTCCACCGTGCATCGCAAGTCGGCCAGCATTTCCGAGAGCTTGCGCTGCTCAGTCCCTGGGTCCAACCCAGCGCGCCCCCTTGCCGCGAGGAGGTGGGCCAGACTTTTCAAGGTCTGCTGGGTGTTCAGGCTGCCCATCAGCCGTCGCCGGGCCGTGTCCACCTCGTGGCATGCGGTCAGCACGCACAGGAGCCGCCCGTTGAGCCGCCGCAGATCGGCGGGCCCGCGCGCATCGCGTTCGGCTTCACGCACGTACACGTGCTGCAGCACGTCCCGAAACGCCATGCCCGTGACGCCGTGCCCGGCCGCACTGCCCATGACCTCGGGCGCGCCACCCTCGTGCCGCCCACGCCTCCCCCACCCCTCTCCCCTGTGATGGGTGGCACCAAACCCCCCACCTTCGTCGAATGCGTCGAACATGCCCAGGTCTTTCCCGAATCAAGTTGGATTGAAGCCACGGAGCACCACCGTCCGGCACGGTCCGACCATCGCCGGCATGAGGTACCCATTGGCACTTGCTGCGCAGAGCCCGTCTCTGGTGGACCGTTCAAAACACCCACGCGCCGAAATTTATAACACTGTTTTCTACAAAACCAATGCCTTTTCGGTATGAAATGAACAAAAAGGTTATCGAAATTCAAAACCAGCCGGCGTACCGTGGATCGTTCAGGCGCCCCATGCATGGACGAAGGTGGCCCGCTTCCCAGGCGCTGGCATGATGTCGGACTTCGCAGCCCCGCTGCCGGTCCCACTCCCAGCCATGAACACAGCCACCACCCCGCCCGACGCGCCCGCCACCGCCCAACCGGCTCGGGCGCGCCGCGGCGCACCGCGCAACAAGGCCCCCCGCACCGATGCGCGCCCACCCCGCCAGCACCCGGTGCTCGACCAGCTGGCCCAGCTCGCGCCCAGCCTCTTCGGTGAGGTGCTCAAGCCGCTCAAGCGCGGCATCTACCAGGACCTGCTCGACGCCCACCCAGGCGTGCTGGACGCCGAAGGCCTCAAGGCAGCGCTGGCCCTGCATACCCGCTCGTCGCGCTACCTGACCGTGGTCGCCTCGGGCCAGCCGCGCCACGACCTCGCAGGCCAGCCGGTGGAGGCCCTGGCGCCCGAGCACGTGCACCATGCGCTGATCGAGGTGTTCCGCCGCCGCCAGGGCCGCTCGCCGGAAGACCTGGTCCCCAAGCTGCGCCAGCGCATCGTGCAGGCCTTCGAGGCCTCGGGCCTGGGTCGTGAAGCCTACGCCACGCTGGTGATGGGGCGCGACGAGACCGTCAACGCCATCACCGCCGAAGCCCTGGCCGAAGCGGCCAGCCGCGCCGCGCGCGACGAAGCCCTGCTGCGCGCCTTCGACGCCAGCGGGCAGACGGTGGAGGCCTTCGCCGACATGTACGGCATGCCGGTGCACGAAGCCCGCCGCACGCTGGAGCGCGCCCGCGCCCGCCAGTCACCCCGCGCCGCATGAGCCCCGCGACGGCCACCGAATCACCCTACGCGTGGTGGCGGCTGGTCGTCTCGCTCGTGCTCATGACGCTGGGCGGCGTGGGCATGTACTCGGTCACCGTGGCGCTGCCGCGCATCCAGGCCGAGTTCGGGGTGGATCGCGGTGCCGCGTCGCTGCCCTACACGCTCACCATGGTGGGCTTCGGCGTCGGCGGCATACTCATGGGCAAGCTGTCCGACCGTTTCGGCGTGATGGTGCCGGTGCTCGGTGGCGCCGTCGGCCTGGGCCTGGGCTTCATCGCCGCCGGCGCGGCCACCACGCTCTGGCAGTTCAGCCTGGCGCAAGGCCTGCTCATCGGCCTGCTCGGTACTTCGGCCACCTTCGCGCCCCTGGTGGCCGACACCTCGCGCTGGTTCGACCGGCGCCGCGGCATCGCGCTGGCGATCTGCATGAGCGGCAACTACGTGGCCGGTGCGATCTGGCCACCGGTAACGCAGCATTTCATCGACCACGGCGGCTGGCGCGAGGCCTACACCTTCATCGGCGTGTTCTGCCTGCTCACCATGCTGCCGCTGGCCTTGGTGCTGCGTCGACGTCCGCCGCCCGAAGCGGCACCGGTGCCGGTCGCTGCGCCCGCCAGTGCAAGCCTCGCACGGGGCGATCGGCCACTCGGCCTGTCGCCCGGCACACTGCAGGCCCTGCTGTGTGTGGCCGGGGTGTCGTGCTGCGTGGCCATGTCCATGCCGCAGGTGCACATCGTGGCCTACTGCACCGACCTGGGCTTCGGGGGGGCGGGGGGGGGCGGG
>NZ_JBMDKH010000010.1:0-197143 GCF_057809615.1 Hydrogenophaga sp. FG152 | reverse complement strand
CGCGGCGCTGGTGGAGGAGAGCGCGGCCGCCGCCGAGAGCCTCAAGGACCAGGCCAAGCGGCTGGACCAGGTGGTGCGCGTGTTCCGCACCGGCGACGCCGAGCACCAACGTCCCGCCGAGCCGTCGCCCGTCGCCACCGTCGCCACGCCGCCGGCATCGGCACCGGTGCTGACCTCGGTGGTGAAACCGGCCACGTCCGTGACGTCCGCCAAGGCCAAGGCCGCAGTGCCCGCCAAGGCGGCGGTCGCTCCCGTGGTGGTGGCTCAGCCGACCCCAGCCAAACCCAAAGCCAGCCGGCCCGTGGAGCCGGCGGCGGCACCGCTGCGCCAGGCGCCTGCCGTGTCCACAGCCCCCAGTGCCGCCAGCGAAGGCGACTGGGAAAGCTTCTGATCGATTCTTTTCACCCACACGGATTCTTCCTTCCCATGTCTTTCCATCAATTCAAGGTCGGTCATCGGCTGGGCCTGGGTTTTCTCAGCGTGCTGGTGCTGCTCCTGGCCGTCACCGCGCTGGGCTGGAGCGGCCTTCGCGCCACCCAGGCGGCCACCGAGCGCGTGATCCGTCTCGAGCACCTCGCCTCGGTCACGGAAGAGTGGGCTGCCGGCACGACGCTGAACATCAGCCGCGCGCTCGCCGTGGCCAAGTCCCGCGCGGACCCGGAGGTCGATGCCTACTTCAAGCCCCTGATCGCGCAGACGTCCACGCGCATCAGCGAACTGCAGAAGACGCTGGAAGCCGAGATCACCAGCGCCGAAGGCAAGGCCTTGCTGGCCAAGATTTCGACGGTGCGCGGCGAGTACATCGCGGTGCGCAAGACCTTCTTCGACGTCCTCAAGACGGGCGACCTCGTGGCTGCCAACCAGATCCTGGCCAACCAGGTGCTGCCGGCCGCCGACCGCTACAGCGGCGCCCAGAACGAGATGCTGGCGGCCCAGCGCAGCCTGGTGCAGGCCGCCATGACCGACTCGGCCCACACCGTGAGCCGCAATGTGACCTGGCTGGTGACGCTGGCCGCGCTGGCGGTGGTGGTGGCGTCCCTGCTGGCCTGGCGCATCACCCGCTCGGTGACGGTGCCGGTGCGCCAGGCGGTGGCGATCGCCTCGGCCGTGGCCGACGGCAACCTGTCGGTGCCGGTGCAGACCAACCGCAGGGACGAGCTGGGTGACTTGCTCAACGCCCTGGGTTCGATGAAGAACTCGCTGATCCAGACCGTGAGCCAGGTGCGCAGCGCGACGGACAGCATCAACACGGCGTCGGTGGAGATTGCGTCGGGCAACCAGGACCTGAGCGCGCGCACGGAGCAGGCGGCGAGCAACCTGCAGGAGACGGCGGCGAGCATGGAGCAGCTCACGAGCACGGTGCGCCAGAGCGCGGATGCGGCGCGCCAGGCCAACCAGCTGGCGGCGAGCGCAGCGGAGATCGCGGTGCGTGGTGGCGAGGTGGTAGGCCAGGTGGTCACGACCATGGACGAGATCAACCACAGCAGCAAGAAGATCAGCGACATCATCGGCGTGATCGACGGGATCGCGTTCCAGACCAACATCCTGGCGTTGAACGCGGCGGTGGAAGCCGCGCGGGCCGGGGAGCAGGGCCGCGGGTTCGCGGTGGTGGCAGGCGAGGTGCGCAATCTGGCGCAGCGCAGCGCGCAGGCGGCCAAGGAGATCAAGGGGCTGATCGGTGCGAGCGTGGACAAGGTGGAGACGGGCTCCAGGCTGGTGGCCGATGCGGGTCAGACGATGAGCGAGATCGTGGGCTCGGTGCAGAGGGTGAGCGACATCATCGGGGAGATCACGGCGGCTGCGGGTGAGCAGAGCGACGGGATCGGGCAGGTGAACGTGGCGGTGACGCAGCTGGACCAGATGACGCAGCAGAACGCGGCGCTGGTGGAGGAGAGCGCGGCCGCCGCCGAGAGCCTCAAGGACCAGGCACGGCGCCTGGCCGGTGTCGTGCAGATCTTCCGAACGGACGCCCATTCCTCATGAACACGGGCGGCGCCTGAGCCCGCCGCATCCTTTCAATCAACAAGACGAAGAGACAGTCATGCAACACTTGATGCGCCAGTTTTCCATCCGAATCCGCATGAGGGCCGCCATCGGCGTGGTCCTGATGCTGCTGCTGCTGGTCGGTACCGCCGGCTGGTGGGGCATGGCGCGCATGCACGCGCTGAACGAAGACTTTGTCGAACGCACTTTCGAAGAGACGCTCACGCTCTCGCGCCTTCAGGTGGCGCTGGGCGACATGGGCCGCCACGAGAAGGACATGATCATTGCCTACGAAAAACCCGAGGCCGTGCTCAAGGCCAAGGCCCAGTGGCAGGCCGCGCGGGACGAAGCTCAGAAACAGATGGACGTGCTGCAGGCTGGCAAGGAAGACGGCGAGAACGAACTGGTGCGCGAGATGCAATCGCACCTCACGAAGTACGTCGCCGCCGTGGGGCCGGTGACGAACCAGCTGGAGTCCTCCGGCTACGATTCGGCGACGGTGGCCAACCGCATGCTGGGTCGCGCGCACGCCAACTATGGCGACCTGCTGCAGAGTCTCAAGCAACTCGAAGAGGTGCTGATGGCCGATGCCGCCAGCGCCCGGCAAGCGGGCAAGAGCGCCAACGACCAGACCCTGATGCTGTTCGGCCTGGCCGTGGCGATCGCCGCCCTGGTGGTGGTGCCGACCACGCTGTCCAACATGAACAGCATCTGCCGCCCGCTGGACGAAGCCCAGCATCTGGCCAGCGCGATCGCCAAGGGCGACCTCACGCGGACGATCCAGCGCGAAGGCAAGGACGAAACGGCCGCGCTCATGCGCGCACTGGGCGACATGCAGGCCTCGCTGGCCCGCATCGTGGGCGAGGTGCGCAGTTCCACCGACAGCATCGGCACCGCCAGCCAGCAGATCGCCAGCGGCAACCAGGACCTCTCCAGCCGCACGGAGCAGGCGGCGAGCAACCTGCAGGAAACCGCCGCCAGCATGGAACAGCTCACGAGCACGGTGCGCCAGAGCGCCGATGCGGCGCGCCAGGCCACGCAGATGGCCGTGGCCAATGCCGAGGTGGCGGTGCGCGGTGGCCAGGTCGTGGGTCAGGTGGTCACGACCATGGACGAGATCAACCACAGCAGCAAGAAGATCGGCGACATCATCGGCGTGATCGATGGCATCGCGTTCCAGACCAACATCCTGGCGCTGAACGCGGCGGTGGAAGCCGCGCGGGCCGGGGAGCAGGGCCGTGGGTTCGCGGTGGTGGCGGCCGAGGTGCGCAGCCTGGCGCAGCGCAGCGCGCAGGCGGCCAAGGAGATCAAGGGCCTGATCGAGACCAGCGTGGGCAAGGTGGAGGACGGTTCGCGCCTGGTGGCGCAGGCCGGCAGCACCATCGGCGAGATCGTGGCCAACGCCGAGAAGGTGTCGGCTTTCATCAGCGACATCACCACTGCCGCGGGCGAGCAGAGCGACGGGATCGGGCAGGTGAACGTGGCGGTGACGCAGCTGGACCAGATGACGCAGCAGAACGCGGCGCTGGTGGAGGAGAGCGCGGCCGCCGCCGAGAGCCTCAAGGACCAGGCCGGTCGCCTGGCCGAAGCGGTGCGGTTCTTCCGCATCGACGACGGCACCCCGATGTTGCGCGCCTGAGCGCCGCGAGGGGCACGCCATGAACTTCAACCAACGTCTTCTTCTGGCGTTCGTCGCGCCGGCCGCGCTCTTCGTGGCCGGCCTGGCGGGCAGCATCTGGTCGCTGGCGCAGACGCAGTCGCGCTTCGACCACTACATCAAGACCGAGCAGGCCACGGCCAGCGGCCTGCAGGACATGTATGCGCAAGGCCTGCAGATGGGCCAGGCGCTGCGCAACATCGTGCTCGACCCGAGCAACCAGCAGGCCTACAAGAACCTGGAGGCGGCGCGCGAGGCCTTCGACGCGGCCCACCAAGCCACGCTCGCGGCCGCCAAGGGCACGCCCGCCGAAGCGGGTCTGGCCCCACTGGTCGGCTTGCGCACGGCCCAGGCCCAGGCGCAGGACAAGGTGCTGGCCCTGCTGAAGACCAGCGCACCCGATGCGGTGCAGATGCTCAACACGGAAGAGACCCCGGCCTGGCGCAAGCTGCGCGGCGAGCTGCTGCAGCTGGGCAAGGCCTCGCAGGCGCTGTCGACGCAGACGCACGAACAGGTCAACGCCGAAGCCGACCGCGCCCGCGCGCTGGCCATCGGCCTGGCCTTGCTGGCCCTCTCGGCCGCCGTGGTGCTGGGGCTGGTGGTGCAGCGCACGCTCAAGCGCGAGATCGGCGGCGACCCGGCCATGGCGCGCAGCGCCTTGCGCCGCATCGCCGACGGTGACCTCAGCGGCGCCACCCCGCCCGCGCAGGATCCCAACAGCCTGATGGGCGCGCTCTCGGCCATGCAGACCTCGATGCGCACCCTGGTCGGCCAGGTGCAGCAGTCCAGCGGTGGCATCGACGTGGCCAGCGGCGAGATTGCGTCGGGCAACCAGGACCTGAGCGCGCGCACGGAGCAGGCGGCGAGCAACCTGCAGGAGACGGCGGCGAGCATGGAGCAGCTCACGAGCACGGTGCGCCAGAGCGCGGATGCGGCGCGCCAGGCCAACCAGCTGGCGGCGAGCGCAGCGGAGATCGCGGTGCGTGGCGGCGAGGTGGTGGGCCAGGTGGTCACGACCATGGACGAGATCAACCACAGCAGCAAGAAGATCAGCGACATCATCGGCGTGATCGACGGGATCGCGTTCCAGACCAACATCCTGGCGCTGAACGCGGCGGTGGAAGCCGCGCGGGCCGGGGAGCAGGGCCGTGGGTTCGCGGTGGTGGCGGGCGAGGTGCGCAATCTGGCGCAGCGCAGCGCGCAGGCGGCCAAGGAGATCAAGGGGCTGATCGGTGCGAGCGTGGACAAGGTGGAGACGGGCTCCAGGCTGGTGGCCGATGCGGGTCAGACGATGAGCGAGATCGTGGGCTCGGTGCAGAGGGTGAGCGACATCATCGGGGAGATCACGGCGGCTGCGGGTGAGCAGAGCGACGGGATCGGGCAGGTGAACGTGGCGGTGACGCAGCTGGACCAGATGACGCAGCAGAACGCGGCGCTGGTGGAGGAGAGCGCGGCCGCCGCCGAGAGCCTCAAGGACCAGGCCCGGCGCCTGGCCGGTGTCGTGCAGCTGTTCCGGCTCGCGCCGGCCTGAGCGCGTCAGCCCAGCGCGAGCGTGAGCGCCGCGAGCGCGGCCGTCTCGGCGCGCAGCACGCGCGGCCCAAGCGTGACGGGCAGGAATCCGGCGGCGCGGGCAAGCGCATCCTCGCTGGCGCTCAGGCCGCCTTCGGGGCCGCTGAGAAAGCAAACTGGCGCCTGCGCCGGCACCTCGGCCAGGGCCTGCGCCAGCGGTCGGGTGCCCTCGGCCAGCGAGAGCAGGCAGCGCAGACCGGCATCGGCGGGCGGCAGCGTTTTCAGCCAGGCCGCGAAGTCGCTCACCGGGTGCACCGTGGGCACGCGGTTGCCACCACACTGTTCACACGCCGCCACCGCCACCGATTGCCAGTGCGCCTGTTTTTTCGTCGCGCGTTCGCCACTCAGGCGAAGCACACTGTGCGAGGTGTGCAGCGGCTGCAGGCTGGCCACGCCGAGTTCAGCGGCTTTCTCCACCAGCCAGTCCATGCGCTCGTTGGCCGGCATGCCCAGCGCCAGGTGCACCGCGCGGATGGGCTCGCGTTCGGTGGCGTGGTGCGCGCCGAGCAGCACCTCCACGTCGCTGCGGCCCATGCGGGTGATGGTGGCGTCCCACTCGCCGCCCTGGCCGTTGAACAGCGTGATGGTCTGACCGGGTTGCAGGCGCAACACCTGCACATGGCGCGCCGCAGCGGCGGGCAGTGCGAGGGGCTGGCCCTCGAGCAGCGGCGCCGGGCAGTGGAAACGCGGCATGCTCAGACGCGCCCGAAGGCGTAGCCGGAGGCGGCCTGCAGGCCTTCGATCTCGTCGAGCATCTTCAGGAACGGGCCAAGCGCGCGGTAGCGGTGCGCCGTGTGGCGGATGTAGCCGATGAAGCGCGGCGCGTCGGCCAGGTACTTGGGTTTGCCGTCGCGCAGGGTGAGGCGCGCGAAGATGCCAGCCACCTTCAGGTGGCGCTGCAGGCCCATCCACTCAACGCCCCGGTAGAAGGCGCCGAAGTCGCTGTGCCAGTCTTCGAAATCCATCAGGCCGGCCGCGCGCGCCTTTTCCCAGTAGCGCACGGTGACGTCGATCACGAAGTCTTCGTCCCAGCTGAGGAAGGCGTCTCGCATCAGGCTGGCCACGTCATAGGTGATAGGGCCGTGCACGGCGTCCTGGAAGTCGAGCACCCCGAGCTGGCGGGCGGGTGTATCACCGGGTTGCAGTGGCAACATGAGGTTGCGCGGCATGAAGTCGCGGTGCACGTAGACCTGCGGCGCCGCGAGGTTGTGCGCGACGATGGTGTCGAAGGTCTTCTGCAGTGTCTGCGCCTGCGTGGCATCGAGCGCGAGGCCTTTGTGCTGCGCCAGGTACCAGTCGGGAAAGAGCTGCAGCTCGCGGCGCAGCAGGGCGTCGTTGTAGGGCGGCAGCACACCGGGTCTGGAGGCCAGCTGCCAGGCCAGCAGCGCATCCAGCGCCTGCATGTAGCGCGCGTGGTTGGCCTGCGGCCTCTCGGCGTCGATGCCGTCGAGCATGGTCTGGTGGCCGAGGTCGCTCAGCAACATGAAGCCCTGCGGTTCGTCCCAGGCGAGGATCTCGGGCACCAGCAGGCCGGCCTCGCGCAGCAGACCGGCCACGTGCACGAAGGGCTGGCAGTTTTCTTGCGCCGGGGGCGCGTCCATCACGATCAGGCTGCCGCCGGCTTGCGCGTCCAGGCGCAGGTAGCGGCGAAAGCTCGCGTCGGCCGAGGCGGGGCGCAGGGTGCCGGGCAGCAGGTCCAGGCGGGCGGCCAACGGCTGTAGCCAGGCGTGAAAGGCGACTTCCCGAACCGGATCGGCCCAGGTGACGGCGGGGTGGGACGGGCTCATGGGGGCGGGTGGTGGGACGTGGGTGGCCGAGCGACCTGTCCGGGTGTCGGGCAGTGGATAATCGCCCTTGATTCTACAAACCCCCTGCATCGCGGCGACTGGCCTCCGGGCCCGTTCTGGCAGCCGGACCACCGAATTCCACCCTTGAACCGCCGCACCGATCCGTTGCCCTCCAAGCGCCCGCACGGAGTCCCCGCCAACCCGCAATTCGTGGCGGCGCCTGTGGCGCGCGCGGTGCACGTGCTGCTGGCTGTGATGGCCTGGGGCGCGCTGTTCGCGCCCGGCGCCGTGCGCGCGCAGTCGGGCGATGGCGATGAAGCCACCGTGCACCTCAAGCCCAGCCGCCTGTTGCAGGAAAGCCTGCCGGAGGACGCGCGCCAGCAGGCGCCGACCTTCGTCCGGGGGGATCGCATCGAAGGGCAGACCGACAGCGTCACCACCGTCGAGGGGAATGCCGAACTGCGCCGGCACGACACCGTGATCCGTGCCGATCGGCTGGAGTTCGACCAGCGCGACAGCGAGGCCAAGGCCACCGGCAATGTGCTGATCAACCGCAATGGCGATCGTTTCGAAGGTCCCGAGCTGCAGATCAACGTGGACACCTTCAAAGGCCAGTTCCAAAAACCCAATTTCACCCTGCTCCAGAACGAGGGCAAGGGCGATGCCAGCCGGCTGGACTTCCTGGGCGAGGACTACGCGACAGCCCACCAGGCCCGGTACTCCACCTGCCCGCGCACGCCGGGTGCCGACTGGATGCCCGCCTGGCTGGTCCGGGCCACGCGCATCGATTTCGACAATGTGGAGGAGATGGGCACCGCCACTGGCGGGGTTCTGGAATTCAAGGGCGTGCCCATCCTGGGCTGGCCGCGCTTCAGCTTTCCGCTCACCGACAAGCGCAAGTCCGGCCTGCTGCCGCCCACGATCAACCTGGACAACGTCAACGGGCTCGAACTCACGCTGCCCTATTACCTCAACATCGCGCCCAACCTCGACGCCACGATCTACCCGACGTTGATGAGCAAGCGTGGGGTGGAACTGGGTGCCGAGGTGCGTTACCTGCAGCCCAGCTACGCGGGCCAGGTGCGTGGTTCGTTCCTGCCGTCCGACCCCTTGCGCGATGCCGACCGTTGGGGCTATTCGCTGCAGCACAGCCAGAGCCTGAGCAACACCGGTCTGGGCTTGGGCGGTTCGGCCAGTCTTTCGCTGGATCTCAATCGCGTGAGCGACGACAACTACTGGCGCGACTTCCCGCGCGCTTTCGGCTCGCTCACCAACCGCCTGCTCGCGGGCAATGCAATCTACAACTGGGGCCGTGGCCCCTGGGCCGTCAGCGCTGGCGTCTACACCTGGCAGACGCTGCAGGACATTGAGGCCCCCATCACGCCGCCGTATGACCGACTGCCCTCCGTCGCCGTGCGCTACAGCCGCGGCGATGGCCGCATTGGAGGCGTCAGCGGCTGGGACTACTCGGTGCTGAGCGAGTACACCCGCTTCGAGTCCAACCCGTTGCTCACCCGCCAGCCCAACGGTTCGCGCTCGATGGCCATTGCCGAGCTCAGCCGGCGCTGGGAGACGCCTGGCTGGTTCGTCAAGCCACGGGCGCAGCTGCACGCCACGCAGTACCAATTCGACGGTCCCCTGGCCGACGGCTCGCGCACCGCTTCGCGCGTGCTGCCCACGGTCAGCCTGGACAGCGGCCTTATCTTCGAGCGCGACGCGAGCTACTTTGGCCGTGCCTTCGTGCAGACGCTGGAGCCACGCGCCTTCTTCACCTGGACGCCCTACCGCGACCAGCGCCTGCTGCCCAATTACGACTCCGCCGCGAACGACTTCAATTTCGCGACCATCTTCTCGGAGAACGTGTTCGGCGGCAACGACCGCATCTCGGACACGCGCGCCTTCACCGTGGGCGCGAGTTCGCGCCTGCTCGATCCGGATTCCGGCGCCGAGATCGTGCGCGTCGGGCTGGCCCAGCGTTACCTGATCCGCGACCAGAACGTCTTCCTGCCCAACACCAGTGCCCTGTCGGGTGGCGCGCCGGTGACCGATCGCCTGAGCGACGTCCTGCTGGCCACGCGTGTGCAGTGGACGCCGCGCTGGACTGTCGACACCAATTTCCAGTACAGCCCGGGTGCGCGCGACTCGGTGCGCACCACGCTGGGCGTGCGCTTCATGCCCAGCCGCTACCGCGTGTTCAGCGCGGCCTACCGCCTGCAGCGTGGCAGCAGCGAGCAGTACGACTTCGGCTGGCAGTGGCCGCTCAACGACCTGTGGGAAACGCCCGCGAAAACTGGCGTGCCCGGCCGTGGCCTCGGCGCGGGTCAGTGGTACAGCGTGGGCCGCATCAACTACAGCGTGCCCGACCGCAAGGTGGTCGATCTGGTGGCGGGCTTTGAGTACGATGCCGGTTGCTGGATCGGGCGCGTCGTGCTGGAGCGGTTGCAGCGCAGCGCCTCCTCCGCCAATCAGCGTATCCTGTTCCAGCTGGAGTTCTCCGGCTTCTCCCGCCTCGGCTCCAATCCGTTGAAGACGCTGAAGGACAACGTGCCGCGCTACCAGTACCTGCGCGAAGACATCAACCCGCCCAGCCGGTTCCAACAATATGACTGATCGCCACTCCGCCCCCTCACGCCTGTCCACCTGGTTGTTGTGCGTGCCCCTGATGTGGGCCTGCACCGCCCAGGCGCAAGGCTTGCGGTCCACGGGCCAGCTCAACCTGCCGCGCAGCACCGCAGCCGCTGCACCGACCCAGCAGGGCACGGCCGATTTCATCGTCGCGCTGGTCAATTCCGAGCCGGTCACCAACAACGAGGTGCGCCAGCGCCTGTTGCGCGTGGAGCAGCAGATCGCCCAGGAAGGCACGGCCATGCCGGCGCGCGAGGTGCTGGTGCGCGAGGTGCTGGAACAGATCATCAACGAGCGGGCACAGACGCAACAGGCGAGCGAGCTCGGCATCACGGTCGACGAAGCCGCCGTCACGCAGGCCGAACAGGCCATCGCGGCGCAGAACCAGCTCAGCCCCGACGAGCTTCGTCGTCGCCTGGCGGCCGAGGGCATCGACATCAACCGCTTCCGCAACAACCTGCGCAACCAGATCCTGTTGCAGCGCGTGCAGGAACGCCAGGTCGATTCCCGCGTTCGCGTGACCGATGCGGACATCGACGACTTCATCCGCGAACAGCGCGGCAACAACGACCTCGCGAACCTGGAGCTCAACCTCGCCCACGTGCTGGTGGCGGTGCCAGAGGGCGCCACGCCCGAGCGCATCCAGGAACTGCAGGCCCGTGCGCAAGGGGTGGCCGATCGGGCCCGCGCCGGCGCTGACTTCGCTCAGCTCGCGCGCGAGTCGTCCGATGCGCCCGAGCGGGCCAACGGAGGCCTGTTTGGCATGCGCCCCGCCAATCGACTGCCCACCCTGTTCGTGGATGCCACGCGCACGCTCAACGCGGGCGGCGTGGCCGGACCGTTGCGCAGCCCTGCCGGTTTTCACGTGCTCAAGGTGATCGAGAAAAAGCAGGCGGGCATGCCCAACGCCGTCGTCACGCAGACCCGGGCGCGCCACATCCTGCTGCGCACAGGGCCGCAGCTGAGCCAGGCGGACGCGGTCGCGCGGCTTGCCGGTTTCCGCCAGCAGATCGCCAGCGGCCAGGCCAACTTCGAAGCGCTTGCACGCGAGCACAGCCAGGACGGTTCGGCCAGCCAGGGCGGCGACCTCGGCTGGGCCGGGCCGGGCATGTTCGTGCCCGAGTTCGAGCAGGCCATGAACGCCTTGCGCCCGGGCGAGATGTCGGCACCGCTGGTGTCGCGTTTCGGGGTGCACCTGATCCGCGTCGACGAGCGCCGGCAGGCCACGCTCACGCAGCGCGAGCAGCGCGACATGGTGCGCGGGTTGGCGCGTGAGAAGAAGCTCGAAGACGCCTTGCGGGTCTGGACGCAGGACACGCGCAGCCGGGCCTACGTCGAGTACCGCGACCCGCCGCAGCCGTGAGGCCACTGCCGCGCGGCGCGACGCCAGCCATCGCATGAAGCACATCGCCCGCAAGCGGTTCGGCCAGCACTTCCTGACCGACAGCGCCGTCATCGATGCCATCGTGGCTGCCATCGCGCCGGCACCGGGCGACGCCATGGTCGAGATCGGGCCTGGCCTGGCCGCGCTCACGCAGCCCCTGGTGGAACGCCTGGGCCGGTTGACGGTGATCGAGCTCGACCGCGATCTGGCCGTGCGCCTGCGCGAGCACGGCCAGCTCGACGTGATCGAGTCGGACGTGCTCAAGGTGGACTTCAGCGCGCTGGCCCAGCGGGTGGACACCGAGCGGCGCCTGCGCGTGGTGGGCAACCTGCCCTACAACATCTCCACCCCCATCCTGTTCCACCTGCTCGACCACGTCGCGGTCGTGCAGGACCAGCACTTCATGCTGCAGAAAGAGGTGATCGACCGCATGGTGGCGCGCCCCGCCACGGCGGACTATGGCCGCCTGTCGGTGATGCTGCAGTGGCGCTACGCCATGGACAACGTGCTGTTTGTGCCGCCGGAGAGTTTCGACCCGCCTCCCCGGGTGGACAGCGCCATCGTGCGCATGGTGCCGCTGACCACGCCGCCCGCGCTGGATGTGGCCCGCTATGGGGCGATGGTTCAGGTGGCGTTCAGCCAGCGCCGCAAGATCCTGCGCAACACCCTGGGCCGCTGGCTCGACGAACAGGGCTTCGCGGGCGACTTCGACCTGCAACGCCGGGCCGAAGAGGTGCCGGTGAGCGAATACGTCGCGCTGGCGCAGGCCACCCCCGCAAAGGCATGAAAAAAGCCGCTGGGCTGCAGCGGCTTTTGGGCGAGCGGGGGGACGACCGCGATCAGGCGGCGGCCAGCCAGTAACCCGCGTTGAACGGGCTGCTCATGCGCAGCGCCATCGGGCTCACGTCCAGGATCTTGTCGGTGGGCATGGGCTCGTCGGTCTGCACCTCGATCGGCTCTTCGCCCTTGGGCGCGCGCGCCACGGAGAACGAATAGAAGCAGCGGAACGGGATCTTGCGGTCCGACCAGTAGTCGGCGGCGTCGCGGAAGATGTCCAGCAGCTGTTCGCGCGCTTCCTTGTCGAACTTGGCGTGCGCCGGAATGTGCTCCAGCACGACGATGAAGCCGGTCTGCGGGCCCGACTTGTGGACCATGTCGGTCATGCAGTCGTAGAGCGCGTCGAAGTTCTTGCCGAAGTGCGACGGCAAGGTGTACTGGGCAGCGATCAACTCCAACACATCCTGCTTGCTCTGGGCCTTGGCCAGGTTGGCGTACAGGAAGTGATGCCCCAGGTGCTCGGCCGCGGCCTGCAGGTCTTTCACGCCATGGGCGCGAATCGACTGAACGATGTTGGGGCGTACGTTACGAAGTGGCGTGTCCATCTCCGCGTCTCTTTCTAAGGTCAAAGTTAAAAATCCGTTCACACCACCGGAGGTTCACTGCACGATCAGCCGAAAGCTGCTGTAGTGGTCTTCGGTGTAATAACACGCTTCAGGGGCCCGGGGCTTGAACCCGCCACACACGATCCGCCGGGCTCCCCGGTGGTTCAGGCCCGGCGTGGGCACCGTGTATTCCCGGTAGTACCCACGCTTCTCGCTGGGCAGAAGGCGTTCGCGGTTGCCGAACACCGAGCCGTCCTTGTCGTATCGGAAGGGCCCGCCTTGCCGGATCTGGTTCAACACGTCCTGACCTTGCGGCGGCAGTCCCGTGACCACCACCGACGCGGCACCCGGATCGGACCATGAAGCATTCGGGGCGCGGGCCTGCACCGCAATGGTGCCCAATACCGCCGCCAGAACGGCGGCGAGGGCCACTCCCCTGGCCTTCCCGACACGAGCCCGGATCTGTTTCAGACCCATGAAATTCCCAGCTCCTGAAGACATCAACCCGCCGCCGGCACCTTTTGAAAGCAATGCCAAAGCATTATTTTACGTCGCACTGGAGGGCGGGTTAACCCTGAAATCCAAGCGCGCTAGTGTGCCTGAGCCGGGGGGAAAAAGCAAGCGCCTGCTGAAATATTCAGCAAATCTCCGCGCCGGGAATGTGTGTAAAAGTTAGCGCTTGCTTGTTTGGGAGGCGTCAACGCGAGACGTTGGCATCGGCCACGGTGAGGGCGGTCATGTTGACGATGCGACGCACGGTGGCGCTGGCGGTGAGGATGTGCACCGGTTTGTCGGCCCCCAGCAGCACCGGCCCGACCGCGATGTTGCCGCCCGCCGCGGTCTTGAGCAGGTTGTAGGCGATGTTGGCGGCATCGATGTTGGGCAGCACCAGCAGGTTGGCCGGGCCCTTCAGCGTGGAGTTGGGCATCAGGGTGTGGCGTGCGTTGGGGTCCAGTGCCACATCTCCGTGCATTTCGCCGTCGGCCTCCAGCCAGGGCGCCTGCTCGCGCAGCAGCGCCAGCGTGCGGCGCATCTTGAGGGCGCTGGGTTCGTCGCTAGAGCCGAAGTTGGAGTGCGACAGCAGGGCCGCCTTCGGTTGCAGGCCGAAGCGCAGCATTTCCTCGGCCGCCATCACCGTGATCTCGCACAGCTCTTCGGGCGTGGGGTCGTAGTTGACGTGCGTGTCGACCAGGAACACCTGGCGGCCGGGCAGCATGAGGCCGTTCATGCAGGCGTAGATGCGCACGTCCTGGGCGGTGCTGGGGCTGCCGCCCTCGCGCTTGCCGATCACCTGGTCGATGTACTTCAGGTGGTGCTGGGTGGAGCCCCAGGTGCCGCAGATCAGGCCATCCACCTCGCCCTTGTGCAGCAACATGGCGCCGATCAGCGTGAGGCGCCGGCGCATCTCGATCTTGGCGAGTTGCTGGGTCACGCCCTTGCGCTCGGTCATGCGGTGGTAGGTCTGCCAGAAGTCGCGGTAACGGTCATCCTGCTCGACGTTGACGACGTCGTAATCGAGTTCCTCGCGCAGGCGCAGGCCGAACTTCTCGATGCGCTGGGCGATGATGGCGGGGCGGCCGATCAACGTGGGGCGGGCCAGGCCTTCGTCAACGACGATCTGGCAGGCGCGCAGCACGCGCTCTTCCTCGCCTTCGGCATAGGCCACGCGTTTGCGGGCCGCTGCCTTCGCCGCCGAGAAGATCGGCTTCATGATGGTGCCCGAGGCGAACACGAAGCTCTGCAGCTTCTCGCGGTAGGCCGCCATGTCGGGCACCGGGCGCTGGGCCACGCCGCTGTCGACCGCGGCCTGCGCCACGGCCGGCGCGATCTTCATCATCAGGCGCGGGTCGAATGGCTTGGGGATGAGGTACTCGGGGCCGAAGGCCAGCTTCTCGCCGGCGTACGCCGCCGCCACCACTTCGCTCTGCTCGGCCTGCGCCAGCTCGGCGATGGCGTGCACCGCGGCGATCTCCATCTCGTCGGTGATGGTGGAGGCGCCCGCGTCGAGCGCGCCGCGGAAGATGTAGGGGAAGCACAGGACGTTGTTGACCTGGTTCGGGTAGTCGGTGCGGCCCGTGGCCATGATGACGTCGTTGCGCACCGCGTGCGCGTCCTCGGGCGCGATCTCGGGATTCGGGTTGGCCAGCGCGAAGATCACTGGCTTGGCCGCCATCGAGGCCACCATCTCGGGCTTGAGCACGCCGCCGGCCGAGAGGCCGAGGAACACGTCGGCGCCGACGATCACTTCGGCGAGCTTGCGCTTGTCGGTCTTCTGCATGTACTGGCGCTTGTCGTCGTCCATGAGTTCCTCTCGGCCCTCATAGACCACCCCGGCCAGGTCGGTGACGAAGACGTTCTCGCGCTTGAGCCCGACCTTGAGCAGCAGGTTCAGGCAGGCCAGTGCCGCCGCGCCCGCGCCCGAAGTGACCAGCTTGACCTGGCCGATGTCCTTGCCCGCGACCTTCAGGCCGTTGAGCATCGCTGCTGCCACCGTGATGGCAGTGCCATGCTGGTCATCGTGGAACACCGGGATCTTCATGCGCTTGCGCAGCTCGCGCTCGACGTAGAAGCAGTCCGGCGCCTTGATGTCTTCGAGGTTGATGGCGCCGAAGGTCGGCTCCAGCGCGGCGATCACTTCAACCAGCTTCACCGGGTCCTTCTCGTTGATCTCGATGTCGAACACGTCGACACCGGCGAACTTCTTGAAGAGCACGCCTTTGCCCTCCATCACCGGCTTGGCCGCCAGCGGGCCGATGTCGCCCAGGCCAAGCACGGCGGTGCCATTGGTGATGACGGCCACCAGGTTGCCGCGGGCGGTGTACTTGTAAGCGTTGACCGGGTTGGCCACGATCTCTTCGCAGGGAGCCGCCACACCGGGCGAGTAGGCCAGGGCGAGGTCGCGCTGGTTGGTGAGCTGCTTGGTGGCGGCGATCGACACCTTGCCGGGGACTGGGAACTCGTGGTATTCGAGGGCGGCTCGGCGCAGCTCGGCGCGCTTGTTCTCAGGGCTGTTTTCCATGCTCATGCTCTTGTCTCCAGCGGGTCGTTATCTTGCGATGCGGAAAGGAATTGCGCATTCTAAAGCGCCGGGCGGGAAAACCCTAGTGAGTGAAACCGCGTAAAGCGTCCGGGCGCCTGTGACTTTTCGGGAAGGAATGGCGAAGGCCAACACCACCAACCGCAGTATGCGGCAGCGATTTCGCCCGATGCGGGCCGGGCAGGGAAAGTCAGGAGGGGGAAAGCCCTGCGGCGCTCAGGCCGCAGCGGCCTGGGCGGGCAGGGTGGCGGGGTGCAGCTGCAGGTGCACCACCGACTGGTGGGGAGTGCACTCCGACCACAGGGTGCGCGCACAGGACTCGCACTGGCCGCACTGGGTGGCCACGCCCAGCTCGAGCTGGATGTCGTCGAATGCCATGCCCGACCGCGCACAACGTGCGATGGTCTGGTCACTGACTCGGTGGCAAACGCAAACGATCATGGGACTGGGCGGGACGGAAAAAGGGTGGTTCAAAGTGAACGTGTGCGCAAATGATAATTGATCGTATTCAAAAGACCAAAAAAAGCCCCGCGAAACGGCGGGGCTCTGTGGCAGGAAGGGGACGGCCTGAGAAGGGGCGGTCAGCTGACAGAGCCCATCTGGCTCTGCAGGTAGTTCTGGATGCCCACCTTGTCCAGCAGGTCGATCTGGGTTTCCAGGAAGTCGATGTGCTCTTCCGTGTCATCCAGGATCGTCTGCAGCAGGTCCCGCGAGACGTAGTCGCGCACCGATTCGCAGTGGGCGATGCCGTCCTTGATGGTCTTCTGCGCGCCGGTTTCCAGGCCCAGGTCGCTCTTGAGGATCTCGGGCACGTCCTCGCCGATGTGCAGCTTGCCCAGGTCCTGCAGGTTGGGCAGGCCGTCGAGCGTGAAGATGCGGTCCATGAGCTTGTCGGCGTGCTTCATTTCGCCGATCGACTCTTCGTATTCCTTGGCCGCCAGCTTGTCCAGGCCCCAGTGCTTGAGCATGCGGTAGTGGACGAAATACTGGTTGATCGCGGTGAGCTCGTTCTTGAGCTGTGCTTGCAGATGGGTGATGACTTGGGCGTCGCCTTTCATGGGACCCCTCCTTTCGTTTTTGGTTGACAGGCGCGCATTGTGCGCGTAGCGCGCTATCAATTCAGTGCTGAGAATCGGTACGACTTGCAAATGAGAATCGTTCGCATATAATCAATTCTCCAGCCAGCCCGCACCCGGCAGCCCGCCTGAGGTCGTGACGCCAGCCTTGTCCTCCACCCTCTGGATCCAGGTGCCGTCTTGACCCCTTTGCGCTCCCCCGCCTCCCTTTTCCCTTCTTCCCTGCGGCTCAGCCCGCTCTGCCTGGCCTGCCTCGCTCTGCTGTCTGGTCCCGCCCTGGCGCAGACCGTGCCCCAGGCCACCCAGGTGGCTCAGGCATCCACCATGCGCGAGGTGGTGGTGAGCGGCTCGCGCAGCGAGCGCGCGATCGAGGACGTGCCCGCCAGCATCGACGTGATCACGGGCGAGGACCTCGACCCCGCGCGCGTGCAGGACATCCGCGACCTCGTGCGCGAGGTGCCGAACATGAGCGTGCGGCGTGCGCCGCAGCGCTTCGGTGGCGTCACCGGTTCGACCGGGCGCGATGGCAACGCGGGCTTCAACCTGCGTGGTCTCGAAGGCAACCGCGTGCTGCTCACCGTCGATGGCATCCGCGTGCCGCGCGAACTCTCCAGCGGGGTGTTCGGCTCGGCCTCGTTCGGCCGCGACTACTACGACCTGGGTCTGATCTCGCGCGTGGAAATCGTGCGGGGCGCGAATTCCGCACTGTATGGTTCCGATGGCCTGGCTGGCATGGTCGCGATGTTCACCACCGAACCCAAGGACCTGCTCCAGCCGGGCAAGACCTTCGGTGGCCGCGTGGGGCTCAAGGCCGACAGCGAAGATCACAGCCGCGGCGTCGGCGTCACGCTGGTCGGCGCGCCGAACGACACGCTGCAATGGCTGGGCAGCGTGCAGGTCGGTCGCAGCGGCGAGCTGGACAACCAGGGCACCAACGAATCGCTCAACAGCACGCGCACCGCGCCCAACCCGCAGAAGGACAAGAACGTCTCGCTGCTGGGCAAGGTGGTGCTCACCCCCGGCGCGGGCCAGCGCCACACCCTCACGCTGGAACACGTGGACAAGTCGGGCGAGGTCGAGGCCCACACGGCACGCGCGACCAGCATGGGCGTCGCGACGCAGGACGTGGACGGCACCACCGACATGGAGCGCACGCGCCTGAGCTGGGACGGCCGCTTCAAGGTGAGCTCGGCCTGGGCCGACGAGTTGCGTGCCACCCTGGGCTACCAGCAGGCCGAATCGCAGGAGGTGTCGACCGAGCGGCGCAGCGCGGCGCCCACCTACCGAGTGCGCGACGTGAGCTACACCGAGAAGCTCTGGCAGGGCGTGCTGCAGGCCGAGAAGGCGCGCTCGCTGGCCGCCGACTGGGGCCAGAAGCTGGTCTACGGCGTGGATGTGTCGGTCGCGAAGATGGACAACCTCGTCACCGGCGTCGGTGCGCCGTCCTACGAGAGCTACCCGCTCAAGCGCTTCCCGCCCACGACCGAGACCAACATCGCGCTGTTCGTGCAGAGCGAGTTCGCCACCGAGCGCTGGAGCATCATCCCGGCGCTGCGCTACGACCGCTTCGACCTCAAGGCCAAGGGCAGCCCGCTGTACCCGCTGCAGCCGGCCAGCCTGTCGGACTCGGCGCTCTCGCCCAAGCTGGGCGCGATCTTCCGCCCCGGCGCCGAGCTCAACCTGTTCGCCAACCTCGCGGCCGGCTTCAAGGCACCGAGCGCGCTGCAGCTCAACAACTACTTCCAGAACACGCTGGCCAGTTACCGCACGGTTCCCAACCCCAACCTCAAACCCGAGAGCAGCCGCACGCTGGAGCTCGGTGCGCGCGACAAGGTGGGCCCGGTGCAGTGGGAGGCCGCCGTGTTCAGCGGCCGCTACAAGGACTTCATCGAAGAGCTCGTGGTCGTGGGCGGGCAGGCGGGCAACCCGCTGAATCCGCTGACCTACCAGGCCGTCAACCGCGGCCAGGTGCGCCTGAGCGGCTTCGAACTCAAAGGCAAGTTCGCGCTCGGCCCGGCCACCGACCTGCGCCTGGCCTATGGCCAGACCAAGGGCAAGGACACTCGCCTGGGCGTGCCGCTGAACACGGTCAACCCGGCGCGCCTGCTGGTCGGCGTGGACCAGCGCGTGGGCGACTGGAAGCTCGGCGCTGTGGTCGCGCACACGATGAAGAAGTCCACCAGCGACATCAACTACGCCAACCTGGCCAACCAGTTCGCACCGCCCGCGTACACCACGCTGGACCTGCGCGCGAGCTGGCAGGTCAGCAAGGCCACGAAGCTCAGCGCGGCGATCCACAACCTGACGGACCGCAAGTACTGGGAATGGACCAACGTCGTTGGCGTGGCCGCCAACTCACCTGTGCTCGACGCCTACACCGCACCGGGCCGCAGCCTGTCGGTGGCGCTCGTCACCGACTTCTAGGAGCCCCCCATGCCCGCATCCGCCGACCACCAGACCGACACCGCCGACGAGGAGTACACCCTGCCCGGTGTAGAGGCCCTGCTCGCGGGCACCCTGGCGCTCATGACGGGCTATGCGCAGAGCGCGCGCGAGTGCCCGCACCGCCCGCTGATGGCGCGCAAGCTGGTCTCCAACCTGCTTTACCTCTCAGCCCATCCGCAGCTCTCCGTTCCCATGCAGACCATGCTGGCCAACCTGCGCACGCGCTGGCAGCTGGAGATGGAGAACGCCGCTGATGCGCCGGCCGCCGAGACTGCGCCCACACCCTTGTGGCATCCCGTTCCCGCCCGCGTGCAGTGACGCGCGCCGGCCCTCACCTCACTTCCAGGAGAACACCATGAACGCCCACGACATCCGAACCGCCTTCCAGGGCATGCGCGCCAGTGGCCTGCGGGCCAAGGAGGCCGCCGAATCGCTGGGCCTGAGCGAAGGCGCCGCCATCGCCGCCC
Organism: Hydrogenophaga sp. FG152; assembly: GCF_057809615.1. Classification (NCBI taxonomy): domain Bacteria; kingdom Pseudomonadati; phylum Pseudomonadota; class Betaproteobacteria; order Burkholderiales; family Comamonadaceae; genus Hydrogenophaga; species Hydrogenophaga sp. FG152. Next base: position 177,731 of record NZ_JBMDKH010000010.1, on the reverse strand, counting down.
ATCGGGGGGCGCACGACGCACCGTTGCAGGCCATCGCGCTCAAGCCCGACTGGCTGGGCCTGCTCCAGGCGCTCGAAGCCTGCGGCCCGCTCATGGCGCTCACGCGCAACGAAAGCGTGGTGCACGAGAAGACCGGCGTGTACCAGAAGGTCTCGGCCAGCGGGCCCGTGGGCCTGGCGCTGGGCGAGCAGATCGACCTGCGCCTGTTCTTCAACCAGTGGCACGCGGGCTTCGTGGTGGCCGAGGCGTTCAAGTCGCAGCCCGGCATGGGCACGCCCAGCCTGCAGTTCTTCGACCGCCATGGCGTGGCCGTGCACAAGATCCATGTGCGCGAGCAGACCGACCTGGCCGCCTGGCAGCGCGTGATCACCGCGCACAGCGACGACCAGCGCGAGATCGACTTCGTGGCGCGCCATGCGGCCGGCGCGGCCTCGCCCCAACCCCTGGTGGACGCCAACGCGTTCGGCAACGCCTGGGGCGCAATGACCGACACGCACCAGTTCTTCCCGCTGCTCAAGCAGTTCGGCCTGGAGCGCCAGCAGGGCTTTCGCCTGGTCGAGGGCCGCTACACGCACCGCGTGGAAAAGGCGGCGGTGCGCGAGCTGCTGGTGGAAGCGGCGTTCGACGGCACGCCCATCATGGTCTTCGTCGGCAGCCCGGGCTGCATCCAGATCCACACCGGTCCCGTGCAGCGCGTGGAGCCGATGGAGATCCAGGGCAAGGCCTGGCTCAACGTGCTCGACCCCGGCTTCAACCTGCACCTGCGCGAGGATCTGGTCCAGGACGTCTGGGTGGTCGAGAAACCCACCAGCGACGGCGTCGTCACCTCGGTGGAGGCCTTCGACGCGCGCGGTGAACTCATGGCCATGTTCTTCGGCGCACGCAAGCCCGGCCAGAGCGAGCTGCAGGCCTGGCGCCACATCGTCGCGCACCTGCAGGCCGCCGCGGTGACCGCATGAGCGCCGCCGCCGTTCAGGCCGTCGAGCTCAAGGCCTTCGTGCCGGTGGGCCGCCTGCCCTGAGCGCCGCTTCTCCAGTTTCCAGGGAACCCACGATGTTCAATGCCCCCTCCCTCTCGCGCCGGCGTGCGCTGCAGGCCCTCTCGGCCATGGCCGCGGCGGGATCGCCCCTCGGCCTGATGGCTGCCACCCTCGCGCCGCGTCTCATCACCGTGGGCGGTGGCATCACCGAGGTGGTCTACGCGCTGGGTGCGCAGGACCAGCTGGTGGGCACCGACACCACCAGCCTGTACCCGGCGGCGGCGCAGGCCACGCCCAAGGTGGGCTACATGCGCCAGCTCTCGGCCGAAGGCCTGCTCGCGCTGCGGCCCGACGCGCTGATCGCCGGCACCGACGCCGGCCCGCCGGTGGTGATCGACCAGCTGCGCAGCGCCGGTGTGCGCGTGGAGCTGGTGGCGTCCGACCACACCTGGGACGAGGTGCGCCGCAAGATCACCGCCGTGGGCCGCGCCTCGAACCGCGAGGTCGCCGCGCGCGAGTTGCAGGCCCGGCTCGATGCGCGCTGGCAGGCCGTGAGCGCGCGCGTGCAAGCCGTGAGCGCGCGCGTGCAAGCCGCCAAGGGCTCGGGGCCCAGGATCCTGTTCGTGCTCTCGCACAGCGGCAGCCCGCAGGTCTCGGGCGAGAAGACGGCGGCCGATGCGCTGATCCGCTTCATCGGCGCGCGCAACGCGCTCGGCGGTTTCCAGGGTTACCGGCCAATGACGGCAGAGGCCATGGCGCAGGCCGCGCCCGACCTGATCCTGACCACCACCCAAGGCATCGAAGCCATCGGCGGCGAAGCGAAGTTCTGGCAACGCCCCGAACTCGCCCTTACGCCCGCCTTCCAGCGCCGCACGACCGTCACCACGCTGATCCATCTGGATGCGCTGGAGCTGCTGGGTTTCGGCCCGCGCCTGCCCGAGGTGGTGGAGCGCCTGCACGCGCAGGTGGTGAAGACATGAGCGCCGCGCCGGGCCGCCCCAAGCAAGCTCGCACCGCAGTGCGCAGCACGGAGGTTTCACCATGAACGCCGTGCGACACGACCTCGCCAACGTGCGCACGCCCGACCTGCAGCGCTCGGTGGCCGATTACACCGAGGTGCTGGGCTTCGAATGCCGGCAGCACATCCCTGGCGTCTGCGCGCTGGTGACGCACGGCCCGCTGCAGGTGCAGCTCTGGGCCTGCGCCGCCACGCCCGGCCGATGGGAGCGGCCCACGCCGGGCGACCGGGGCTTCGCGCCCGGCCACCACCGCGTGGAGGTGCCGCGCATCCACGTGCTGCACGCCAGCCTGCGCGCGGCCGTGCTGCGCCCCTGCCGCACCGGCCTGGGCGGGCGCAAGCCGCTGCACGCTCACCGCTTCGAAGGCGAAGCGCCGCGCTGGCAGCCCTGGGGCGCGTGGGAACTCACGCTCAGCGACATCGACGGCAACGTGCTGCACCTGATCGACCGCGTGGCCTGGTGGCCCGACGTGTCGGCGCAGCGCCAGCCGGGCGAGCAGCGCATGGAGGACCGCTCGTGAACGCGGCCGCGCCGGCGGTGGCGGCCCCGCGCTGGACGCCGCGCCGCCTTTCCGGTCCGAGCCTGTTGCTCTGTTTGGGCGCGCTGCTGATGCTCACGCTGCTGTGGGCGGCGGGCCAGGGCGCCTACAGCCTGCCGCTGAGCGAGTTGCCGGGCGTGCTGCTGGGCGCGGTGACCACCGCCGTGCCCAGCAGCAGAGGCGCCGAGCTGGTGTTCTTCAACATCCGCCTGCCACGCCTGGTGCTCGGGCTGACCGCCGGGGCCGGTCTGGGCCTGGCCGGTGCGCTCATGCAGGGCCTGTTCCGCAACCCGCTGGCCGACCCGGGCCTGATCGGCGTGAGCAGCGGCGCGGCGCTCGCGGCGGGCGCCACCATCGTCATGGGCAACCTCTGGTTCCCCGACCTGCCGCGCTCGCTGGGCAGCTGGACGCTGGTGCTCATGGCCTTCGGCGGCGGCCTGGCGGTCACGGTGCTGATCTACCTGCTCTCGCGCGGCGAAGGCGGCACACGCGTGGGGCTGATGCTGCTGGCCGGCATCGCGGTCAACGCGCTGGCCGGCGCGGGGCTGGGCCTGCTGAGTTTCCTGGCCACCGACGAACAGCTGCGCAACCTGCAGTTCTGGCTGCTCGGCAGCCTGGGCGGCGCGCGCTGGAGCGCGGTCGCGCTGGTGGGCGGCATCACGCTCGTGGCCGGGGTCATCGGGCTGCGGCTGGCGCGCCCGCTCAATGCGCTCGCGCTGGGCGAGGCGCAGGCGGTGCTGCTGGGTGTGTCGATCGAGCGCGTGAAGCAGATCGCCATCGTGGTCACCGCGCTGGCCGTGGGCGCGGTCACCGCCACCACCGGCATCATCGGTTTCATCGGCCTGGTCGCGCCGCACATGGTGCGCCTGGTGGCCGGGCCCGACCACCGCTGGGTGCTGCCTGGCTCGGCCCTGCTGGGCGCGGTGCTGGTGCTGCTGGCCGATGCGGTGGCGCGCACCATCCTGCAACCCGCCGAACTGCCGCTGGGCGTGCTCACCGCCGTGGTGGGCGTGCCCTTCTTCCTGCTCCTGCTGCGCAGCGCGCACGGGAGGCGCCTGTGAACGCGAGACTGCTCGACGCCGACTGGCGCTGCGCCTGTGGCGACCTGCCAGCGGGCGAACGCCCGCTGTGGCTGGACGACGACGATGACGCCGCGACCGACGACGTCACCCCCGTCGACGAGGGACAGGGTCTGCGCGCGCTGGACGTGGGCGTGCGCGCCGGCGCCAGCACCTTGCTCCAAGGCGTGCAGCTGCGGCTCGCGCCCGGCGAGGTCGGCGCCATCCTCGGCCCCAACGGCGCGGGCAAGTCCACCCTGCTCTCGGTGCTCTCGGGCCTGCGCGCGCCCGACAGTGGCCGCGTGACGCTCAACGGCCAGGCCGTCTCACCCGCGACCGTGCACCAGCTCGCGCGCCACCGCGCGGTGCTGCCGCAGGAGACCGCAGTGGCCTTCGACTTCCGCGTGCAGGACGTGGTGGAACTCGGCCGCTACCCGCACCACCAGCAGCCCTCGCCCGACGAAGCCGCCATCGTGCGCGCCGCCATGCAGGCCACCGGTGTGGCCGGCATGGCCGAGCGCAGCATCGGCAGCCTGAGCGGTGGCGAACGCGCGCGCGCGCAGCTGGCGCGCGTGATGGCCCAGATCTGGGAGCCGCTGGCCGACGGCGCTCCGCGCTGGCTGCTGCTCGACGAACCGACGGCCGCGCTCGACCTGCGCCACCAGCACGAAACCCTGGGCACCGTGCAGCGCTGGGCGCGGGAGCAAGGCGTGGGCGTGCTCGCCGTGCTGCACGACCCCAACCTCGCCCTGCGCTACGCCGATCGCGTCTGGGTGCTCGACGACGGTGTGCTGCAGGCCAGCGGGCCACCCGCGCGCGTGCTGCGGCCCGCGCTGGTGCAGCGCGTGTGGCAGGTGCAGGCCAGCACCGTGCGCGCGGCCGACGGCGTGGCCCAGTTGCTCATCGCGGCCGGTGCGCCGCCGTCGCCAGGGAAGGACCGCCCATGACACAGAACCCGCCATCGCCCCTGCTCGCGCGCCATGACAGCGTGGCCGCGCGCGAGATCGCGATCGAACACGGTGCGCTCACCCGCCAGGTGGCCGGCCTGCAGCGCCGCATGAGCGAGCAGCTGCGCGCGTACGCACAACAGGTGTTGGCGCTGGAAGACGAGGTGTTGCACCTTCGCGCGCAGCTCATCGTTTCGCGCACCAGCCTGCTCTGGGGCCTGGGCGTGGCCGGCGTCATGAGGCCGCTGGCGCGCCGCGGGCCCCCGCCGGCCGGGCAGGCGGGGGCCCGCGCGATGGCCGAAGCCAGCAACGTGATCTGCCAGACCGGCTGCGTGGGCCATGCCCACCCCTGGCTGGAGGGCGACGGCCAGTGCCGCCGCACGGGTCAGGCTTGCGATCTCTACGCCAGCAGCGCCAGCGAGGCCGCCGAATAGCGCCAGACCCTGCAGGGATTGCGCTGACCCTGCCGAAGTTGCGCTGAAGTACGACCGCACCCCCTCCGAGGCATTGGCCGCGTCGCACGGCTGAAATATCGTCGCTCCCCATACGGGCCCGCCGGGCTTTCGACAAGGAGCAACGCTTTGAATCCGAACCGCCGTTCTTTCACGGGCGCGCTGGCCTCCGGCCTGCTGGCCGCGCCGCTCGCCAGCCTGACTTCGTTGGCGCGCGCCCAGGGCAACGACATCGTCATCGGCAGCATCCAGGACATGTCGGGCCCGCTGCAGCCCTTTGGCCGTGGCAAGAGCAACGTGCTCAAGTTCGGCGTGGGCCAGATCAACGCGGCGGGTGGCCTGCTCGGGCGCAAGCTGCGCATCGTCGAGTACGACACCCAGTCCAACAACCAGCTCTACGCCCAGTTCGGCCAACAGCTCGCACTGCGTGACAAGGCCGTCGTGGCCTTCGGGGGCGTGACCAGTGCGGCGCGCGAGGTGGTGCGGCCCGTGCTGCGGCGCGCCAACGTGCCGTACTTCTACAACATGCCCTACGAAGGCGGCGTGTGCGACCGCAACACGGTGCTCACCGGCGTCACGCCCAGCCACGCGCTGCGCACCATCGTGCCGCACTTGATCAAGCACCACGGCAAGAAGCTCTACGTGCTGGGCGCCGACTACAACTTCGGCCAGCTCTCGGCCAAGTGGATCCGCCGGCTCGCGGCCGAGCACGGTGGCGAGGTGGTGGGGGTCGAGCTGTTCCCGATGGACGCGGCCAACTTCAACGCCACCATCGCCAAGATCCAGGCTGCCGCGCCCCACGCGATCATCAACAGCTTCGTCGGCCCGGCGCATGGCAGCTTCTATGGGCAGTGGGCCGCCTCGGGCATGAAGGGCAAGGTGGCCCTGGCCTCGCAGACTTTCGGCGACGTGGGCGAGCACCTGCTGATGCCCAAGGAGATCACCAACGGCGTGATCATCTGCACCAATTACTTCGAGGAGCTGGACCTGCCCTCGAACAAGGCCTTCATCAAAGCCTACCGCGACGCCGGCCACAAGGACTACGTGAGCAACACCACGATGAACGAGTACGTGGCGCTGCGTCTGTGGGCCGCTGCCGTCGCCAAGGCCGGCAGCCTGGAGCGCAACGCCGTGTTGAAGGCGCTGGAATCGGGCCTGTCGATCGAAGCACCCCACGGCAAGGTGTCGCTGGACGCGGCCACCCACCATTGCAGCTACGACATGTACCTCGCCGAGGTGCGCGATGGCGGCTACCGCGTGCTGGAGAAGGCCAGCGCCGTGACCGCGATCGACATGGTGGGGCAGTGCGACCTCGTGAAGAACCCGGCGACCAACCAGCAGTTCGAGCCCAAGATCTGACCGCCGCATGGAGCTCCTCGTCCTGTCTTTCCATCTGCTGTACGCCATCGCCCTGCTGGTGCTCACCAGCCTAGGCCTGGCCATCGTCTTCGGGATGATGCGCGTGGTGAACTTCGCGCACGGCGAGTTCCTCATGATCGGCGGCTACACCCTGGTGCTCTGCGTCCAGGCCGGCATCAACATCTGGCTGGCGATGTTCGTCATCGCGCCGCTGGTGGTGGGGCTGGTGGGCTACGCGCTGGAGCGGCTCATCATCCGCCACCTCTACGGCCGCATGCTCGACACCATCCTCGCCACCTGGGGCGTGAGCCTGGCGCTCATCGGCCTGGCCACCTGGGCGTTCGGCTTCCAGCAGCGCGGCGTGGTCCCGCCGCTGGGCAGCTTCACGCTCGGTGGCCACCGCGACTCCTGGTACAGCGTGCTCATCATCGGGGTGGCGATCGTGCTGGTCGCGGCCACCTGGTGGGTGCTGCGGCGCACGCGCATCGGCCTGCTGGCGCGCGGCACCATGCAGAGCGCGCCGATGGCCGAAGCCCTGGGCATGAACACCTCGCGCGTGTACGCCTGGACTTTCGCGGCCGGTGCGGCGGTGAGCGGCCTGGCGGGCGCGGTGATGGCACCGCTCACGGGCGCCGTGCCCACCATCGGCACCGCCTACGTCACGCGCGCCTTCATCACCGTGATCACCGGCGGCGCCAACGCCATCACCGGCACGGTGGTGGCGAGCACGCTGTTCGGCACGCTCAGCGAGGCCGTGACGCGCTGGGCCACGCCGGTGGCCGGCCACGTGGCGCTGCTGGTGGCCGCCATCGTGCTGCTGCGGCTCATGCCCTCGGGCATCACCGGTCGTTTCTTCCGGAGGTCGCTGTGAACGTCGGTCTGCGCAAGTTCCAGCCGCTGCTGTGGGTCGGTGGTCTGGTGGTGTTGTTCGGCGTGGCCGGGGTGGTCGAACTGGCCACGCTGGTGAGCCTGAACGTCTACGTGATTCTCTCCATCCTGGCGTTGAGCATGGCGCTGGTGTGGGGCGTGGCAGGCATCTTCAGCTTCGGCCAGTCGGTGTTCTTCGGCCTCGGCGCGTATGCCTATGCGGTGCTCGCGCTCGGTGGACACGGCAGTGCCATGGCGATGGCGGCGTCGGTGATCGTGCCCTGCGTGGGCGCGGCGCTGATGGGCTACTTCCTGTTCTACGGCCGCATCAGCGACGTGTACCTGGGCGTGATCACGCTCACCGCGTCCCTGATCCTGTTTCACCTGGTCAACACGGTGTCGGGCGCGGACTTCCGCCTCGGCGGTGTCGCCCTCGGTGGCTACAACGGCATTCCTGGCGTGCCGCCACCCGCGTTGCCTGGGGGGGAGGAGCTGGATTTCGTGCAGCTCTATCTGCTGTCGGCCGGCGTGCTGGCGCTGGTGTACGCGGGCCTGCGCTGGCTGGTGCGCACACGCTTCGGCCAGGCGGTGGCCGCCGTGCGCGAACACGAGCTGCGCGCCGAGCTGCTGGGCTACGACGCGCGCGCCTACAAGCTGGCGGTGTTCGTCATCGGCGCGGGCATTGCCGGTTTGGCGGGTGCCCTGCACGCGGCCTGGGGCGGTTTCGTCGGGCCCGACGTGTTCGGCATCGGTTTCGCGGCACAGATCATCATCTGGGCCCAGGTCGGTGGCGTGGGCCTGCTGGCCGGTCCGGTGGTGGGCTGCGTGCTGATCCAGTGGCTCACCACCTGGCTGGGGCAGACCCGGCTGGCCGACACCAACCTGGTGCTGGGCGTGATCTTCGTGCTGTGCGTGCTGTTGCTGCCTGCGGGGCTGTTGCCCTGGCTGCGCCAGCGCCTGCGGCGCGACCCCGGGAGCGCGGCATGAACGCGGGGCAAGTCCCTCCGGTGTGGGCCGTGGATACCGAAGGCCTCACGGTGCGCTTTGGCGGCGTGGTGGCGGTGGACCGGGTGAACCTGCAGGTGGCGCGCGGCGAACTGCGCTGCCTGATCGGCCCCAACGGCGCCGGCAAGAGCACCCTGTTCAAGACGCTCACCGGCCAGCAGAAAGCGAGCGCTGGCAAGGTTCGCATCCTGGGCCAGGACGTGGGTCGCCTGGAACGGCACCAGATCGCGCGGCTGGGTGTGGGCGTGAAGACCCAGGTGCCCAGCGTGTTCGACGGCCTCACGGTGGGCGCCAGCCTGCGCGTGGCGGCGGGGCGGCACCGCGAGCGGCGGCCGGTGGATGTTGTGGTCGACGAGGTGCTGGAGCAGCTGCGCCTGGGCGCGGTGCGCGATCGCCAGCTTGCCACGCTCTCGCACGGCCAGCGGCAATGGGTGGAACTGGGCATGGTGCTGGCGACCGATGCGCAGCTGGTGCTGCTGGACGAGCCGGTGGCCGGCATGAGCGAGGAGGAGACCGCGCGCACCGCCGAGCTGATCCTCTCCATCCGCGCCGGGCGCGCGGTGGTGGTGGTGGAGCACGACATGCGGTTCGTGCGCCGCATCGCCGACCGCGTGACCGTGCTGCACCGAGGTGCGGTGCTGCGCGACGGCTCGGTGGCCGAGGTGCTGGCCGATCCGGTCGTGCGAGATGTGTATCTGGGGCGTGAGGAGCATGTCCGTGCTTGAACTGCAAGGCCTTCGTGGCGGCTACGGCCGCATCAACATCCTCGACGGCATTGCGCTGCGCGTGAACGACGGCGAGGTGCTCGGCGTGCTCGGCCACAACGGCATGGGCAAGACCACGCTCATGCGTGCGATCGTGGGCGAGATCGCGGTGAGCGCCGGTGAGCTGCGCTGGCAGGGCGAGTCGATCGCGCGCCTGCCGACCCACCAACGCGTGGCGCGCGGCATCGGCTACGTGCCGCAGGGCCGGCGCATCTTCCCGCTGCTGTCGGTGCGCGAGAACCTGCTGTTCGCCGCCTCGGTGCACGGCGGGCGGCAGGCCGCGCAGGTGGTGGACGAGGTGCTGGCCGATTTCCCCGCGCTGCCGCGCCTGCTGGAGCGGCCCGGCGGCCTGCTCAGCGGCGGCGAGCAGCAGATCCTGGCGCTGGCGCGCTGCCTGTGCACGCGCCCGAAGCTGGTGCTGCTGGACGAGCCCACCGAAGGCATCCAGCCGTCCATCATCGAAGACATGGTGCTGCTGCTGCGCTCGCTGCGGCAACGCCACCAGCTGTCCATCGTGCTGGTGGAGCAGAACCTGGACTTCCTGCGCGCCCTGTCCGACCGCATCGTCGTGCTGGAGAAGGGCCGCACCGTGCGCGAGGCGCGCGCCAGCGACACCGCCGCGATGGCAGCGCTGGTCGAGTCGGCCGAGTTCGCCGGCTGACCATCAACCCGCTTTTTTTCAGAGGAGCACCATGGCATTCAACCTGCCGAACAAGGACCGCCTGCACCGCCTGGGCGCGGAGCTGGGCATCGACGTGGACGCGGACTACGCGCAGACCGTGCTGGACATGCTGGCACCGCTCGTGCCCGAGTTCCGGGCCCTGGACCGCCTGCCGCACGAGCCCTTGCCTGTGCACTACCCGCGCGCCGGCGGCACGCGCCCCGAGCCGCAGGACAACCCCTGGGGCGCCTGGTGGATGCGCACCGACATCCGGGGTGCGGCCCAAGGCAAGCTGGCCGGCCTTCGCCTGGCGATCAAGGACAACGTGCAGATCGCCGGCGTGCCGATGATGAACGGCGCCTCGCTGCTCGAAGGCTTCGTGCCCGATGGCGATGCCACGCTGGTCACGCGCATCCTCGATGCCGGCGGCCACATCGTGGGCAAGTCGGTCTGTGAGTATTTCTCGTTCTCCGGCGGCAGCGCCACCAGCGCCACCGGCCCGGTGGAGAGCCCGCGCAACCCGGGCCACACGCCCGGCGGCTCCACCACCGGCAGCGCGGCGCTGCTCGCGGCCGGCGAAGTGGACCTGGCCATCGGCGCCGACCAGGCCGGCTCGATCCGCATCCCGGCCTCGTTCTCGGGCATCGTGGGCCTCAAGCCCACCTACGGCCTGGTGCCCTACACCGGCGTGATGGGGCTGGACTACACCATCGACCACGTGGGCCCGATGGCGCGCGACGTGGCCGGCGTGGCCTTGTTGCTGGAGGTGATCGCCGGCGAGGACGGCATCGACGGCCGCCAGCGCAACCTGCGCGTGGACCGGTACACCGAGGGCCTGGACCGTGGCGTGAAAGGCCTGCGCATCGGCGTGGTGACGGAGTCGTTCGGCTTGCCCGAGTCGCACCCGGGCACCGACGCGGCGGTGCGCGCCGCTGCCGATGCGCTGCGCGCGGCCGGCGCGATCGTGGACGAAGTGTCGATTCCCTGGCACCGCCACGGCTTCGCGATCTGGAGCGCGATCGCCAACGAAGGCACGTACCACACGCTGTACGGCGGCCAGGGCGCGGGTCACCTGACCACGGGCGCCTACCCGCTCGGGCTGATGACCGCGCTGGGCGGGCTGCGCGAGCGCGCCAACGAGATGCCGCACACGCTCAAGATCGGCATGCTGCTCGGCGCCTACGTGCACCAGCAGTACCAGGGCCGCTACTACGCGAAGGCGCAGAACCTGCGCCGCCGCCTGCGCCAGGCCTACGACGACGCGCTGGACGGCCGCGACCTGCTGCTGATGCCGACCACGCCGTTCCCCACGCTGCCGATTCCGCCGGCCGATGCCAGCGTGGCCGAGGTGATCCAGCACAGCTGGACCATGCTGGCCAACACCAGCGCGTTCGACCTCACCGGCCACCCCGCCATCAGCGTGCCGTGCGGCGAGGCCGACGGCAAGCCGGTGGGCCTGATGCTGATCGGCCGCCACTTCGACGACGCGCTGGTGCTGCGCGCGGCCGCCGGCCACGAGCGGCTGCACGCTGGCCGCTGAGGCGCGCCGGCCTCAGTGCCGGCGGGGCGATCGCACCTCGCCCAGGGCCGTGCGGTAGGCGCGCGGTGAAAGCCCGGTGGCCTTGCCGAACACGCGAGCCAGGTGCTCGGCGTTTGAAAAGCCGCTCTGGCGCGCCACCACCTCCATCGTCAGCGCCGTGGTCTCCAGCAGGCGGCGCGCCTGCGCCACGCGCAACTCGGTCACGTACTGCAGCGGCGAGCGGCCCGTGGAGGCCTTGAAGCAGCGCATGAAGTGGTACTTGGTGAGGCCGGTCTGGGCCGCCAGGTCGTCCAGGCTCAGGTCCTGCGCGAGCTGTTCCTTGATGTGGTCGATCAGCCGCGCGAGCTGGGCCGAGGGCAGCTTGCGCACCGCCGGCCCGGCGGGCGCGCGCGTGTTCCATTGCCGCGCCAGCTCGTTGGCGATCACGGTGCAGTAGCTGTCCACCAGAATCTGCGGGCAGTCCTGCGAGGCCTGCTGCATGAACTGCGTGAGCGCCTGGTAGATCATCGGGTTGGCGAAGCCGCGCTGCGACAGTTCCCACAGGCCGTCGTTCGGATTGCGGTGGCCCAGCTCGTCGAGGAGCGCGGCCAGGTCGGTGGCCGACAGCGCGAGCAGGGTCACGTCCGCGAAACCGTCCTTGAGCCAGCGGTAGGCGTTGCCCGCAGGGAAAAGGTGCAGCGGGTGCGGATGGCTGCTGAAGTGGTCGCGAAAACCCCAGCCGAAATCGAACAGCGCGCGCTTGAGCCGGTACTGGTTGGCGGCCAGCAGCACCACCTCGTCCAGCGGCGGGATGTCTACCGTGTGGGCCTCGAAGGTGCAGTGGATGAGGCGGCCCCGGCACCGGCCGCCCAGGGGCGTGACCTGGTCCAGGTGGAAGTTGGGCGAGCGGGACAGCACATTCGCCAGGTGCGGTGCGACGGTGTTCATGGGCAGCTAGCGATCACCCTTCCGGCCGCCAACGTGCCGGGCGCCTGATTCTGCCACCGCACCACACGGCGGGGGTGGCGCGGTGGCGGGTACCCGCCTCAGGCCTGGGGCCAGACGGCCCAGTGGTTGTCGATCTGCAGGCGCTCGCCGCCGCGCGCATGGGTGCGGGCCTCGGTGCCTTCGGGCGCGCACCACACGCCCTCGGCGCCGCTGGCCCACCAGTGGCCCCGGTCGGCCGCAAGCGCGTAGGCCTCGCGATGCGCGAGGTTCTGCGACCAGCGCGCGTCGGCGCCGAACAGGGCCAGTGCGTCCGCGCGCGGGCAGCTCACCACGAAACCGCCCTCGGGCAGGGCGCAGATGTCGCCGCCGTAACCCTGCACCGCAGGTTGGGCCAGCGAGGCCTGCAGGCGCTGGCCGTTCCACCCGGCGAACACCGGCGCGCGCCGCTTGGCGTCGGCATCGGGGTGCTCGGCCTGCAGCGCGATACCGACCGTGCGCGACACCGGGTCCCAGGCCAGGTGGCGGATGCTCAGGTACGGGTCGTCCAGGCGCCACTGGCCCAGCACCGCGCCGTCGCGCGGGTCCAGCGCCACCAGCGAGGCGTCCATGCGGTCGAGCTGGCGCTTGCTGCGGCCGGTCTCGGGCAGCGTGGGGATGCCGCCGTTGGCCACCAGCAGGCTGCCGGCCGGGATTTCGCCCACGCGCTGCGGCAGCACGATGAGCTCGTGCGGGTCCATGCCCTGCGTGGCCCATTCGGCGGTCTTCTCCAGTGTCTTCGCATCGCGCGTGGCCAGGCGCCCCTGCGCGTTGTCGAGGTCGGTCTCGGTGGTCCAGAGCGTGCGGCCATCGGGGCTGGCGACGGCGTGGCCGTTGAAGCGGCGGTCGTCCTCGATCCAGTGCCATTGCGTCTGCCCGCTCGCGGGGTGCCAGCGCAGCAGCCAGTCGCCCGGCCGGCGCGCGGTGGCCAGCACGCTGCCGCCGCTTTCGAGCAGCAGGCCGTGCGCGCGCGTGGGCACGGCGAGCGAGCGCTGCACCGACCAGCGCGCGCCGTCCACCTCGATCACGCCGATGTGGTGTTCGCTCGGGGTCTGCCAGGCCGAGACCAGGCGCGCGCCAGTGGTGCGCGCGGCCCAGGCGGGAGCGAGGCCCAGGGCCGCAGCGGCGACCAGCCAGCGGCGGCGTGAGATAGCGTTATCAGTCTCCATCGGCGTCCGAAAAACCGAGAGGCACATCCAGGGCGGCCGCGACCTCGTTCTGGAACAGCACGGTCACGGCCTTCATCGACTTCGTGAGCGCGAGCAGCTCGCGCTCGCTGGAGCGCGGCGTGAGCTTGTCCATGCCGGCCGTGACGGTGTCCAGCGCCTGGCCCCATTTCTGCGCCAGCGCGAGCTGGCCGCGGCCCATGAGCAGGGCTTCCATCGGCACCAGGGCCTGGCCGGCGGCGGGTGGTTGCGCACCGGGGGGCAGGCGGCCCTGCTGGCGCAGGCTTTGCCATTGCGCGCGCCAGTCGCGCAGGTTGCTCTCGCGGTCGAGCCGCGCGTAGGGCACCGGCGCGCCCCTGGCTGCGTTGCCCGTGGTCTGGTGGGTGGTGATGGGCTTTTCGATGTGGGCCCAGCGCAGCCGCTCCAGGCCGGCGAGCCACTGGTTGACCCATTCGGCGAGCGAGGCGGTGGTGACTTCGGGCTCGTCGTCCCATTCCTTCGTGGCCCATTGGCCGAGTTCGTCGTTCAGGGCGCGCGCCTCGGCGGCGATGCCCTGCGCCACCAGCTCGGCGTAGCGGCACGCCGGGGCCGGCGCGGGCTGGCGGCTGCCGGCCCACTGGTTCAGCAGCAGTTCGAAGGCAGGGAAACCTTTGGCGGGCGTGCCCACGCGCTCCATGTCGGCCAGCGTGTCGGGAGTTTTCTCCATCGAGCGGCGCAGCAGGTCCGGGCGCGTGGGCCAGAAGTCGATCTGGCGCTGCGAGCGCCGCGCGACCAGCGGCCCCACGGCCGGCGTGGACAGGGTCTCCCAGCTCACCAGCGTGTCCTGCCACTGCGCGAGCAGCGCGGGCAGCGTGGCCTGGCCCTTGCAATGCCGGGCCGTGGTCTCGACCAGGCGGTCGGCCTGGGCCTGGAAGTCGCGCACCAGCGGCGGCAAGTGGTGCGTGTACAGGCCTTGCAGGGCCTGCTCGGCCGAGTAGTAGGGCGCGGCCACGATTGGGGCGGTCTGGGCTGATGCGAGGCCGGCCAGCGTGAGGCCAAGGGCCAGCGCGGCGGCGCACTGGGTGAGGGCAAAGCTTCTGGGTGTCATAGCGACTCCACGAATTTCACGAGCGCGCTGCGGTCGGCCCGTTTCATCTTGAGCACCTGCTCCTTGGCCGCCTGGGCCTCGCCGCCGTGCCAGAGGATGGCTTCGAGCACGCCGTTGGCGCGGCCGTCGTGCATCAGGCGGGTGTGGCCGTTGACGTCCTTGATGAGCCCGATGCCCCAGAGCGGCGGGGTTTTCCACTGGCTGCCGCTGGCGAGGAAGTCGGGACGGCCGTCGGCCAGGTCCGGGCCCATGTCGTGCAGCAGCAGGTCGGTGTAGGGCCAGATGCGCTGGCCCTTGAGGGCGGGGCTGGTGAGCGGCGGGAACGGGCCTTCGGCCGTGACGTAGCTCGGGCGGTGGCAGGCCGCGCATTGCGCCTGCGCGAACAGCGCCTGGCCGCGCAGCACCTGCGGGTCGTTCACGTTGCGCCGCGCCGCCGGGGCCAGCGTGGCCTGGTAGAAGATCACGTGGCCCAGGGTCTCGTCGTCGATCTCGGGCTTGAGCGCGGTCGCGTGGGCCGCCGGCACGATGCCGTCGCGGCCGGTGGTCTTGCCGCCGCCGTGCGGCGCGGCCAGGCAGTCCTTCTGCGTGGGGGTGCAGGTCTCGTGCGGGAAGGCGTTGGAGGTGATGCCGATGTCGCCATGGAAGGCGCCGGCGGTCTGGTGCGCGAGTGTGGCGACGTTGGCCTTCCAGCCGAGGCGGCCCAGGCGCTCTTCCTGGGCGAACACGTCCCACACGCGGTTGGGCTGGCCCTTGATGGGGCCGGGCGCGGCGGCCTGTTCGCGCGCATTGCGCAGGATCTCGGCATCGGGGATGGCTTCGATCAGGCCGATGCCGGCGAGCTGCGGCGCGATGCGCGGGCTGACCATGAGGCCTGGCGCGAACGGTCCGTAGGCGAGGTCGGTCAGCTTGTAGATCGGTTTCTGCAGCGTGTAGCGCGTGCCGTCGGCGAAGCGGCCCTGGAGGGCCTGCTGGCGGATCTCGACCCGGCCCTCGGGCTTCACGCCCTGGATGGCGGCGTTGTTGAACTGGTCGCCGTACACCGGGTCGGGCCGCACGCCGGCCTTGGGGTCGGGCGTGCCGGCCACCGACAGGCGCATCAGCAGCGCCACCGTGCCCTCGGGCTCGGGCCCCAGCGTGTTCTTCCACGCGGGTGGTTCGCCGCGGCCGTCGAGCACGTGGCAACCCGCGCAGGAGCGCGCGATGAAATGCGGGCCCAGGCCGTCGCGCGCGGTGGTCGAGGCCGGTGCCTCCACCCAGTTGCGCTTGAAAAAGGAATTGCCGATCACGAAGCGCGTGCGCCCCGGATCGTCCAGGTTGGCCAGCGGAAACGAAAACGCGTTCTTGCCCGTGGCGTAGACCGTGGTCGCGCCACCGGTCTTCTCACCCAGCGGATCGGGCGCCTCGTCCGCATGAAGGACCAGCGCGGTGGCACCAAGAAACAAAGCCCCCATGGCGAGCGCAAGGCGCGTGGCTTTGGGAAAGAGCGACATGATGAAAAGCCCGGGCAAACAGAGGGGATGTCAATCCAGAGGGGACAAGGGTCCGGCTCCGCCGGCCCGAGACCCCGTCCCCCCTCCCAGCGCCGAAGGCGCGCCAGAGAGGGGGGAAGCCGCGCAGCGGCGCAGGGGGGAGTTCAAGGTTCGACGAGGGTCAGCTTGGCGATGCCCACCGCGCTGGCCGACTCCACCAGCAGCTTGGACTGTTCCACCAGACTGGCGACGGTCTTCTCGATCGCCGGGCGGCCGGCCGAGCCCTTGGCGATGGCGCGGTCGAACGGGGCGGGAATGGCTTCGGCGCCCGCCACCGATGCGGCGATCTGCGAGGTGGTCTTCTCGGCCAGGTCGGCCTTCCTGGCGGCCACCAGGTCGCGCACGCCCGGGCCTTGCAGCACGCTGCCGTCGCGCTTCTTGTACTGGCCCAGCCACACGTTCTGGATGCCGGTGGCGTTGGTCACGATGTCGCGGTGCGTGTTGTCGGAGAAGCAGGAGTGTTCGTCTTCCTGGTCCTGCGAGTTCAGCGCCACTTCCATGCGCTCGCCCGAGAGTTCACCGCGCGAGAGCGAGCCCAGGCCCACGATGATCTTGCGCACCGATTCCTTGCCGCCCTTCTCGAAACGCGCGCGGTAGTTCTTCTGGCCCGGTGCCCAGGCCTTGACCAGGAAGTTCAGGTCGTCCACCAGCAGCTCGGTGGCCACGGTGAGGAACTGGCGGCGGCGGTCGGCGTTGGGTGTCTTGCCGTCCACGTAGTCTTCGAACGAGCGGTTGCCCGGGCCGGTCTCGCTCAGGTCCTGGCCCCACAGCAGGAACTCGATCGCGTGCCAGCCGGAGCTGATGTTCTCTTCACCGCCGCGTTCGTTGAACTTGGCCAGGTTGGCCTTGCTGATCTTGAACTTGGTGTTGGCGATCAGGCCGGCCTTGGGCTTGCCCTGCACGTAGTCCACATAGGCTTCGTCCAGCGGCCAGGCGTTGATCTGGCCTTCCGGGCCCTTGTCGTCGTCGATCGGGCCGCCGTAGAAGCGGAAGGCCTCGGTCTGGCCGTAGAACTCGCGGGCACCCAGCCAGGCCTTGCGCGCGGCGGCCAGGCCGTCGGCCGAAGGCGCGGCCACGAAGGCCTTGATGGCGGCCTGCATCTCCTGCGCGGCGGCCAGGGTGTCGCTGTAGTTGGCGTGCACCAGCGCGGCGTAGTGCGTGGCCACGGTGGCGTAGGTCGCCGCCGCAGGCGCGCTCGCCGCCGCGGGTGCGGCGGCCTGGGCGTGGGCCGGTGCGTGCAGCAGGGACAGGGTGGCCGACAGGGCCAGAACGAGCAGGGTGGGTTTCATGGCGGAAGGGCTCGGAGTGAAGGAATCGGGCCGGCAGTGCCGGCGGGTCTCACAGTGTAAATGAGAATGATTCCTGCTATCTATCCAAGACCCGTCCGCCGATGGGCCCATCGGCGGTGTTCTTGACCTGCGTCAAGCGCGCATCAGGGCTTCGATCTCGTCGGCCTTCACCGGCACATCGCGCGAGATGAGTTCGCAGCCGGTCGCGGTGACGATGGCGTCGTCCTCGATGCGGATGCCGATGTTCCAGAAATGCTCGGGCACGCCTTCGCCCGGGCGCACGTACAGGCCGGGTTCGATGGTCAGCACCATGCCGGGCCGCAGCACGCGGCTGGGCCGGTCCTTGATGGTCTCGCCGCTGAGCGGGTCCTTGCGCTCGCTCACGCTGCCCAGCTCGGCCGGCTCCACGTAGCTGCCGCAGTCGTGCACGTCCATGCCCAGCCAGTGGCCGGTGCGGTGCATGTAGAACGGGAAGTAGGCGCGGTTGGCGATCACGTCCTGCGCGTTGCCGACCTTGTTGCGGTCGAGCAGGCCGACGTCGAGCAGGCCCTGGGCCAGCACCGCCACGGTGGCTTCGTGCGGGTCGACGAAGCGCGCGCCGGCCTTGGTGGCGGCCACGGCGGCGTCCTGGCTGGCGAGCACCAGGTCGTACAGCGTGCGCTGCGGGCCGGTGAAGCGGCCGTTGGCGGGGAAGGTGCGGGTGATGTCGCTGGCGTAGCCGTCGAGTTCGCAACCGGCGTCGATCAGCACCAGCTCGCCGCTGCGGATCGGCGCGGCGTCGGCGCGGTAGTGCAGCACGCAGGCGTTGGCGCCGGCGGCGACGATGCTGCCGTAGGCCGGGTACTGCGAGCCATGCTCGCGGAAACTGTGCAGCAGCTCGGCGTCGAGGTGGTACTCGCGCACGTCCTGCCCGGCGCGCAGCATGGCCGCGCTGCGCTGCATGGCGCGGATGTGGGCCTTGGCGCTGATCTGCGCGGCGCGGCGCATGGTGGCCTGTTCGAAGGCGTCTTTCACCAGGCGCATCTCGTCGAGGATGCCGCAGAGGTCGCGCTGCGATTCGGGGCACAGCGCACCGTAGCGCACGCGCGCGCGCACCGGTTGCAGCCAGCCGTTGATGCGGCTCTCCAGCCCCGCGTGCGTGGCGAAGGGGTACCACACGGTCTGGCGGTTCTCCAACAGCTTGGGAAGGCGCTGGTCGAGTTCGGCGACGGAAAATGCCTCGCTCACGCCCAGGTGTTCCGGTGCGGCTTCAGGGCCCAGGCGGATGCCGTCCCAGATCTCGCGCTCCAGGTCCTTGGGCTGGCAGAACAGCGTGGTCTGGCCCTCGGCGGTGATCACCAGCCAGGCGTTGGGCTCGGTGAAACCGGTGAGGTAGTAGAAGTAGCTGTCGTGCCGGTAGATGAAATCGGTGTCGCGGTTGCGCGGTCGTTCCAGCGCGGTGGGCACGATGGCGATGCCGCCGGCACCGAGCTGGGCGGCCACGCGGGCGCGGCGCTCCGCGTACAGGGTGGTGTGGGTGGTGGAGTCCATGCGGGCCATTGTCGGCGTTTTGCCGCGCCCGCGCAGGCGGTCAGCCCAGTTCTTTCAGGCGCTCGGGCGTGCCCACGTCGACCCAGGGGCCGGTATAGAGCTCGGCGCTCACCAGGCCGGCGCTCATGGCGCGGCGCAGCAGCGGCGCCAGCGGCTCGGCCGTGCCCTGCGGGTTGCCCGGCACGATTTCGCACCAGGGCGCCTCGAACAGTTCGCGGCGGTACAGGCCGATGGTGCTGTAGGTGTGGCGCGTGTCGGCCTCGTTGAGCGCGAGGCCCTCGGCGCTCAGGCCGAAATCGCCGCGTGGGTGGTGCGGCGGGTTGGGCACCAGCCAGAGGTGGGCGAGCTGGCCGCTGGCCTTGAAGCGGGCCACGCTGGTCGGCGTGAAGGCGAACTCCGGCGCGTACACGTCGCCCGCGAGCACCCAGAACACATCACCCAGCAGCGGCAGCGCGCGCGCGATGCCCCCGGCGGTTTCGAGCGCGTAGCCGAAGTCCTGGCCTTCGCGCGAGACGGTCACCTCGGTGCCCGGGTGCTGCGCCTGCCAGTCGGCGCAGAAGGCGTCGATCTGTTCGCCCAGCCAGGCGGTGTTGACCACCAGGCGCCGGAAGCCGCCGGCCAGCAAGGCCTCCATCGGCCACTGCATCAAGGGCCGGCCCTGCACCGTCAGCAGGGGCTTGGGTGTTTCGTCCGTCAGGGGGCGCATGCGCATGCCGCGCCCGGCGGCAAGCAGCATGGCCGGGATGGGGGCGGTGGCAAGTCGGGTCATGGGTGGTGGACGGTGGGCGTACCGGGTTCACAGGGCCCGACGCATCCGGAATTATGAGCGCCTGCGCGCAACTCGGCCGGCCGTCGGGGGCGCCGGTTCGGGCGGCCCGATAAAATCCTCTGTTTTGCGCCGCCGCGCAATGGTTCCTTCCTCATACCCTCCCCCCCAGCACCCCATGTCCGACGCCGCCAGCACCCCCACCCGCACCGCCCCCGCCGCTTCGGCCGTGACCGCCCAGACCCAGGCCAACGCCATCCGCGCCCTGGCCATGGACGCGGTGCAACAGGCGAACTCGGGCCACCCTGGCGCGCCCATGGGCATGGCGGACATGGCGGTCGCCCTCTGGGGGCGCCACCTGCGCCACAACCCGGCCAACCCGCAGTGGGCCAACCGCGACCGTTTCGTGCTCTCGAACGGCCACGGCTCGATGCTGATTTACGCGCTGCTGCACCTCACGGGCTACAAGCTGCCGATCGGCGAACTCAAGAACTTCCGCCAGCTGCACAGCAAGACCGCCGGTCACCCCGAGGTGGGCATCACCCCCGGCGTGGAAACCACCACCGGCCCGCTGGGCCAGGGCATCACCAACGCCGTGGGCATGGCGCTGGCCGAGAAGCTGCTGGCGGCCGAATTCAACCGCGACGGCCACACCATCGTCGACCACCACACCTATGTGTTCCTGGGCGACGGCTGCCTGATGGAAGGCATCAGCCACGAGGCCGTGGCCCTGGCCGGTGCCTGGAAGCTCAACAAGCTGATCGCGCTGTACGACGACAACGGCATCTCGATCGATGGCCAGGTCACGCCCTGGTTCATCGACAACACCGCGCTGCGCTTCACCGCCAGCGGCTGGAACGTGATCGGCCCGATCGACGGCCACGATACCGACGCCGTGGACCGCGCGATCGCCGACGCCAAGAACAAGGCCAGCATGGGCACCTTTGGCCCCACGCTGATCATCTGCAAGACGCACATCGGCAAGGGCAGCCCGAACCGCGCCAACACCGCCAAGGCGCACGGCGAGCCGCTGGGCGGCGAAGAGATCCAGTTGACCCGCGAGGCCCTGGGCTGGATGCACAAGCCCTTCGAGGTGCCGCAGGACGTGTACGCCGCCTGGGACGCCAAGGCCGCCGGGCAGGCGGTGGAGGCCGACTGGAACGGCCAATTCGCCGCCTACAAAGCCGCTTTCCCCGAACTGGCCAAGGAGTTCACCCGCCGCATGAAGGGCGAGCTGCCGAAGAACTTCGCGCAGGTCGCGGTGGACGCCGCCGTGGGCGCGCACACCAAGGCCGAGACGGTCGCCAGCCGCAAGGCCAGCCAGCTGGCGCTGGAGACCTTCACCGCCGCGCTGCCCGAGCTGCTGGGCGGCAGCGCCGACCTCACCGGCTCCAACCTCACCAACACCAAGTCCACCCCCAGCCTGCGCTTCAACATGGCCGGTGACGTGGTGAAGAACGAGCAGGGCCAGGGCGGGCGCCACATCAACTACGGCGTGCGCGAATTCGGCATGGCCGCGATCATGAACGGCGTGGCGCTGCACGGCGGCTTCATCCCCTACGGCGGCACCTTCCTCACCTTCAGCGACTACAGCCGCAACGCCATCCGCATGGCTGCGCTGATGAAGCAGCGCGTGATCCACGTGTTCACGCACGACTCCATCGGCCTGGGCGAAGACGGCCCGACGCACCAGTCCATCGAGCACGCGGCCAGCCTGCGCCTGATCCCCAACCTGGACGTGTGGCGCCCCGCCGACACGGCCGAGACCGCCGTGGCCTGGGCCGTGGCGCTGGAGAACGCCCACCGCCCGACCGCGCTGCTGCTCAGCCGCCAGAACCTGCCTTACGCGCCCAAGAACGACCTGGGCCACATCAGCCAGGGCGCCTACGTGCTGGCCGAGCCGGCCGAAGTGGGCCTGAAGAAAAAGGCGCAGGCCGTGATCATCGCCACCGGCTCCGAAGTGCAGCTCGCCCTGAAGGCGCAGGAACTGCTGGCGCGCGAGCACAAGATCGCCGTGCGCGTGGTCTCCATGCCCAGCACCACCACCTTCGACCGCCAGACCGCCGCCTACAAGGCCTCGGTGCTGCCGGCCGGCGTGCCGCGCATCGCGGTCGAGATGGGCACCACCGACGGCTGGTGGAAGTACGGTGTGGCGGCTGTCGTGGGCATCGACACCTACGGCGAATCGGCCCCGGCGCCGGTGCTGTTCAAGCACTTCGGCTTCACCGAGCAGAACGTGGCGGACACGGTGCGCGCCGTGCTCGCGAAGTGAATTTTTGTTAACCCCTTTTGAAACCTTCCAGGAGAGACGAGACATGACGATCAAGATCGGCATCAACGGCTTCGGCCGCATCGGCCGCAACGTGCTGCGCAGCGCCATCCAGAACTTCAACGACATCGAAGTGGTGGCGATCAACGACCTGCTCGAACCCGACTACCTGGCCTACATGCTGCAGTACGACAGCGTGCACGGCCGCTTCAAGGGGGAAGTCAAGGTCGAGGGCAACACCCTGATCGTCAACGGCAAGAAGATCCGCCTCACGCAGGAACGCGACCCCGCCAACCTGAAGTGGAACGAAGTCGGTGCCGACGTCGTCATCGAATCCACCGGCCTGTTCCTGGACAAGGTCACGGCCCAGAAGCACCTGGACGCGGGTGCGAAGAAGGTCATCCTCTCGGCCCCCTCCAAGGACGACACCCCGATGTTCGTCTTCGGCGTGAACGACAAGACCTACAAGGGCGAGGCCATCATCTCCAACGCCTCGTGCACCACCAACTGCCTGGCGCCGATCGCCAAGGTGCTCAACGACAAGTGGGGCATCAAGCGCGGCCTGATGACCACGGTGCACGCGGCCACGGCCACGCAGAAGACGGTGGACGGCCCGAGCAACAAGGACTGGCGCGGTGGCCGCGGCATCCTGGAAAACATCATCCCCAGCAGCACGGGCGCGGCCAAGGCCGTGGGCGTGGTGATCCCCGAGCTCAACAAGAAGCTCACGGGCATGAGCTTCCGGGTGCCGACCAGCGACGTCTCGGTGGTGGACCTGACGGTGGAGCTGAACAAGGAAGCGACCTACGAAGAGATCTGTGCCGAGATGAAGGCGCAGAGCGAAGGGGCCTTGAAGGGCGTGCTGGGCTACACGACGGACAAGGTGGTGGCCACCGATTTCCGGGGCGACACGCGCACCTCGATCTTCGACGCCGACGCGGGCATCGCGCTGGACAAGACCTTCATCAAGGTCGTGAGCTGGTACGACAACGAATGGGGCTACTCCAACAAGTGCCTCGAAATGGTTCGCGTCGTCGCCAAGTAAGCGCAAGCTCACTCGACTGAAAAAGCGCCTTCGGGCGCTTTTTTGTTGCCTGGCACCTAAGGGACAGTGAGCCAATTGACACTAGACCGACCGGTCTATAGATTGCGTTCCATGACCGATATTCCTGCTCCCGGCACCCGCGAACGCCTGATCGCCGCCATGACCGACGCCCTGCGCCGGCGCGGCCTGCACGGCATCGGCCTGACCGAACTGCTGGCCCAGGCCGGCGCGCCCAAGGGCGTGCTGTACCACCACTTCCCCGGTGGCAAGACCGAACTCGCCGTGGCCGCGATCGACGACGTGGTCGCGCGCATGCTGGGCTGGCTCGATGGCCTCCTGGCCAAGGAGAGCGATCCGATCGAAGCCGCGCGGCAATGGATGCAGGGCGCGACCCAGCGCCTGAGCAGCACCGGTTTCCATGCCGGCTGCCCACTGGCGACCGTCGCGCTGGAGAGCTCGCCCGACGACCACGCCCTGCGCGAGGCCCTGGCGCGCGCGTTCGCCACCTTGCGCGAGCGCATCGCGCTGGCGCTGGAACAGGCCGGCGAGCCGCGCGAATCGGCCCGGGGCGTGGCGGCGCTGATCGTCGCCACCTACGAAGGCGGGCTGTTGCAGGCGCGCGTGGCCCACAGCACCGAACCCATCCAGCAGGCCGTCCAGACCCTGCTGGGCCTGCTCGCCGCGCGCCGCCCGCGTGGAACGGGCGCCGCTTGAGGAGACCCCCATGAGCACCCCCCAGGACATTCGCATCGAAACCCTCCGGCTGACCGCCGCCGACGGCTACCCGCTCGCGGCCCGCCGCTACCGCAGCCCCACGCCGGCCCGCGCCCACCTCGTGATCGGGGGCGCGACCGCCGTGCCACAGGGCTTCTACAAGCGCTTTGCCGAACACGCCGCGCGCCGCGGTTTCGACGTGCTCACACTGGACTACCGGGGCATCGGCGAGTCGGCCCCGCCCACGCTCAAGGGCTTTCGGATGGACTACCTTGACTGGGGCCGGCTCGATCTGGCGGCCGCCGTCGAAGCCATGCGCCAGGACGGCATGCCGCTGTACCTGGTGGGCCATTCGTACGGCGGTCATGCCCTGGGCCTGCTGCCACACCACGACTGGGTGGACGGCGCCTACACCTTCGCCACCGGCGCCGGCTGGCACGGCTGGATGCCACCGCTGGAGCGCATGAGGGTGCTGTTCATGTGGCGCGTGCTGGGGCCGGTGTGGACCAGGTTCGCGGGCTACCTGCCCTGGAGCCGCCTGGGCATGGGCGAAGACCTGCCGCTGGACGTGTACCGCCAGTGGCGTGGCTGGTGCCGCTTTCCGCGCTACTTCTTCGACGACCCGCAGATGCAGGCCACCACCGAACGCTTCGGCCAGGTGCGTTTCCCCATCGTGGCCGCCAACGCGCTGGACGACGCCTGGGCGCCGCCGGCCTCGCGCGATGCCTTCATGGCCGGCTACCGCAACACCTCGGTGCGGGCCGTCACCATCGACCCGCGCCGCGCGGGCCTGGGGCCGATCGGCCACATGGGCTACTTCCGGCCCAAGGCCTTGCCCTTGTGGAACGAGGCGCTCGACTGGTTCGAGGCGCTGCGTCCCGCCGCCACCCCTTTGGCCGGCCGTTGAGCGCGGGTGTTGTAAAGCTGTGCGGAAATGCCGAATCGCCAGGGGATAAAGGCCATGCGAAAGACCGGCATGTCAAAATGTTTCGACACATTCCCCACCTTGCCTCGCTTGCCCTTCCGGCCCTCCCCATTCCATGCGGCGACTGTTTCCAGCACTGCTCCTGTGCACGGCCACCCTGGCGGGCCTGATTGCCACTCCCGCCATGGCGCAGGACCCGTCCAGCCGGCGTGAGGCGGCCGGCCTGATCATTGGCTTCAAGGGCGACGAACTCGAATCGAACACCGCGACGGACCAGGGGCCCTGGGCCTCCGGGCGTGAGCGGGCCCGTTCGCAATGGGACCGCAACGCCCGCCAGGGCCGCGAACGCGTGGCCCTCTGGGCGCGCGAACTGGGCCTGCCCTCGGGCAAGGCCGGCGAGGCGGGCAACGCCCGCCTGCTGCGCTTCGACCGACCCCTGCGCGGTCAGGCGCTGGACAATGCCCTGCGCCGCGCGCGCCTGCATCCCGATGTGGCCTGGGTCGAGCCCGATGTGCTGGTGCCCCGCCTGGGCGCGCCCGTCACCCCCAGCGACACGCTGTTTCCCCAGCAATGGCACCTGCAGACGCCCGATCTGGTGAATCTGACGGGCCTGAACCTGCCCCCCGCCTGGGGGGACACGACCGGCAGCACCTCCGGGTCCACGGCGGTCGTGGCGGTGGTCGACAGCGGCATCCGGGCGGGACACCCGGATCTGGCCGGCAAGCTGTTGCCCGGCTACGACCTGGTGAGTGAGCTGGCCGTGTCCAACGACGGCGACGGGCGCGACCCCGACCCGAGCGACCCCGGTGACTGGGTGCACCCAGCCGACCTGGCGAATCCCCTGTTCGCGGGTTGCGACCTGTCCAACAGCACCTGGCACGGCACCTTCATCGCGGGGCAGATCGCCGCCGCCACCGACAACGCCCAGGGCGTCGCGGGCCTGAACTGGGGTGCGAAGGTGCTGCCGGTGCGCGTCTCGGGCAAATGCGGCGCGCACCTGTCGGACCTGCTCGACGGCCTGCGCTGGGCGGCCGGCCTGCCAGTCTCGGGCCTGCCGATCAACCCGAACCCGGCGCGCGTGATCAACCTCAGCTTTGGTGGCGATTCGGCCTGCACGCCGGGCTACCAGACCACCATCGACGCGGTCACCAACGCGGGCGCCCTCATCGTCGTGGCGGCCGGCAACTCGAACACCACGCTCACCCGTCCGGCCGACTGCCGTCGGGTCATGACCGTGGCCTCGGTGCGCAAGGATGGGGCGAAGGCCGAGTACTCCAGTTTCGGCACGCGCGTGGCGCTGGCCGCGCCCGGGGGCTCGACAGATGCCGGCCCATCAACCTTGCTGTACTCGACCGACAACAGCGGCACGACCACGCCAGGGGTCGACATGTATGGCTACAAGCAGGGCACCAGCTTTGCCGCGCCACAGGCCGCGGGCACCGCCAGCCTGATGCTGGCGGTCAACCCCTTCCTGAGCCCGCGCCAGCTCATCGAGCGCATGAAGGCGGGGGCCCGACCTCACGTGGTGACGGGATTGGCCGCGTGCGGCACCCCGGGCGCGGGCGCTGTCTGCGGCTGCACCACCACCACCTGCGGCGCCGGCCTGCTGGACGCCAACACCTCGGTGCAGCTGGCCACCGGCCCGGCGGTCGTGATCAAGCCGGTGGGTGAAGTCGAGCCGGGCACGGTGATCACGCTCGACGGCAGCCAGAGCGTGCCCATTCCCGGCCGCAGCATCGTGTCCTACCAGTGGGTGCAGGTGAGCGGGCCGCCGGTCACGCTCTCGTCGGCCAGCAGCGCGGTGGCCAAGGCCACGCTCGTGGCGGAGGACAGCTATGTGTTCTCGCTCACCGTGGTCGACAACTTCGGCCGCACGGGTGAAGACACCGTGCGAACGGTGGCGGCCATGCCCGTGCTTGCCGCCAGCAGCGCAGGAGGTGGCGGTGGCGGCTCTACTGGCCATCTCTGGGGTTTGAGCCTGTGGGCCTGGGTGATCGCCGTGGCGCTGTGCCAGCGCCGCCGCCGTCGGGTCTGAGCCTGACCCGCCCGTCGGCTCAGCTGCAGCGGCGCAGCGCCTTGCCAGCCATGGCCTCGCGCAAGCCGTCCACCGCCGCGCGCTGGGCGTCGGTGATGGCGGGCAGGCGCAGCGCGAACGACACGCTTTCCGCCCGTTCCTGTGCCACCCTGGCGGTGCGCACGCCGTCGCGCTCGGTCTGCTGCAGCGCCTGCCGCGCGGCGGCTTCGGTGGAGTAGGTGCCCAGCGCCAGTCCCGGGGCCAGGCCATTCGCGGTGAGCTCCCGGAACTGCACGCCCAGCGCGCGCAACTCGGCTTTCTTGCGCTCCACCTGCTCGGTGTTGTCGTAGCGCCCCATGTAGACGATCCAGCGGCCGCTGCTGCGGGTCTCGTTGAGCTGCCAGCCGTTTGCGGGCAGGCCCAGCAGCGCGAGTTCGGCGCGCAGCAGCTCGGCCTGGGCTTCGGTGAAACCGGCGGCCTGCCAGCAGGCGCGCGGGCCATCGCTGGCCGGGGCGGCCGCTGCGGGTGGGGGCGGGGTGGGTGCGGCCGGTGGCGCCGGTGCGGCTTCCACCGCTGGGGCCGGCTGCGCGGCCGATGGTGCCGCCGTCTCGGGCTCCGGCGCGGTGGCGGTGTCGGCCGACGTTCCCTTGGGGCCATTGAGCAGGCGCAAGGCCTCGGGCCTGAGCTGCTGTGCCAGGCGCTGGGGCTCGCGCTGTTCGATCGGGGCCAGGCCCAGGCCGCCCAGGTAGCCCTGGGTCCAGGCGAAATAGCCCGCGTTGGCCAGCACCAGCACGATGACCGCCCACCTCAACACGGGCGCACACTCACTTCTGAACTGGTGACGGTCAACATGCCCTGGTCGGTCAACACCTGAAGGGCACCGTCGGGGGTCACCCCGCAGGCCGTGCCCCGGGTGCCGTCGGAGAGTTGCACGGCCAGGCCCTGCAAGGCGTCCAGGCCGGCGAAACGCTGCGCAAAGGCGCCAAACCCTTGCGAGGCGAACGCGAGCACGTCCCGCACCAGCGGCGGCGCCACGCGCTCGAGCACCTCGCCGGGCGTGATGCCCACGCTGACCTCGGCCAGGCCGGCCGGCGCCATGGCGGCCACGGTCGAGCCGTCTGGCACCAGGGCGGCCACGGCCGAGGCCTCGGGCCGGGCGATGTTGATGCCCACGCCGATCACCACCATGCGCTGGCCCTGCGCCGCGTCACCGGTGCTGGCGGTCTCCACCAGGATGCCGCCGAGCTTGCGCTGGTGCAGCCAAAGATCGTTCGGCCACTTCAGCCGCACGTCGGGATGCAGGCTGTGGGCCAGGCTCACGCCCACCGCGAGCGACAGGCCCGACCAGTTCGACGGTGCCAGCGGCAGGGCGATGGAAAACGTGAGCGATTGGCCCGGCTTGCTGTGCCAGCCCTTGCCGAGCCGGCCCCGCCCTGCGGTCTGTTGCTCGGCGGTCAGCAGCACCGGCTGCATGAGGCCGCTGCGCGCGCGCCGCATGAGCTCGCTGCTGGTGGAGTCGATGCTGGGCAGCACCTCGACCGTGAAGCCCGGCAGCAGGAGCACCACGGCTTCCCAGACCGCTTCGGCGTGCGAGAGCAGATCAGACACAGACCGTGGCGCGCTCGGGCGCTCGTCCAGAACACCGCGCAACCGGCTTTGCCGGGGCGCAGGTGTTGCCCCCCGGGGGGAGGCGCCAAAGGCGCTTCGGGGGGTAATTCATGTTCAGCCCAGTTTGGAGGCGCGTCCCGCGCGCTTGGGAGCGAGCAGCGTGCCGCGGCACTTCTTGGCGCCGCACCAGCAGGGGTACTCGGCCTTGAGCTTGGGCGTGTAAGGCTCGTCGATCACCAGGCCGTAGTCGTAGAACAGCTCCTCGCCGGCCTGGATGGGGCGCAGCGAACGGATGAACACCCGGCCGTCTTCCACGTCGGCTTCGCAATTGGGCTTGCAGCTGTGGTTGATCCAGCGTGCCGAGTTGCCGCCGACCTTGGCGTCGATCACGTGCTCTTCATCGATATGGAAGTAGAACGTGTGGTTCGGGTCGCTCGGGTCGTGCGGATGGCGGCGCAGCGCCTCCTCCCAGGTGATGATCTCGCCCACGTATTCGATGAGCGTCTCGCCCTCGGCCAGATCGACCACGGCGTACACGCCCTTGCCATGCACGCCGGAGCGCCGGGTCTGGATGCGGCGGCTGGCGGTGGGTGCGGCGGCCTTGGTCTTGGTGGAAGAAGGGCGCGGCTGCGTCTGGCGGGGGCTTTTCGTCACGGCCGAAATATTTGGTAAGGTTGTTTCATGCAGGTGCGCGCGGGTGTGCGCGTGCCCATGTGCGCGTGTACACGCGCGTGGAAAGCCGATTGTAGAGATGAAAACCCTGGTCATTGCCGAGAAGCCATCCGTGGCCCAAGACATCGTGCGAGCGCTTACCCCGGTGGCGGGCAAGTTCGACAAGCACGATGACCACTTTGAGAATGACAAGTACGTGGTGACTTCCGCCGTGGGCCACCTGGTGGAGATCGCTGCGCCGGAGGAATTCGACGTGAAGCGCGGCAAGTGGAGCTTCGCGCACCTGCCGGTGCTGCCGCCGTACTTCGAGCTCAAGCCGATCGACAAGACCAAGTCGCGGCTGTCCGCGGTGGTCAAGCTGGTCAAGCGCAAGGATGTGTCGCGCCTCATCAACGCCTGTGACGCGGGCCGCGAGGGGGAGCTGATCTTCCGCCTGATCGAGCAGTACGCCGGGGGGCTGAAGAACGGCAGCTACCAGCCGCTGGGCAAGCCGGTGCAGCGCCTGTGGCTGCAGTCGATGACGCCCGCGGCCATCCGCGACGGCTTCGAGCAGCTGCGCAGCAATGAGCAGATGCTGGGCCTGGCCGATGCCGCGCGCAGCCGTTCCGAGGCCGACTGGATGGTCGGCATCAACGGCACGCGCGCCATGACCGCCTTCAACTCGCGCGACGGGGGCTTCTTCCTCACCACCGTCGGCCGGGTGCAGACGCCCACGCTGTCCATCGTGGTTGAGCGCGAGGAAAAGATCCGCGCCCACAGGAGCCGCGACTACTGGGAAATCCACGCCAGCTTCCTGGCCGAGGCCGGCGAGTACCCGGGCAAGTGGTTCGACCCCAACTTCAAGAAGCCCACCGGTGACGATGCCGACGCCGAGCTGCGGGCCGACCGCGTCTGGACCCAGCGCGAGGCGCTGGCGATCGCCGACGCCGTGCGCGGCAAGGCCGCCAGCGTCAAGGAAGAGAGCAAGCCCACCACCCAGGCCTGTGGCCTGCTGTACGACCTGACCAGCCTGCAGCGCGAGGCCAACGGCCGCTTCGGCTTCTCGGCCAAGACCACGCTGCAGCTCGCGCAAAGCCTGTACGAGCGCCACAAGGCCCTGACCTACCCGCGGACCGACTCGCGCGCCCTGCCCGAGGACTACCTGCCGACGGTCAAGCAGACCTTCGAGATGCTCGCCGGCAGCGGCATGAAGCACCTCGCGCCGCACGCCAAGACCGCGCTGGACAACAGCTACATCCGTCCTAGCAAGCGCATCTTCGACAACAGCAAGGTCAGCGACCACTTTGCCATCATCCCCACGCTGCAGGCGCCCAGCGGCCTGAGCGAGGCCGAGCAGAAGCTGTATGACCTGGTCGTGCGCCGCTTCCTGGCGGTGTTCTTCCCGAGCGCCGAGTTCATGGTGACCACGCGCATCAGCTCGGTGCTGAGCCACCACTTCAAGACCGAAGGCAAGGTGCTCGTGAAGCCGGGCTGGATGGCCGTCTACGGCAAGGAGGCCGCCGAGGACGTGGCCGATGCCAAGGACGGTGACAAGGGCCAGAACCTGGTGCCGGTGCGCGAGGGGGAGACCGTGCGCACCGAGAGCGTCGAGCCCAAGGGCCTGAAGACCAAGCCGCCCGCGCGCTATTCGGAAGCCACGCTGCTGGGCGCCATGGAAGGCGCCGGCAAGCTGGTGGACGACGACGAGCTGCGCGAAGCCATGCAGGAAAAAGGTCTGGGCACGCCTGCCACGCGCGCGGCCATCATCGAAGGCCTGCTGACCGAGAAGTACATGTTCCGCGAAGGCCGCGAGATCATCCCCACCGCCAAGGCCTTCCAGCTCATGACGCTGCTGCGCGGCCTGGGCGTGGAAGAACTCTCCAAGCCCGAGCTCACCGGCGAGTGGGAGTACAAGCTCGCGCAGATGGAGCATGGCCAGCTCAGCCGCGCCGCCTTCATGGGCGAGATCGCCGCCATGACCGAGCGCATGGTGAAGAAGGCCAAGGAATACGACCGCGACACCATTCCCGGCAACTACGCCACGCTGTCCACGCCCTGCCCGAACTGCGGCGGCGTGGTGAAGGAAAACTACCGCCGCTACACCTGCACCGGCGCCGACGGCAACAGCGAGGGCTGTGGCTTCTCGTTCGGCAAGTCGCCCGCCGGGCGCACCTTCGAGCCCGAGGAGGCCGAACAGTTGCTGCGCGACAAGAAGATCGGCCCGCTTGAAGGCTTCCGCTCCAAGGCGGGTTGGCCCTTCGTGGCCGAGATCGTGATCAAGTACAACGAAGAAGAGAAGAACTGGAAGCTGGAGTTCGACTTCGGCGACGACAAGAAGGGCGAAGAAAGTGGCGAGCTGGTGGACTTCACCGGCAGCGAGTCGCTGGGCGCCTGCCCCAAGTGCGGCAGTCCGGTGCACGAGCACGGCAGCAACTACGTGTGCGAAAAATCGGTGCCGACCCTGACCCAGCCCACGCCCACGTGCGACTTCAAGAGCGGCAAGATCATCCTGCAGCAGCCGGTGGCGCGCGAGCAGATGAGCAAGCTGCTGGAGACCGGCAAGACCGACCTGCTCGACAAGTTCGTCTCCATGCGCACGCGCCGCGCGTTCAAGGCTTTCCTGGCCTGGGACAAGGAGGCCGGCAAGGTGAACTTCGAGTTCGAGCCGCGCGCAAGCAAGTTCCCGCCGCGCAAGACCGCCGCCGGCGCGCCAGCCAAGGCCGCTCCGGCGAAGAAGGCCTCGCCCGCCAAGAAGGCGCCCGCGGCCAAGAAAGCCGCGGCGGCCAAGACGCCCAAGGCACCGCGCAAGACCACGGCGGCCAGCGGCAAGCAGCCCAGCGCCGCCCTGGCCGCGGTGATCGGCGAAGGCCCGGTGTCGCGCCCCGAGGTGGTGAAGAAGCTGTGGGACTACATCAAGGCCAATGGCCTGCAGGACGCCACCGACAAGCGCCGCGTCAACGCCGATGCCAAGCTCGCCGCCGTGTTCGGCAAGCCGCAAGTCACCATGTTCGAGATCGCCGGCATTGTGGGCCAGCACCTGAGCTGATTGTTTTCAAGAGGATTTTTCGCATGAGCCTGACTCTCTATTTCGCCCCCGGCGCGTGTTCCTTCGTGCCTCACAGCATGCTGGAGCTCTCCGGTACCGCGTTCGAGCCACACAGCGTCAAGCTGCACAAGAACGAGCAGCGCAGCCCCGAGTACCTGGCGATCAACCCGCGTGGCCAGGTGCCGGTGCTGGTGGACGATGGCCAGGTGATCACGCAGATCGTGGCCATCCTGCTGCACCTTGATGCGAAGCTGCCCGAGGCGGGCATCCTGCCGGCGTCCGGCCTGGCGCGCACGCGCGCGCTGCAGACGCTGACCTGGATGAACAACACCGTGCACCCCACCTTCACGCACGTGTTCATGCCGGACAAGTTCACCGACGACGAGGCCGCCAAGCAGGCGATCCGCGCCCACGCCGCCAAGACCTACAAGGGCCTGCTGGACGAGATCGAGGTGATGGCCAGGCAGGCCTCGCCCTGGATGATGGGCGAGCGTCCCGGCGCGCTGGACGCTTACGCGCTCACGCTGCTGCGCTGGGGCGGTTTTGCGGGCATCGATCCCACCACCCAGCCGGCGACCTGGGACCTCGCCCAGCGCTTCGCCGCGCTGGCGCCGGTGGCGCGCGCGGTCGAGCGCGAAAAGCTGGTGCTCAACATCTACAAGCCCAAGGCCTGATCGTTCAGGCCGGCAGTCGGGGCGTCTTCGGGGTGAAGCGCACCGAGGCCAGCAGACCGGGCGGGTGGCGCTCGGGGTGCGCGCTGTCGATCAGCACTGTGGCGCCGTGCTGCTGCGCGATCTCCTGCACGATGGTCAGGCCCAGGCCCGAGCCGTCCACGTTGGTGCCCAGCGCGCGGTAGAACGGCTGCAGCACGAACTCGCGTTCGTTCTCGGGAATGCCCGGGCCGTTGTCCTCCACCTGCAGGATCTGCACGCCGCTGAACGGGTCGATCAGCACCCGCGCGGTGACCACGCCGCCGCGCCCGCTGTAGTTGATTGCGTTGTCCACCAGGTTGCGCACCATCTCCTGCAGCAGGATCGGGTTGCCGTCCATCAGGCAGTCCTCCGGGACCTCCTCGGGGCCTTCGCAGCCCAGGTCGATGCCGTGTTCCAGCGCGCGCGGCACCGAATCCTGCACCACACCTCGCACCAGGCGCGCCAGGTCCACGCGCGCGCTGGGCAGGGTGCGGCCGGTGGTCTCGGCGCGCGCGAGCGCGAGCAGCTGGTTCACGGTGTGCGTGGCGCGTGAACTGGAGCGCGCGATCTGCTTGAGCGAGCTGTGGATTTCCTCCGCGTTGCTCTCGCGCTGGGCCAGTTCGGCCTGCATGCGCAGGCCGGCCAGCGGCGTCTTGAGCTGGTGCGCCGCATCGGCCAGGAAGCGCCGCTGCGTGGTGAGCGAGGCCTTCAGGCGCGTGAGCAGGTCGTTGATCGACGACACGAGCGGCGCGACCTCCTGTGGGATGGCCGACTCCTCGATCGGGCTCAGGTCGTCGGGCTTGCGTGCGCGGATGCGCTGCTCCAGCTCGTTGAGCGGGCGGATGCCACGCACCAGCGCCAGCCACACCAGCAGCACGGCCAGCGGCAGGATGACGAACTGCGGCACCATCACGCCCTTGATGATTTCGGCCGCCAGCGTGGAGCGCTTGCCGCGCGTCTCGGCGACCTGCATCAGCACCAGGTTCTGGGCGTCGTTGCGCTCCAGCCAGGTGTAGGCCACCCGCACCTCGTCGCCGCGCACCACGTCGTCGCGCAGCAGCACGCGGCCGGCCTCGGGCGTCTCGTCCTCGCGCGGGCGGGGAAAGTCCAGCTCGCCGCTAACGAGCTTGCCACGCGGGTCGATCACCTGGTAGTAGACGAGGTCGCTGTCGTCGGCGCGCAGCAGGTCGCGCGCCTGGGCGTTCAGGTTGAAGCTGATCTGCCCGTTCTGGTTCGCCACGAACTGGGTGAGCGCCTGCAGGTTGAACTCCAGCGCGCGGTCGAACGGTTTGCTCGCGATGCCCTGGGCCACGAACCAGGTCAGGGCGAGCGAGAGCGGCCACAACAGCAGCAGCGGCGTGAGCATCCAGTCCAGGATCTCGCCGAACAGACTGCGCTGTTCACGCTGGAACAGGCCGAATGACTTCGGGATGGGGCGGCCCGCCACCGGAGGCGGTGCGGCCTCGATCAAAGCCTCGGTTTCAGCCGGCGATTTTTTCAAGGCAGTAGCCCAGACCGCGCACGGTGGCGATGCGGATCGGGCCCTTCTCGATCTTCTTGCGCAGGCGGTGGATGTAGACCTCGATGGCGTTGTTGCTCACCTCTTCGCCCCACTCGCACAGGCGCTCGACCAGCTGGTCCTTGCTCACCAGGCGCCCAGCGCGCTGCAGCAGCACCTCCAGCAGGCCGAGTTCGCGCGCCGAGAGCTCGACCATCTTGCCGTCGATGGTGGCCACGCGGCCGGCCTGGTCGTATTCCAGAGGGCCGTGGCGGATGGTGTTGGTGGAGCCGCCCATGCCGCGCCGGGTGAGCGCGCGCACGCGCGCTTCGAGTTCCTGCAGCGAGAACGGCTTGGCCATGTAGTCGTCGGCGCCGTAGTCCAGGCCCTTGACGCGTTCTTCGACGCTGTCGGCGGCGGTGAGGATGAGCACCGGCAGCGTGGAGCCGCGCGAACGCAGGCGCTTGAGCACCTCCAGGCCGTGCAGCCGGGGCAGGCCCAGGTCCAGGATCAGCAGGTCGAACTCGTTGTTGGTCAGCAAGGCGGCGTCGGCCTCGGTGCCGCTGGTGACGTGGTCCACCGCCGCGCCGGCGGCGCGCAGGCTGCGCAGCAGGCCGTCCGCCAGCACGTGGTCGTCTTCGGCAATCAGGATGCGCATGGGAAGGTCTCCTGGGTGGCTGCCGGGGCAGCGCTTCATCGGGGAATGCCCGGCATCGGGCGAACCATTTTAGGCCGCGCAGGCCCCTGCGGCACGGGGTTCAGCGGGGGGGCACGGCCGCGCGCGCGCCGGGTGATTCCGAGCCATAGGCCTCCAGGCCGAGCGCCACCACGGTGGCCACCGCGTCGCCCACCTGGGCGCGGAATTCCGCCTCGGCCTGGGCCACGGCCTGGCGGAACGCCTCCAGCCACAGCAAGCCGGTGTCGGTGAACACGATGCGCCGTGCCCGCGCATCGCGCGCGTCCGCCTCGCGCCGCACCAGGCCCCAGGCCTCGCACTGCGTCACCAGGTCGCCCATGGCCTGCTTGCTCATGCCCGCCTGGTGCGCCAGCTCGGTCAGGCGCGAGCCGTGCAGGCCCAGGTGGCGCGTGATGTGGATGTGCGCGGCGCCCACCTGCGCCCGCGCGGCCAAGTGGGAGAGCGCCAGCGGCACGTTGGCGTCGTGCGCCATCAGGCTGAGCACGCGCTCGTCGAAGCGGCGCAGTGCCAGGCCCATCAGGCGCCCCAGGTGGCCGCCGCGCCAGCGGTCGTCGGGCAATGCGGGGGAGGCATCGGTCATCTGCAGATCGTAAGGCAAACTGACCAAATGATGGCTTGTTTGAATTCAACCTGCCTGTAAACTCCTGCTCAAGCATCCAGCCTGTACGCATTCACAGGCTTTGCGAACCACTACCACCCGCTCAGGAGCCCCTCATGGACGCAGCCGTCAAGAACAACCCCCTCAACAGCGAAAAAGCCAAGGCCTTGCAGGCCGCGCTGGCCCAGATCGAAAAGCAGTTCGGCAAGGGCACCATCATGCGGCTGGGCGAGGGCGAGGTGATCGAGGACATCCAGGTCGTCTCCACCGGCTCGTTGGGCCTGGACATCGCGCTGGGCGTCGGCGGTCTGCCGAAGGGGCGCGTGGTCGAGATCTACGGCCCGGAATCCTCGGGCAAGACCACGCTGACCCTGCAGGTCATTGCCGAAATGCAGAAGCTCGGTGGCCAGTGCGCCTTCGTCGATGCCGAGCACGCGCTGGACATCCAGTATGCACAGAAGCTCGGCGTGAACCTGCAGGACCTGCTCATTTCCCAACCCGACACCGGCGAGCAGGCGCTCGAGATCGTCGACAGCCTGGTGCGTTCCGGCGCGGTCGATCTGATCGTGGTCGACTCGGTGGCCGCGCTCACGCCCAAGGCCGAACTCGAAGGCGAAATGGGCGACTCGCTGCCCGGCCTGCAGGCCCGCCTGATGAGCCAGGCGCTGCGCAAACTCACGGCGCACATCAAGAAGACCAACTGCATGGTCATCTTCATCAACCAGATCCGCATGAAGATCGGTGTGATGTTCGGCAGCCCCGAAACCACCACCGGCGGCAACGCGCTGAAGTTCTACGCCTCGGTGCGCCTGGACATCCGCCGCACCGGCACGATCAAGAAGGGCGAGGACGCGATCGGCAACGAGACCAAGGTCAAGGTGGTCAAGAACAAGGTCTCGCCACCCTTCAAGACGGCCGAGTTCGACATCCTGTTCGGCGAAGGCATCAGCCGCGAGGGCGAGATTCTCGACCTGGGCGTGGTGCACCGCGTGATCGAGAAGTCGGGCGCCTGGTACGCCTACAACGGCGAGAAGATTGGCCAGGGCCGCGACAATGCGCGCGAATTCCTGCGCGAGAACATCGAGTTGCGCGTGGAGATCGAGAACAAGGTGCGCACCGAGCTGGGCGTGCCGCTGCTGCCGGTGGACGAAGCGCCCGCGCCCGCCAAGGGCGGCAAGGCCGAAAAAGCCGAGAAGGCGGCCAAGGCCAAGGACGTTGACGCCACGCCGGCGGCCTGATCCCCGCCCTTGCGCGCATGGCCTTCGACCAGATTTCCCTCAAAGGCCGTGCGCTGCGCCTGCTCGCCGGGCGCGAACATTCGCGCGCCGAATTGCAGCGCAAGCTGAGCGCACACGAAACCGAGCCTGGCGAGCTGGCCAAAGCGCTGGACGAGCTGCAGGCCAAGGGCTTCATCAACGAGCAGCGCGTGCTGGAGTCGGTATTGCACCGGCGCTCGGCCCGCCTGGGCGCGTCTCGCGTGCGCCAGGAGTTGCAGGCCAAGGGGCTGGATCCGCAGGCAGTGGCCGAGGCGGTGGCAGGCCTGCAGGGTTCGGAGGAAGCGCGCGCCCGTGAGGTCTGGCGCAAACGCTTCGCCGGGCCGCCGGCCGACGCCGCCGAGCGCGGCAAGCAGATGCGTTTCCTGCTCACGCGTGGCTTTGGCGCCGAGGTGGTGCGGCGCGTGGTGAAGGGCGCGCCTGCCGACGACAGCGAGGACTGAACGCGCGCGTCAGCGTGGCAGGGTGGCCGCGGCGCCGCCCGGCGCCCGGGGCGGGCGCAGCATGCGCCAGGCCAGCAGGCCGCTGGCCACCATGATGCCCGTGCCCAGCACCGCGGCGGCCTGCAGCCCATCGACAAAGGCGGTGCGCGCGGCCAGCCCCAAGGCCTCGGCCAGCGGCGCGGGCAGGCTTTCGGCGACCCGCAGCGCGCCTCCGAGGGTGGAAGCTTCGGCCACCGCTTCCTGGGGCAGGCCCACCGGCAGCTGGCCCGCCATGCCGGCGCGGTAGAGGCCCGTGGCCATGCTGCCGAACACCGCGATGCCCAGGGCCCCGGACAACTCCGCGCTGGTTTCCGACAGGGCCGATGCCGCGCCCGCGCGCTCGGGCGGCGCCGAGCTGATGACGATGTCGTTGCCCAATGTGAACACCGGCGCCATGCCGATGCCCATGAGCGTCATGCCCACGACCAGCGCGAGCAGGCCATGGGTGCCATCGACCAGCGCCACGCCTGCGAAGCCGACCGCCGCCACCGCCAGTCCCGTCACCATGGTGCGAGGTGCCGAACAACGTTGCGCGATGGCCGGCGTCAGCATCGAGCCGACCACGAACGACAGGGCCCAGGGCACGGTGCACAGGCCCGCCACCAGGGGTGAGAGGCCCAGCACCAGCTGCAGGTGCTGCGAGATGAAGATGTAGACGCCGAACATCGCGAACGAGGTGAGGGCGTAGGTGCAGATGGCGGCCGCAAAGCGGGGCTGGCCGAACAGCCGCAGGTCCAGCAATGGGTAGGCGATGCGGCGCTGGCGGCGCACGAAGGCCACGCCCGCCGCGAGGCCGAGCGCGGCGGCTACCCAGGTCGGCGCGTCCACATGGCCTTCGGCCGCCTGCTTGAGGGCGAACACGCCGCCGAGCACCGCGGTGAGCGAGAGCGCCACGCTGCCCAGGTCGAGCCGGCCCGCCTCGGGGTCGCGGTACTCGGGCAACAGGAAGGGGCCCACCGCCAGCAGCAGCAACATCACCGGCACGGCGGCCCAGAAGATCGCGGGCCAGGCGAAGTACTGCAGGATCACGCCGCCCACCAGCGGGCCGATCGCACCACCCACCGAGTAGCTCGAGATCCAGATGCCGATGGCGACGCGCCGCTCGCGTTCGTCGCGGAACATGTTGGAGATGAGCGAGAGCGTGGACGGCGCCAGCGTGGCGCCCGCGATGCCGAGCAGCGCGCGCGTGGCGATGAGGGCCTGCGCGGTGGTGGACAGGGCTGCCGCCACCGAGGCCGCCGCGAACGCCGCCGCCCCGATCATCAGCAGCCGGCGCCGCCCGATCTTGTCGCCCAGCGTGCCCATGGTGATCAGCAGGCCGGCGACCATGAAGCCGTAGATGTCGATGATCCAGAGCAGTTGCGCGGACGAAGGGCGCAGGTCGGCGCTGATGGCGGGCAGCGCGAGGTTGAGCACGGTGAGGTCCATGGCATAGACCAGGCAGGGCAGGGCGATCACGCCCAGCGCCACCCATTCGCGGCGCGTGGCTCGGGGCGGAGCGATCTCGATGGCTGGCGCAGTGGCAGGCATGGGGTTTCCTCAAGGTTCGGCGGTGGACCGCGCCGAGATCCGGCGCCATCCTGGGGTACGACGAACCAGGGCCGGGCGTTTCGACAACCCGCCGCCCAGCCTTACAGGCCGAGCATCAGCTTCAGGTTCTGCACCGCGGCACCGCTGGCGCCCTTGCCCAGGTTGTCCAGCCGGGCCACCACCACCGCCTGCTTCGCCTCGGCATTGCCGAACACGCGGATTTCGAGCTGGTTGGTGTCGTTCAAGGCCAGGGCGTCGAGCTTGCCGTCTTCGGTCGCCGGTTGCACGCTCACCCATTCGCTGCCCGCGTAGTGCTTCGCGTAGGTCGCGTGAAGGTCGGCCAGCGTGGGCTGGCCGGGCAGGGTGTCCAGGTGCAGGGGCAACTGCACCAGCATGCCCTGTGCGAAGTTGCCGACGGATGGCACGAAGATGGGCCGGCGCGTGAGGCCGGTGTAGGCCAGGATTTCCGGGATGTGCTTGTGCCTGAGGCTCAGGGCGTACAGCTCGTAGGCCGGGGCTTCGCCTTTTTCGTAGGCCTCGATCATGGTGCGGCCGCCGCCCGAGTAGCCGCTGACGGCCGGCAGGCAGACCGGGTAGTCAGGGGGCAGCAGGCCGGCGTCGACCAGTGGGCGAAGCAGGGCGATGGCGCCGCTGGCATAGCAGCCCGGGTTGGCCACGCGGCGGGCGTTGACCACCGCGTCGCGCTGGCCCGGCGCGAGTTCGGGGAAGCCGAACACCCAGCCGGGCGCCGTGCGGTGGGCGGTGGAGGCGTCGATGACCTTGGGCTGCTGGCCGGGCAGGGCATCGATCATGGCGACGGATTCGCGCGCCGCGTCGTCGTGCAGGCAGAGGATGACCAGATCGACCTGCGCCATCAGCTCGCGCTTGGCGACCGGGTCCTTGCGGCGCTCGGGTGCGATGCTCACGAGTTCAATCTGCGGCAGGCCCTGCAGGCGCTCGCGAATCTGCAACCCGGTGGTGCCTGCTTCGCCGTCGATGAAAACCTTGGCCATGGCCGCTCTGCCTTGTCAGTTGGATTCAGGGGGATTACCAAACCCGCGCGTCGAACGCGCGCTTTTGGTGCGTTGCACCATGATACAGTCCCGGGTTGCTGTTTTCAGTGCCCACCCAGCGGCCACCCGGTTCGGCCGTCACTCTTTTACCTGTTCCTGAGAGAGACCTCATGAAGATCCATGAATACCAAGGCAAGGAAATCTTGCGCCAGTTTGGTGTGCCCGTGCCCCGCGGCATTGCGGCATTTACGGTGCAAGAGGCAGTGGAAGCCGCTCAAAAGCTCGGCGGCCCGATCTGGGTGGTCAAGGCCCAGATCCACGCCGGTGGCCGTGGCAAGGGCGGTGGCGTGAAGGTGGCCAAGTCGGTGGACGACGTCAAGCGCCTGGCCGGCGAGATCCTCGGCATGCAGCTCAAGACGCACCAGACCGGCCCCGAAGGCCAGAAGGTTCGCCGCCTCTACATCGAAGACGGCGCCGACATCAAGAACGAGCTGTACGTCTCGCTGGTGACCGACCGCGCGACGCAGAAGGTGGCCCTGATCGCTTCGAGCGAAGGCGGCATGGACATCGAGGAAGTGGCGCACGCCACGCCCGAAAAGATCATCACCGAGATGATCGATCCCCTGACCGGCATCACCGCCGAGCAGAGCAAGAAGGTCGCCGCGGCCATCGGCCTGACCGGCGCCTCCGTCGACCAGGCCGTGGACATCTTCTCCAAGATCTACAAGTGCTACATGGACACGGACGCGTCGCTGGTGGAAATCAACCCGCTGAACTGCGACTCCAAGGGCAACCTGATGGCGCTGGACGCCAAGTTCAACTTCGACGCGAACGCCCTGTTCCGCCACCCTGAGATCGTGGCCTACCGCGACCTGGACGAAGAAGACCCGGCCGAAGTGGAAGCCTCCAAGTTCGACCTGGCCTACATCAGCCTGGACGGCAACATCGGCTGTCTGGTCAACGGCGCCGGCCTGGCCATGGCCACCATGGACACCATCAAGCTGTTCGGTGGCGAGCCCGCCAACTTCCTGGACGTGGGCGGTGGCGCCACCGCCGAGAAGGTGACGGAAGCCTTCAAGATCATGCTCAAGAACCCCAACGTCAAGGGCATCCTGGTCAACATCTTCGGCGGCATCATGAAGTGCGACACCATCGCCACCGGCGTGATCACCGCCTGCAAGGCCGTGAACCTCTCCGTGCCGCTGGTGGTGCGCATGAAGGGCACCAACGAAGAGCTGGGCAAGAAGCTCCTGGCCGAATCCGGCCTGCCCATCATCGCCGCAGACACCATGGCCGAAGCCGCGACCAAGATTGTCGCTGCCGTTAAGTAATGACCTTGGGGACAGATCTTTAGCTCTGTCCCCAACTGACTAGGACTAGCATCATGTCGATCTACATCAACAAAGACACCAAGGTCATCACCCAGGGCATCACGGGCAAGACGGGCCAGTTCCACACCGAGAAGTGCCAGGAATACGCGAACGGCAAGAACGCCTTCGTGGCCGGCGTGAACCCGAAGAAGGCCGGCGAGTCGATCTTCAACATCCCGATCTACGCCTCCGTCAAGGAAGCCGCGACGCAGACCGGCGCCACCGTGTCGGTGATCTACGTGCCCCCCGCGGGTGCCGCCGCCGCCATCTGGGAGGCCGTGGAAGCCGACCTGGACATGGCCATCTGCATCACCGAAGGCATCCCGGTGCGCGACATGCTCGAAGTGCGCAACAAGATGAAGGCCAAGGAAGCCGCCGGCGGCAAGAAGACCCTGCTGCTGGGCCCCAACTGCCCCGGCCTGATCACGCCCGACGAGATCAAGATCGGCATCATGCCCGGCCACATCCACCGCAAGGGCCGCATCGGCGTGGTGAGCCGCTCCGGCACGCTGACCTACGAAGCCGTGGCCATGCTGACGGAAGTGGGCCTCGGCCAGTCGACCGCCGTGGGCATTGGTGGCGACCCCATCAACGGTCTCAAGCACATCGACGTGATGAAGGCCTTCAACGACGACCCCGACACCGATGCGGTGATCATGATCGGTGAGATCGGCGGCCCCGACGAGGCCGACGCGGCCCGCTGGTGCAAGGCCAACATGAAGAAGCCCGTGGTGGGCTTCATCGCGGGCGTGACCGCGCCCCCCGGCAAGCGCATGGGCCACGCGGGCGCGCTGATCTCCGGCGGCGCCGACACCGCCGATGCCAAGCTCGCCGTCATGGAAGAGTCCGGCTTCATCATCACGCGCAACCCCTCGGAACTCGGCAAGCTGCTCAAGGCCCAGCTCTGAGCCACCTCCCGCGGGTGTGAAAAGGGCAACGCTTGCGT
Source organism: Hydrogenophaga sp. FG152 (assembly GCF_057809615.1). Lineage (NCBI taxonomy): Bacteria > Pseudomonadati > Pseudomonadota > Betaproteobacteria > Burkholderiales > Comamonadaceae > Hydrogenophaga > Hydrogenophaga sp. FG152. Next base: position 135,840 of record NZ_JBMDKH010000010.1, on the reverse strand, counting down.
TGCCTTTTTTGCGTCTGCACGGCATTTGAGGTGCCGAATCCACAAATGCGCTTGCTCGGCGGAGCCTGATTGCAACAAAATGCAACATCCAGGATGCCTGCGATCTGCCGGCACCGACGGTGCGCTTGTCTCTGACCTTTGGGCAGTTCGCGGCGACCTGCAGGCGAACCTACCCGGAGAATGCGCGACGTGTCCACCCGCAAGACGAAACCCCTGCCAGGCCGAGGCCGGATCTGGCGATCCGACGCCTTCCTGGGCCTCGGGGTGGTGCTCGCCGTTCTCGCGCTGCACGCTTCGACCGACCTGTTCGACAGCTTGGAACGCCGCTTCTACGACGTCGCCAGCGCGGCCAGCAGCCGCCTGCCCAGCGAGCGCATCGCCATCATCGCGATCGACGACCAGAGCATCGCCAACATCGGGCGATGGCCCTGGTCGCGCGAGGTGCATGCGGAGCTGATCGACCAGCTCAGCGCGGCCAAGGCCAAGACCGTCGCCCACACCGCCTTCTTCTTCGAACCGCAGACCGACCGGGGCCTGGCCCAGTTGCGGGCCTTGCGCGGCCAGCTCGACGGCACGGCACCCGGCGCCACACCGCTGCCCGATCTGGGCGCCGTGTCGCGCCAGCGCCTGCTGGGATTCATTGGCGAGGCCGAGCAACGGCTGGATACCGATGCCCGGCTGGTCGGCAGCATGGCGCGCGCGGGCAACGTGATCGTGCCTTCGGTGTTCACCCTGGGTGAGCCGCTGGGCCGGCCCGACGCGCCTTTGCCCGCCTTCGCCCAGCGCAGCGCGCTGGCCAACGACAGCGGCTTCGGCCTGCCGGCGCAACGCACGCAACAGCCCCTGCCCGCCGTGGGAGAGGCCGCGCGGGCGGTGGGCCACCTCAACCAGATTCAGGATGCCGACGGCGCGGTGCGCCGGGAAGCGCTGCTGGTGGATTTCGATGGTTACGCGGTGCCCTCCATGGCGCTGAGCGTCGCGGCGCACAGCCTGAACCTGGGCATGGAGGACATCCGCCTGTGGCCGGGCGAGGGCGTGCAGCTGGGCCCGACCCGCCTGCCGACCGACGAAGCCGCGCGCCTGCTGCCGCAGTTCTATGCCGATCGCGACGGCAAGCCCGCCTTCGCGGTGGACTCCTTCTACGACGTGATCTCCGGGCGCATTCCCGCCAGCAAGTTTGCCGACAAGGTGGTCATCATCGGTGCGACCGCAGCGGGCGTGGGCACGCTCTTCACCACCCCGGTGTCGCCGGCGATGTCCCCCGCCGCCATCCTTGCGCACATCACTTCCAGCATCCTCAATGGGCATTTCATTGCCCAGCCGGCCTGGGGTGGACTGGCGGTGCTGGGCGTGTTGCTGGTGGTCGTGGCGTATCTGGTGGCGTTGCTGCCGCGCCTGTCCGCCGCTGCGGGCGCCGTGGTGACGGGTGCGCTGTTCCTGGCCCTGCTGGGAGCCGAATACCAACTTCTGGCGTCGGCGTCCGTCTGGCTCCAGCTGGTGTTCCCGGCCGCGCTGCTGCTGATCGGGCACCTCGCGCTCACCACCCGGCGCTTCCTCGCAACGGAAGCGGGCAAGATCAAGGCGGACGAGGAGTCGGCCGAAACCAACCGCATGATGGGTCTGGCGCTGCAGGGCCAGGGTCAGCTCGACATGGCGTTCGACCGCCTGCGCCGCGTGCCCTTCAGTCCCGCGCTGATGGACAACCTCCGGCATCTTGCGCTGGACTTCGAGCGCAAGCGCCAGTTCAACAAGGCCGAAGCGGTGTACGAGCACATGACACGGCTCGATCGCACCGACACCGATGTGGTGGCACGCCTTCAGCGGACCAGGCATCTTTCGAACACGGTGGTGCTGGGGCCGGGCGTGTCGCATCCAGGCGGAACGCTGGTGCTCGGCGATGAGCGTGTCGAGAAACCCATGTTGGGCCGATACCGGGTCGAGAAGGAGCTGGGCAAGGGTGCCATGGGTGTGGTGTACCAGGGCCTGGATCCGAAGATCGGGCGCACCGTGGCCATCAAGACGCTGGCGCTGAGCGCCGAGTTCGAAGGCACGGAATTGGCCGACGTGCGCGAACGTTTCTTCCGCGAAGCCGAAACGGCCGGGCGGCTGCAGCACCCGAACATCGTCACCATCTTCGATGCGGGCGAAGAGCATGACCTGGCCTACATCGCGATGGAGTTCCTGCAGGGGCGCGACCTCGCAGCGCACACCCGCGACGGACAGCTGTTGCCGGTCGCGGCCGTGCTGTCCATCGGCGAACGCGTGGCGCTGGCGCTGGACCATGCGCACCGCCAGCAGGTGGTGCACCGCGATATCAAGCCCGCCAACGTGATGTACGACCCCGCCACCGATTCGGTGAAGGTCACCGACTTCGGCATTGCGCGCATCACGGGGTCCAGCAAGACCCGCACGGGCATGGTGCTGGGCACCCCGAGCTTCATGTCGCCCGAGCAGCTGGCCGGCCAGCGCGTGGACGGCCGCTCGGACCTCTATTCGCTGGGGGTCATGCTGTTCCAGTTGCTCACGGGCAGCTTGCCGCTGCGCGGCGATTCGATGGCCGCGCTCATGTACCAGATCGCCAACCAGCCCGCTCCCGATGTGCGTGAACGACGTCCTGAATTGCCACCGGAACTGGCCGATATACTGAGCAAGACCCTGTCGAAATCACCTGCGGAAAGGTACCAGACAGGGCTCGAAATCGCCACCGACCTCCGCAAGACCATCGTCGCCCTGTCTGCGTCCCCCGACGTTCACATGGCGCATCAGACCGTGCCCGCTTCCCATGGGACCGGCCATGAAAACGCGGTGCTTGCCACAGTTGTCACGCCGGTGCCGGTTTCGTCGCGCGAGCCCGAGACAGTCAGCTTCGATATCCGCTTATAAATCCAACAATATGATTTTTGAGTATTTTTGTCTGACAGATCCGGGTCTGGTCAGGGACAACAACGAGGACTCCGTGGCCCTCGATCCCGACAACCAGATCGTGGTGCTGGCCGATGGCATGGGCGGGTACAACGCGGGAGAAGTCGCGAGCGCGATGGCGACCACCTTCATCCGGACCGAGCTTGGGCGATGGATGTCCGAGGGGGGGCATGAGGCGAGCGCGCGCGAACTCAAGCGCGCCATGGAGATCTGCATCGACAACGCCAACCGGTCCATCTTCAACGCCGCGAATTCCAACGCGCAATACGCCGGCATGGGCACCACCCTGGTCATGGGTGTGTTCCACGGCGCGCGCGCCATGATCGGCCATGTGGGCGACTCGCGCTGCTACCGCCTGCGCACCGGCAGCTTCGTGCAGATCACGCGGGACCACTCCTTGCTGCAGGAGCAGATCGACGCCGGGCTCATTTCGCTGGAGCAGGCCCAGTACGCCACCCACAAGAACCTGGTCACCCGCGCCCTGGGGGTGGAAGACACGGTGTTGCTCGAAGTCAACGAGTACCGGGTCGAGGATGAAGACCTCTATCTGTTCTGTTCCGACGGGCTCAGCGACATGATGAGCGACGAGCGCATTGCCGCCATTCTGGTGACCGCGGGCACGCTGGAGGAAAAGGCGCAGGCCCTGGTGGACGGGGCCAACGACTGCGGTGGACGCGACAATATTTCGGTGATACTGGCGTATGCTCGATCGAAGCCGATCCGCAAAGGCCTGCTATCGCGGATGCTCGGCAAGTAGTCGCCAGCGCATTATCAGAATTCAATCAATAGGTTCCAGAGGAGTCGGCCATGCCGAAAATGATCGTTTCCATCGACGGTGTCGTCATCAAGGAAGTGCAGCTCACGAAAGACCGCACCACGCTGGGCCGGCGTCCTTACAACGACATCGTGATCGACAACCTCGCGGTCAGCGGTGAGCATGCCGTGATGCAGATGTCGGGCATGGACGTGTTCCTGGAAGACCTCAACAGCACCAACGGCACCTACGTCAACGGCAAGGCGATCAAGAAGCAGCAGCTGCAGAACGGCGATGCCGTCGAAATCGGCAAGTACAAGATCAAGTTCGTGCACGAAGGCGCGAGCGAAACCTACGAAAAGACCACCGTCATCAACGCCGGCTCCGTGGTGGAGGCTGGCGACTCCCAGGGCGCACCGCTGGGCAACGCCGCGATCAAGGTCATGTCCGGCACGGCGGCCGGCCGCGAAGTGCCTCTGGTCAAGGTGGTGACCACCATCGGCAAGCCCGGCGTGGCGGTGGCGGCCATCACGCGCCGGCCCCATGGTTATGTGGTGGCCCTGGTCGAAGGCACGCAGAAGCCCACCATCAACGGCAGCCCCATCGGGACCGACGCCGTGAGCCTGCACCATGGCGACCTGCTGGAACTGGCCGGCACGCAGATGCAGTTCGTCCAGCACTGAGACGAAGCCGTGCCATGCCCGTGGACCGGGCATGGCAACCATCGGCAGAAATGCCAAAAAAGTCCTTTCCGGCGCCTGGTCAAACGGGTAGCCTTCGGCAGTCGGTTGCCGACCCGGCTTGTTCGGGTTGAGGCAACCAGTTTCCCCCATCCAATGTGCCGGCGGTCCCGGCCATGCCACTGCCAAAGCTGCCAAATGAGGGTCCGCGTACTGGGGTGCTCTGGCGCCATCGCCCATGGTTGCCGCACCACGTCCTTTCTGCTCGACGACAACGTCCTGATCGACGCCGGTACCGGCGTGGGCGATCTGACCCTGGATGAGATGGCGCGAGTGGACCACGTCCTGCTCACCCATTCGCACCTGGATCACGTGGCCGCGCTGCCCCTCATGCTCGATGCCGTGGCCGCCAGGCGCCTGGCCAGCAACGCTGCGCCGCTGCAGGTGCACGCGCTGCCAGGCACCATCGCCGCGCTCAAGGTGCACATCTTCAACAACCTGATCTGGCCCGACTTCTCCGCCATTCCCAGTGTGGACACGCCGCTCATGCGCTTCGTGTCCATTGCGGTCGGGGAGGTGCTCCATGTCGGCGGCAAGTCGGTCGAGGTCTTGCCTGCGGTGCACACCGTGCCGGCGGTCGGCTTTGCCGCCGCCAGCGCCTCGGGGCACTGGGTCTTCAGTGGCGACACCGGGCGCAACCCGGCGTTCTGGCAGCGCGTCAACCAGCTCCCCGTGGCCCTGCTGGTGATCGAAACCGCCTTCAGCGACCGGGAGCACGCCCTCGCGCAGCGCAGCCTGCACCTGGCTCCCAGCCTGCTGGCGCAGGAGCTGGAGCAGATCGATGGCCGTCAGCGCTACCCGATCTACATCACCCACACCAAGCCGGCGGAAACCGGTTTGATCATGGAAGAGATCCGCCGCTTCGACGAAGCGCCCAACCGCGCGGGCGATGTGCGCCACGACATCCGCTGGCTCAGCGCGGGGCAGACCTTCGAGTTGTGACAAAAGCCGTTGCCTGAAGGCGAGGTGACAAAAATTGTCGGTCGCATGCCGATGCAGGGGTCACCAAATGTCACTGATGCAGGGTGAAGCGTTAAAAAGACCTCAAAAAGCGTGGCATTTCGGGCTGGCACGGGGCGTGCTGATAGGAGGCCGTTCTTATCCCAACCCCTGCCTCCCAAGGAGTTCTCCATGAAATTGAACCGTGCCATTCAAAAAGGCTTCACCCTGATCGAATTGATGATCGTGGTGGCCATCATCGGTATTCTGGCGGCCGTCGCGTTGCCCGCTTACCAAGACTACACGGTGCGTGCGCGCGTGTCGGAAGTGATCCTGGCGGCTTCTTCCTGCCGCACCTCGATCACGGAAGTGGTTCAGACCGCCCCCGGCGCCAACGTTGCTTCTGCCATCCCGGCCGCCTGCGACGTCACCCCGACGCGCATGGTGTCGTCCGGTTCCGCGAATGACGACGGTGTCATCACGATCATTGGCAACGCGGCCAACATCGGTGGGCAAGTGACCGCCACCACCAACCAGATCCGCCTGGTTCCCTGGATTTCTGGCCGTGCGCTTGAAGGCACGACCGATGGCGGCAGTGTGATTCAGGAATGGCGCTGCGGCCCCGATACGACCAACCCGATGCTGGCGAAGTACCTCCCCGGCTCCTGCCGTCAGTGATTACCTTGCTCAAAGCGTGATCCAATCCGAAAAGGCCGCGATGCGGCCTTTTCTTTTGCTCTGATTCAGACCGTCTTCATGCCGCCTCGTTACGAGCCTCTCCAGCAAGTCGAGAATGTTCTCGCCGCGATGGTGCTGTCGCTGATCTGGCTGATGCCGAATCATCAACTGCCCTGGAATGCCTTTCACCACGAAGTGGCGATGGCCGTCGCACTGGGCTTGATCGCCATCGTGGTGGCTTGGCAGACCCGCTGGCGCGTGCCCCTGTCGGCGTTCGTTGGCGTGCTGGGGCTGCTGATCCTGGTGCCTTGGGGGCAGTGGCTTGGCGGTCTGATGCCCAAAGCGGGCACGGCGGCGGTGTCATCGGCTTACGTGGCGGCCGTCCTGGTGGCCTTTCTGCTCGGTCATGCTGCGCGGTCGAACCAGCACCACCGGCTGCTGGACATTGTTTTCGCGGCCCTGGCCCTGGGCGCGGCGTTGAACGTGCCGGTGCAGTGGATCCAGTGGTTGCAGTGGTACTCCAGCGATTTCGACTCCCTGGTGCTGTTGCTGGTCACCCCCATCAACGATCGTCAGCGCCCCTCCGGCATGATCCTGCAGCCCAACCAGCTGGCGACCATCCAGGTCTGGGGGCTGATCGGCCTGACCTGGTTTCGGCACCGTCGCATGCTCTCGTTGGGCATGTTCGTGCTGCTGTTCGCGTGGATTGGCATCGGCATCGGTCTTACCCAGTCGCGCGCGGGCCTGCTGGAGATGGCTGTTGTAACCGGGCTGCTGGCCTTGGTGTTGAAAGGCGAAGGGCGACGTGCCATCTGCATGGTCTGGTTTGCGGGCCTGGTGTTGCTGATCCTGTGGTTGCTGAATTTCAAGGAGGTAGCCAACTGGCTGGGCCTGGGCATGCAGCAGAACACCGAGGCCCGTTTGACTGCCATTGATGGTGCCCGCATCGACGCCTGGCGGGCCTTTGGCGCCGCCCTTCTTGAGCGCCCGTGGTTCGGCTACGGTCTGACCGACGGCGGGTTTGCCTACGTGGCCGTGGCGCATCTGCAACCGGAGTTGTACATCGGCCAGCGTTTCGCTCATGCGCACAATGCCGTCCTCGACGTGTTGCTCTGGTTCGGAATCCCTCTTGGGCTGATGCTGCTGGGCGCCGTGGGTCTCTGGTTGAGCAAGCGGCTGCTGGAGCTGCCGAAGCGGCCCGAGAACGTCTTTGCGCTGGCCGTGCTGGCGGCGTTGGGTGTGCACGCCATGCTTGAACTGCCTCATCAGTTTCTCTATTTCATGGCGCCCGCCGCCTTGTTCGCCGGCTGGTTGATGCCAGTGGATGCCACTTCGAAGGGGCATTCGTTGCCCCGGTGGTCGTGGGGCATGGTTGGGTTGCTGACTTTGGGCGTGGCAGGCTGGATGTCGGCCGACTATTTCCCTTACCAGGAGCGCTACACCGAGTGGCGCTTCGAGAACAGCCGCGTGGGCCAGCGGCCGGACATTGAAGTGCACGAGCCGCGCGTGCTCAACCAGATTCACGATGAACTGGTGTTGTACCGCCTGCCGCTGCGGCCGGGGATGAGCGAGCAGGAACTCCTCTGGATTTCGGACACGGCGCGCAGCGTGAACTCTCCGCCGGCCTACTACGCGGCGGCCAAGGCGCATGCGCTTGCCGGTGAGACAGAAACTGCGCGCGTCTGGATGATGCGCCTCAACGCCATCATGGGCGCTGACCTTGTTTCGACGATGCAGGACATCTGGGCGCGCGATCAGAAGACTCATCCTTCGCTCGCCTCGTTGAACTGGCCGGACTATGCCGGACGCAGCACCTCTTTCCAGCTGGCCCCGGAAACCGTGGATCGCTCCGAGCCCCTGCCCCTTGCGCCGTCCGACAATCCCCAGGTTTCCTTGCCAACCCCGTGAGTCCCTCCGCCATGCACGCTGCTCTTCGATACCGCTTCAAGTGGGCCATCGGGCATTTCCTGGTCAGTGCCCTGATCCTGCTCGTGGTGGGCGGGTTGATCTTCTTCGTCTGGTACCCCCACCCTTACCGGGTTCTGGCGGGTGGTCTGAACCTGTTCCTGCTCGTGGCGGCCGTGGACGTCGTGCTGGGTCCCGTGTGCACCTTCGCGGTCGCGGCCGCGAAGAAGCCGCTCAAAGAGTTGCGCATGGACGTGGCCCTGATTGCGCTCGTGCAGGTCGGCGCCTTGTCGTATGGGGCGTGGACCGTGTTCCAGGCCCGGCCGGTGTACCTGGCCTTCGAGATCGATCGCCTGAGGGTGATTCACGCGATCGACGTCGACCCAGGCTTGCTTGCTCAGAGCGCGCCCGAATTCCGCTCGCTGCCGGTTCGCGGTCCCGAGCTGGTGGCGGTGCGCCCGTTTGCCTCGGCAACCGAAAGGATGGAGGTGACGATGGCAGCCTTGCAAGGCTTGGACATCGGTGCGCGCGCCGATCTCTGGGTTGGGTATGACACGCAGACGCAAGCCATTCAGTCAGCCGCCCTGCCACTCAGTGCATTGCTTGCCGCCAAACCCGAGGCCGTGCCGATGATTCAGGCCGGCCTGGCGTCGGCGGGATTGAGCTTGGACGGTGCTCGCTACCTGCCGGTGGCCAGCCGGCATGCGTTCTGGACAGCCATCCTCTCGCCGCTGGATGCACGCCCCGTGCTTTTTCTGCCAGTGGACCCTTATTGAGCGTGGATGGTCAAGGGAGCGCCGTGAAGCTTCCGCTCTTCCCCCCGCGTTTCTCCACCAGCCGAACCCCTCCCATCACCATCCCCCGATCCACGGCTTTGCACATGTCATAAATGGCGAGCAATGCTACCGATACCGCTGATAAGGCGTGCTAAATCAACGACTTAGCGCGGAGGGGTAGTGCCGGAGGCAACGAAAAACACGATTCTTGGTCAACGCAGTTGGACAAAACTTGGACAAGAACTTTGACCAAGGGGACGCAGGATATTGCTTAGTCGCAAGCGAGTCAACAAAACGGCAGAAGCTAACGGATTGACGCTGCGGCTATGCCTTTGCCCATCGGGTCCGTGTGCTGTGTTCCTCTGTTATGCGATTTCAACCTGCACGCTTACGACGCGACGTTGCTCTACCGCTCCCGGAACAGCCTTGTCGGGACTGAACAGTGCCAGATTCATTCCATCACTTACAGAGCTCTTGTAAATCACCCCGTCATACCCCGCCTTCTTGATGAACTCGCATAGGTATTGACTAGGTACATAGTCGATAGCTGCGCCCTGCGGGAGAACGGGCCTAGTAAGCTCTTGTCCCAGCCGTTCGAGGAACGGCAGATCATTTCGCATGGCCCCGATTTGATCCTCGTCACCGAAGAAAAACGGGGAAATCAAACTCTTAGGATTGCGCAGATCAATCATTTGCAGGCCTGGAGCTAGGGTGAAGTCAGCTATGCACACGATCTCGCCAGTGTGAGGCCGAATTTCAGAAACTGCTGTCTGCTGAGTTGAGCCGAGATATAGGTACGGAATACCGGGCGGATTGGCCCGACCATGCGAGGTGACACGCTTGGGGGGAGCGCTCATCGCCTCGACGGGATAGGGCTGATCTCCTTGCTGAATTCTTGAGCGATACCAGATCACTGGGGGAGCGTCAGCTCTTAAGTGGAGCAGCAAATTAGACAGTCGCTCCTTATCTAGATTAGAGTCAGGGAAGTACCTGTTTTTGTACATCAATTCATCGCGTAACGCCTCCCATCTGTCTAGGCCATCGCTTAGATACTTGCTGGAAGGCGAAAAATTGCGGCGCACGATCTCGCCATCGTCGAGTATGTCCCCGAGCAAATTCTTGGCTGCAGGCACATCCATGCGTGGATGACTGAATAGCCCCCAGTCGGACTTCATCCACTCAACAAGAAGCTTTCCATGAGCATCTGGCTCATAGATTGAAATCAATGGCCCAAACAGCTCTGCTAGCTGCGTTGGATGCACGAGCGTGGCTTGATCTGTCCCGCAATAAGAGCATTTGCCAAGCTCCTCAGAAAGCGAGGGAATGATATCTCTAAGCAGGCTGCGATCGTTAAAGCAGCTGGCGCAACATTTCATCCCCGCAGCGCTCGAAGTCATGAGAAGTAAGCTGCCAACGTCTCAATATGGTGCTGCATGGAGAGCTTCTTTATGTAGCCAAGCCCTGGAAAGTGACGCTTCTCATGGAGGCTGCGGAACTCTTGAACAGCCTCAGTTTCCAGTACCTTAGATTGAGGCTCGTCGAGTTTTTCAATCATTGCATTGAGCGCTTCTGCAAATTTTCCGGCTGGATCAGTGGGCGTGTCGATCCGTAGAGATTTGAAGTGATAGATGAACATTGCATCATCATTTGCCGCATCAATGAAGGTGAGATGAATGGCAATAGCGTAGGCAGGCCCCCCACCCTCTGAATAATCGTCGCCTACCGTTAGAAAATCACCAAAGCCGTCCATGCCTTCTTCGGTGTAGGTTACATGGAGGTCAGAGTATGGTTCTACTAGTGGATACTTGCTATTGGTACGCTTTTGAAAACCATCGCCAACAATTATGCGTTTACTACCTTGAAAGTGCTTGCGATAAAGCTTGCCACAATCTTTCTCGAAAAAAACGTGTCTAGTATCAGCCAGCTTAGCACCCAAGCCCTCAGCAAGCGCTCTTGCACCAGTGAAACCTGCATGAATTAGTGTGAGGTCATGGTCCGCATGAATCTGGCAGCAGTGCAGCGCCTCTTCGACAGTGACATTCTCTTTGAGCAGAACCCCAGCGGCAATCTTACGCTTGGGCAGGAACTTCTCTTTCAATAGTGCTGAAATCGCATCGCCTGTCGCTGCGTGGTCACCGTGATATGGGTTCACGATAACTACAGCTGTCCCATCTGCCTCGCAAATGGCATTCAATGCCTTTTCCAAGCCACCCAGCGACTCCTTGACCGGTTCAATGATGGGTGTGAACCCCGCAGCTTGCAGTTTGGCGGCATTCTCGCGTACAGTAATTAGCTCGTACTGCTTGCCTCGAAAGTAAGGGAAATACATTATTATCCGCCCCAGCCTAGTGCCAAATCTAAATTTGTGTTTATAGCTTCGACCAACTTATCGTGATCTGATTTCTTTATGGGCACCGACAGCGCGGCGGCCTGCAAAGATGTAGGCAATTGTGCAACGAGAGTTCTTAAAGGCGCAAGATCACGTGACCTTTTCAATGTTCGGATCATCTCTCCGTGAACGTCTTCAGGCTTTAGTCGTGCGAAGAGTGCCCGCATTTCTAACCGCAATTGCGTATTTGGAACGGCTGGGACTGAGATGCCAAGACGGTTGAGGATTTCTGCTGCCTCGGAAGAGCGTAGCGAGTCGAGGACCGTCAACGGACAAATTAGATCAGGGCGGTCGGTGGCTTCGCGCAAGGTGGAGATTTGATGTCTTTTCGAGAGACGCAAGACGCCAACGTCGCTCGGCGTGACCTTGAGAACCTCTTCAGCATGACTCTCTCCACAAATTACGACCACGCGAGAGAAGAAGGTCTGATAAGTCGCTACCTGTTTTGCCAACCGGCTTAGAGAGTCGCGTTCGGACTTGATCTCGTAGACTGTTGCGGTCCCATTCAAAATTGCCAAGTCGGCCTTGCAATCGGCAACTCGGAACTCTGTCAGCATAGATGCTGAAGATAGTGAGTGGGTACCCAACAAGACTTTACGTGTGACTGCTGACCTGTACACGTATTCGTCGCGACGAGCTTCGACGCGCAGCATAGAAAATGCCGCATCGAAAGCCTCACCAACGGTGGCACCCGTTACGCCGGAGGGCGCAAGTTCCTTGATCAGTCGCGCAAACAACGGGGACTTGCCTTTCCCTGCCAACTGTCTAAAGACAGCGGAGGAGAACAGCCTTGAGCAGGCTGACAGCTGGGTCGCGCTCAAACGCAAGGAACTCTCCTAGAGAAACGCCCCCTCGGGCCAACGTGGCAAGTATAGGACGGTGAGTTACCTTGGCTCCGAAGGCGTGGCCCAGGCAAACCTCCATCCGAAAACGACCGGTTCCGGACAGCCTGTTGCGCCCTGACCATAAGCTAGCTTGACGGCATTGTGGACAGCCGGTATCTGTGGACTCCCTTTTTGAACAGGAGATCACGGATGCCCCGAGTCTTTGCCTACTGCCGCGTCAGCACCCAAGACCAGACCACCGACAACCAGATTCAGGAGATCGCCGCAGCGGGCTTCATCGTTGAGCCCCAGCGGGCAGTCGTGGAAACGGTGTCTGGCAGCGTGCCCGCGTCGGAGCGCCCGGGCTTCCGCCAACTGCGCAACAAGCTGGAGCGCGGCGACGTGCTGGTGGTCACAAAGCTGGACCGGTTGGGCCGCAATGCCATGGATGTGCGTGCAACGGTCGAAGGCTTGGCGCAGGAGGGCATACGGGTGCATTGCCTCGCCTTGGGCGGCGTGGACCTCTCCAGCCCCGCAGGACGCATGACGATGGGCGTGATTGCTGCCGTCGCAGAGTTTGAGCGCGATCTACTGGTGGAGAGGACACAGGCCGGTCTGACCCGCGCAAAGGCCTCAGGAGCCGTTCTAGGCCGTCCGCCTGCCCTGACGACTGAGCAGGCCCGCGCAGCGCTCCAGCGGCTTTCTGATGGCGGCTCCGTGGCGTCGGTCGCCCGCGAACTGCGAACCTCAAGGCAAACCATCATGAGGGTGCGTGATAACGCGGCCACCGGCCACCCCATGACTGCGCACTGACCTCGCCCCCGTGAGCGGCCCCACGGGCTGCTCGTTCTCGCAAGCGGGAGGGCCTGGGGGAAATCTCGGATGCGTAAATGCGAAGGTGGGGCCTCGCTATTGCGAAGCGTTTTTGACTTTTGCCGTTGGCGTCATCAGTTGGTAGGCCTGAAGCCCAAGGGCATGGGCAAGGCGCTCCACATTGTCGATGGAGATATTGCGAGCCTGTCGCTCCACATGGGCAACAAAGGTGCGGTGCAACCCGGCTTCAAGGGCCAAGTCCTCTTGCGACCAACCGCGCTCACCTCGCAACCGAATCATGTTCAAGGCCAATGCCTCTCGCGCCCGACCTGCGGAGGGCTGAGCGGAGGCCTGTGAACGGGACATAGGCTTAGTCTCAAACGGTGCCGCGTTTGAGTCAGCCGCCTTTACGTCACATTCTGCTATACAGGCTGCAGCATCAAGGTCTGTGGATGTACCGCAGGCCGGTTGAGCGCATCTTCATTGGCGAGGATTTATGGGTCTGTTCTCTTGGGTGTCCGGCAATGTGCAAAAGAGCAAAGCGGCAGCGACCATTCAACAATATTTCGAGTTCAGCCAGCGCATGGGAGCATTCCCCGGCGACCCTGCGACTATGGCGAACAAGCTCGTTGAGCTAGCCTTCAATCGAGTTCCAGACTTGGCGAGCGGAGGCCTCAAGGGCTATGTGCTCGCCGCAACAGTGCTCTCTATCGTCATCATGGAAAACGGACTGCCGCTTGAGGTCCGGGACTACTGCGCCATGGCGCTTGCGGGGATGTTGAAGGTTGCCAGCAAGGAAGGCCATCTGCATTCCTACAACGATCAAGCCATGCTGGAGACAGCGCGGAATGTCCTGGCTCAATTCAGAGAGCTAGTGCCTTCGCCGCTCATGTCTGAAGTCATGCGCTCAGCCGTTGCGCCCTCCTCAGAAAGCCTTCCCAAGAGCGAAGAGACGAGCCAAGATCGACAGCGGAGAATGGACGAACTTATCCAGCGCATGAAATAGAGAGAGCTAAGAAAAAGACAGATCGCGCAAGGAGGCAGCAGCCCCCGAAGGGGCCGCGCTCTCACTTGCTGCGCTTGCGAGCCACGGCCTGTTCAAGCTTGGACACATTCAATCGGGCGACAGCATATTCCTTGCCGTTGCTGCGGTTGTTGGTCTGCTTCACTTGAAGCCCGCCAATGGTGATGGCTTCATCGGTGAACGTGATCTCAACGCGATATGTCCTCGCTTCGGAGTTTGATCTCGCTGCCAATAGCTTCTTCGCGGCATGTAGGTCTCGAAGAGACATGCCTGCCTTCACAACTACCGAAGCGGTGCATCCCGCTGCACTAGCGGCAACCTTCTTGGCATGGGCCATTTCCCATGGCCTCATTGCTTTCGTCCAGTCCTTCGGAACGGCAAAGCCGGGAAATCGCGACTGAACTTCTTGCCGGCATTTGTCCTGCGTCAGCTCCGCTCCTCGCGGGCCGACGATCAGCTCAATTAGTGCTTGCGTAACTTTGTAGGCGCCGGGAGTGCTCTTTGCGCGAGCCTTCACATCTAGACTCACATTCAAGTCTCGCTGCTGTTCGGGATGGCTTGCCAAATACACCGCCGTCATCTTCTCTAGGTACGCCTTCAAGTCCTTCTGTAAGGTGATACCGCGTAGGTAGAGTCCGGGATCGTAGCGACGCTTGGCGGAAGCGCTCTCACCCGATTCTGTAGCTGCAAAGGTGGCAGTCTCGGGGAACAAAAATTCTTCTTCAATTTCAGAATTGTGGGAAAGCGACATACAAGGGCTCCTTATGTATCTCCATAGAGATATATGGGGAATTTGTCCAAAAAAATGGCCGCGCGAACTTCCGAGCTGCGCGACCTGCCTGTGTAGTATTGGTACTGAATCAAAACGGCGCAGGGCCTCAGCCAAGTTTCCGAGCCAAGTCTGCCGGGCGCGGGTGGTAGTACCGCTTAAGCATCTGGAGACTTCGGTGTCCGGTGACGGCTGCTAGCTCAATGACGTTTGGCAGTTTGTCGGCCATGCGGCTCGTTGCTGTGTGACGGAGATCGTGGAAGCGGAATGTTGCGAGTCCTGCTCTTGCTGTGGCTTTCTTGAATGCAGCCGCCAGCGCAGGCGCAGTAATGGAGAAGACTTGCTCGCCCTTGTTAGCGGACACCTGCAGAAGGACTTCTATCGCAGCGCGGGAGAGTGGCACGGTGCGAGGTTGACCGTTCTTAGATGTCGGCAGGTAGGCGGTCTGTGCGACGAGGTCGATGTGCGCCCATCGCAGTGCGAGCAGTTCGCCCCGCCGCATCGCGGTGTGAAGTGCGAGTTGCACAAGTGGCTTAACTTCGGGATTGCGACGGCCCGCAGGGGCGACGCTACGAAGCAATCGCGCCTCCTCCTCTGCGGAGAGCACGCGTGTACGACCGGAAGGCGTGGGCGGCTTTTTGACGAGTTGGCACGGGTTCTCAGCCGTGACGCCCCATTCCCGGCGAGCATGGTTGATGACGCTCGAAAGCAATGACAGGTCGCGGATCACCGCCCCAGCACCAACGGTTCTCAGTCGCTCATCTCGAAATCTGGCAACGACCGCAGGCGAGAGATTCGCCATGCTGTACCCGGCCATCTTGGTTCGCTTGAGCGCATTGATCCGGATCACCTCGTCAAGATGTCCGCGCTTCGATGGGGAGACTTGGTGCGAGTATCGAGAAAGGACATCGCCCAAAAGCATGCGATCAGCGACGCCACCGGACCTGTAGCTGCCGCTGTCCATCGCGCTCTCGATATGCCTTGCCCACTTCTGAGCCTCGCTTCGCGTTGCGAAACTCCTCACCTCTGCCGGAAATCCCTCGCGGATCACGCGTGCTTGCCACGTGCCGGACCGTTGTCGAATCGATGCCATTGCGCCTCTCACTTGGACAGGCGTTGGACAAGAACGAGTTTTGCGAGGCTTTTAGCTCTTCATGGGCTGTAGCGACAGCAAGCGGCTAGTGAGCAGGTGAGGCAGGCTTGGTAGAAGATTCCTAGTGAAATCAATCACTTACGACCCCGCTACAAACTCCCCACTCTTCCCCCCCCGTTTCTCCACCAACCGCACCCCCCCCATCACCATCCCGCGATCCACCGCCTTGCACATGTCGTAAATCGTCAGCAGCGCCACGGACACCGCTGACAGGGCTTCCATCTCCACCCCGGTCTGACCGGTGCACTCGGCGGTCGCGCGGCAGTGCACGCTGTGGGACTCGGGTTCGATGTCGAATTCCACCGCCACGCGGGTCAACGCGATCGGATGGCACAGCGGGATGAGGTCGCTGGTCTTCTTGGCGGCCTGGATGCCGGCGATGCGCGCGATGCCGAGCACGTCACCCTTTTTCGCGGTGCCCGCCTGGATCAACGCCAGCGTGGCCGGCAACATGGTGATGCGGCCTTCCGCGACGGCCACCCGATGGGTGCTGGCTTTGGCCGCCACGTCGACCATGTGGGCCTGGCCCTGGGCGTCGAAATGGGTCAAGGAAGAGGTGGCTTTTGTATCGGTCATGGGGGCTTGTTTCGCGGGCTTTACAGAACCGTCAGGCGTTGGCGGCATCATACGGGGATGCGTTTTTTACCGAAGTCGCTGCTTTCCCCTGTTCGACGCACCGCCCTGGGCCTGGGCGTGCTGGCCATGGCGTCGATGCTGCTGCCCACACCGGCCTCGATCGCCCAGCCGGTCCGTGACGGCACGGCCACCTCCTCGCTGCCCAGCCTGGGCGACGGCGATGGCATGTCCATCGCGGCCGAACGGCGCCTGGGGGACCGCATCGCGCGCGACATCTACCGCGACCCGGACTACTTGGACGATCCCGTGCTCGGCGACCACCTGCAGGCCTTGTGGCAGCCCCTGCTGGGCGCGGCGCGCGATCGCGGCGACGTGCCGCCCGAACTGGCCGAGCGCCTGGCCTGGGAACTGGTGGTTTCGCGCGACAAGCGCGTCAATGCCTTTGCCCTGCCAGGAGGGTACCTTGGCGTGAACCTGGGCCTGGTCGCGATCACCGACAAGCCCGAGGAACTGGCTTCGGTGATGGCACACGAGCTCAGCCACGTGTCGCAGCGCCACATCGCCCGCATGATGACGCGCGAGGAGCGCATGGCGCCGTGGATGATGGGGGCGATGATCCTGGGCGCGCTGGCGGCGGGGTCCAACCCGCAGGTGGCCAGCGCCGCGATCGCGGGCAGCACGGCCGTCGCGGCACAGACCCAACTGAACTTCTCGCGCGACATGGAGCGCGAGGCCGACCGCGTGGGCTTTGGCGTCCTCACGGGTGCCGGCTTTGACGGCCTGGGCTTCGTGAGCATGTTCGACAAGATGCAGCAGTCCTCGCGCTACGACGACGGCTCGTTCCCCTACCTGCGCAGCCACCCGTTGACGGGGGAGCGAATTGCCGACATGCGGTCCCGGGTGCCCTCCGGGCCGGTCGCGGCGGCAGGCGGCCAGGTGGGCCCGGTCAAGGCCGCCACGCCGGAGGCCGGCGGCGCCACCGCGCCGACCGCTCCCCTGGGCCTGCGCCTGGACTTGCCAGGCACGCGGGGCGCGTCCAGCGCCTCCGTGGGCTTGCCCATGCCCTCGCGCAGCGTGCACGTGCTGGTGTCGGCGCGCGCCAGGGTGCTGGCGGAGAACGGTCCTGATCGGCAGCGCGCCTGGCTCGCCAATGGCCGATCGGCCAATGCCTCGCCCGGCGACCGCTACGCGGCCGCGCTCTCGGCACTGCGCCTGGGGCAGCGCGATCTGGCCCTGGAGCTGGCGCAGCAGTTGCGCGGGGCGGTGGCGCCCGAGGCGCGCCCCACGGTGGATGCGCTGCTGCTCGACATCTTGCTGTCGCCCGTCGCGGGCGGTGTGCCTTCCCTGCCTCCCGCGCAGGCGGCCCTGCTCGCGGAACTGCGCGACCAGGCCTTGGCGGGAACCTCCCGCGCCAGTGCCCTGCTTGGTGCGCAGGCCGCGCTGGCCACCGGTCAGCCGCAGCGCGCGGTCAGCCGCTTGCAGGCCTGGGTGGCGCTGCAGCCGCGCGACGCGGTGGCCTGGCAAACGCTGTCGCGAGGCCATGCCGTGCAAGGGCAGACCTTGCGCGCCATCCGTGCCGAGGCGGAGGCGCGTGCCGCCCACCTGGACTTCGGTGGTGCGGTGGACCGCTTCAAGGCGGCCCAGGCGCTGCCCGCCGCGCAACGCACGGACGGCATGGAACTGGCCATCGTGGACAGCCGCCGCCGTGAAGTCGAGGCGCAGCTGCGCGAGTCCGTGCGCGAAGAGAAGTAGACCCGGCGACGGGCCGGCCGCTCGGCTCAGCGCGAGCCGAGCGAGCGCACGGCGGAACTCACCACCAGCATCAGCACCGAGTAGATCAACGAGCCCAGCAGCGCGGCCAGGAAGCCGTTGACGCGGAAGCCATCGAGCACACCCGATGCCGCCCAGAACATCAGGGCGTTGATGACGAACAGGAAGAGACCCAGCGTGACGATGGTGACGGGCAAGGTCAGGATCACCAGGATGGGCCGCAGCACGGCGTTGAACAGGCCGATGACCGCCGCGGCGATCAGGGCGGAAGTGAAGCTCTGCACCTGCACGCCGGGGTAGATGTAGGCCACCACCAGCAGGGCGCAGGCCGCGAGCAGCCAGGTCAGGATGAGTTTCATGCGGACCAGCATAGCACCGGTCCGCCCGCCGACATGAAAAAGGGCGGCGCCCTTGCGGACGCCGCCCTGGTGTGTCAGGACCTCGAAAGGCGGGATCAGCCTTCGTGCACCACCGGCGGACGGCGGGAGGAGATCCACTTGCCCAGTGCGAGCACCACCAGCGCCCCGACGACGTGGGCCGTCCAGTAAAGGGTGTCGGAGATGACCGCCATGCCCTTCTCATCCACCGTGCCGAGCTTGGGCATGAAGGTCCACTTGTCGGGCGTGACAAAGGCCGGGTCGGTGACCAGCATGCCACCGGCAATCCAGCCCAGCAGCATGCCGCCCAGGGTGATGATGATCGGGAAACGGGCCATCAGCTTGATGACCAAGGTGCTGCCCCAGACGATGATGGGAATGGAGATCAGCAGGCCCAGCACCACCAGCAGGAACGAGTGCTCGCCCGCGTTCTGTGCGGCGCCGGCGATGGCGATCACGTTGTCCACGCTCATCACCAGGTCGGCCACGATGATGGTCTTGATGGCGGCGAACAGCTTGTCGCTGCCCTGGATGTCGCCATGCGCCTCGTCATCGGGGGCCAGCAGCTTCACGCCGATCCACACCAGCAGCAGCGCGCCCACGAGCTTGATGAACGGCACGGTCAGCAGTGTCATCGCGAAGGCGATCAGGATGACCCGCAGCACGATGGCGCCGAAAGTGCCCCAGATGATGCCCTTGGTGCGCTGTGCGGGCGGCAGCTTGCGGCAGGCCAGCGCGATCACGACCGCGTTGTCGCCACCCAGCAGGATGTCGATGATGATGATCTGTCCCAGGGCGACCCAGAACGCGGGCGATGTCAGGAAATCCATAAATTCCTCGTTGTCGTTTGTCCAAATGGGTGGGGCGCGAGCCGATCTCGTCGCCATCCGCCCGGCCTTCACTTCTCATGCATCGACCACCATGGTCGATCGGAAGGCGCTGTGTCATCCGCCCGCAATGGCGCAACTGCGCTGGCGAAGGGGATGGACGTGTCTTGATCGGCCCATGGGGCCTATCAAAGGTCTTGCTCAGCCCGGCAAGGTGATTGCCGGGCCCGGGTTGCCGGAAGCGGTGGCTCCGTATTGACGACAACCCGAATGTCCAGCGGCAAGCGCTGGAGCGGAGAGCTACTCCCCTTCGAGACCCGCGATTGTAGCGGGCCGTTACCGCGTCCGGTGCCTGGGATGGGTACGCAGTTACCACAAGGCCAGGGTTGGCTCCGCTTGCCGGTGCGTTCATCGAAGGGCCAGACTGGCTATGATCCACACCCCATGGCCGGCATCCACATCACCGACATCGAAGCCGCGATCAACTACTGGCGTGAGCGCTCACCCTCGCCAGATGGTGTTTCCCTGTGCAAGGAACTTCGCGCTTTGGCCGAGGTGTATGCGCTGATGATCTGGTTCCACGAGACCGAGGCCGACGAGGCCACGTTGCCCGCCCGCGCCCGCGAGGCCTGGCTGGCCTGGTATGAGACCACGCCCGACACGCCGTGCATCGCCATCTGCTCGACCAGCCAGGGTGACGAGGTCTGCAAGGGCTGTGGCCGGCGCTTCGACGAAGTGCAGCGCTGGACCGAGATGACCCCCGGTGAGAAACGCGCCAGCTGGCGGCGCATCACCATCGAAGGCGACGCCTGGCGCTTCAACCGCTACGCCGAGCGCGCGCTGGAAGAGCCCGGTTCCGGGCGGTAGTCAGACGCGCCGCGCCAGCTCGGTGGCCTTGCCGACGTAGCTGCCCGGGGTCATGGCCAGCAGGCGGTCTTTTTCGGGCTGGGGAATGTCCAGGCTGCGGATGAGTTCGTGCAGTGCCTCGGCGGTCACGGTCTTGCCGCGCGTGACTTCCTTGAGTTTCTCGTAGGCGCCCGAAACGCCGTATCGGCGCATCACGGTCTGGATCGGCTCGGCCAGCACTTCCCAGGACGCATCGAGGTCCGCGGCGATGGCTTCCTCGTTGAGTTCGAGCTTGCCCAGCCCCACGCCCATCGAGTGGTAGGCCAGCACCGCATAGCCCAGGGCGACGCCCATGTTGCGCAGCACGGTGGAGTCGGTCAGGTCGCGCTGCCAGCGGCTGATGGGCAGCTTCTCGGAGAGGTGGCGCAGCAGCGCGTTGGCCAGGCCCAGGTTGCCTTCGGCGTTCTCGAAGTCGATCGGGTTGACCTTGTGCGGCATGGTGGACGAGCCGATCTCGCCCGCCTTCAGGCGTTGTTTGAAATAGCCCAGGCTCACATAGCCCCAGATGTCGCGCGAGAGGTCGATCAGGATGGTGTTGGTGCGCGCGACCGCGTCGAACAGCTCGGCCATGTAGTCGTGCGGCTCGATCTGGATGCTGTAGGGCTGGAAGGTCAGGCCCAGACCGAGTGGCTCGGGCTGTTCGATCACGTTGCGGCTGAACGCCTCCCAGTCGAACTCTGGCCAGGCGCTCAGGTGGGCGTTGTAGTTGCCCACGGCACCGTTCATCTTGCCCAGCAGCTTGACGCCGGCGATGCGGTCGCGTGCGGCGCTCAGGCGCACCACCACGTTGGCGATTTCCTTGCCCACGGTGGTGGGGCTGGCGGTCTGGCCGTGCGTGCGGCTGAGCATGGGCACGGCAGCAAAGGCGTGGGCCATTTCGCGCAGCTTGTCGATCACCGCGTCCAGCGCGGGCAGCAGCACGGCGTCGCGCCCGCCCTTGAGCTGCAGGGCGTGGCTGGTGTTGTTGATGTCTTCGCTGGTGCAGGCGAAGTGCACGAACTCGGCGGCCTTCTCCAGCTCAGGACGCGCCTCGAAGCGCGACTTGATCCAGTACTCGACCGCCTTCACGTCGTGGTTGGTGACTTTCTCGATGTCCTTGATGGCCTGGCCATCGGCTTCGCTGAAGTTCTTCACCAGGCCCAGCAGGTAGGTGCGCGCGCCGGGCGAGAGCGGCTTGAACTCGGCCAGGCCGGCATCGGAGAGCGCAATGAACCAGGCGATCTCGACCTGCACGCGGCGGTGCATGTAGCCCTGCTCGCTCATGAAGGGGCGCAGGCTGGCCAGGCGGCCGGCGTAACGGCCGTCGAGCGGCGACAGGGCGGAAATGGCGCTGAGGGCGCCGGGGATGGTGTGGGCGGGCGTGGCAGGAGAAGAGGTGGTCGGGCGCATCCCACGATTGTAGGAGGCCCGTCCGGCGGCGGGCCCACCGTCGGGCGCCGTGTCCGCCGTCCGAGGGGGCGTCCCTGGTGCTGGCTAGAATCGTGTTCCCCAGTCCAACGACCATTCCATTCCCCATGAAACTCATCGGCGCCATCACCAGCCCCTACGTGCGAAAAGTGCGCGTTGTCATGGCCGAGAAAAAACTGGACTACCAGTTCATCCTGGAAGACGTGTGGTCCGCCGACACCACCATCATGACCTCCAACCCGCTGGGCAAGGTGCCCTGCCTGGTGATGGAGGGCGGCGAGGCGGTGTTCGACTCGCGCGTGATCGTGGAGTACCTCGACACCCTTTCACCGGTGGGCAAGCTGATTCCCACGCAAGGCCGCGAGCGCGCCGAGGTCAAGACCTGGGAAGCCCTGGCCGATGGCCTGCTGGACGCCGCCGTGCTGGCCCGGCTCGAAGCCACCTGGCCCGGCCGCGGCGCGGGCGAGCGCAGCGAGGCGTGGATCGAGCGCCAGCGCGCCAAGATCGACGCCAGCCTGAAGTCCATGAGCCAGGGCCTGGGCGAGAAGGCGTTCTGCTCGGGCATCCACTTCAGCCTGTCCGACGTGGCCGTGGGCTGCGCGCTGGGTTACCTGGACTTCCGCTTCGCCAGCATCGACTGGCGCTCGCAGTACCCCAATCTGGCCCGCCTGGCCGAGAAACTCAACCTGCGCCAGAGCTTCGTCGACACGAAGCCGAGCTGAGGCGCACCGCGCCTCAGCCGTTGGCGCGCCGCTTCAGCCAGCGCATCAGCCCTCCCAGCACGGGCAGTTTTTCGTACAGCTCTTCCGCCGCGTCCCAATAGTCGCGGTGGTCGCTGACGCGGCCATCGAGCGCGAGCCGCAGGTGCGAGCCGCCGCGCACCACCTGCTCGGTCGCGGTGTCAAAGCGCTGAAAACGGAAGCGGAACTCCCACACCAGAAAACATTGCGCGCCGTCGACCAGCCTGCCCGTGACGATGAAGCGCGGCGCCGTGAGGCTGTCGAACATGTGTTCGAACACGCGTGTGATGGCCGGGATGCCCTGCACCTCGTTGAACGGGTCCTTGAAGCGCGCGTCCGGCGTGTAGAACTCGCCAAGCCGGGCGAGCGAGCCGGGGGAGAGCGACTCGAACCAGTTGCAGAGGTGGTCGATGGCGGCGCGGTTGTCGGTGGACATGAACGCGTTATAGCCCGGTGACGCGGCGCACCGCCGGAAAGTACGCGCGGTAGGGCAGCAGGCGCAACAGCTTCATCCAGCGCGTGAAGCGCTTGGGGTAGTGGATGTCGAACGCGCCCTGGCCCCAGCCGGCCAGCATGGCCTGGGCCGCCTGTGCTGGTGTGATCAGCGCGGGCATGGTGAAGCCGTTGCGGGCCGTCAGGGGCGTGCTCACGAAGCCGGGATGCACCACGCTCACGCCCAGGCCCAGGGGCTGCAGGTCCAGGTACAGCGTCTCGGCGAGGTGGGTGAGCGCGGCCTTGGTCGGGCCGTAGGCGAGGCTCTTGGGCAGGCCGCGAAAACCCGCCACGCTGCTGATCAGGCTGATGTGCCCATGGCCCCGCGCCGCCATCGCGGGCACGGCGGCGTCGAGCACGTGCAGCGCGCCGAGGTAGTTGATGTCGACGTGTCGCCGAAGGTCGGCCAGGTCCATGTCGGTGGCGCGCATTTCGCGGTAGTGGCCGGCGCAGTACAGCACCAGGTCCAGCGGGCCTTGCGCGAGGATCTGGTAGGTGGTGCGCATGACCGCATTGGCATCGGTCACGTCCAGCGGCCAGGCCTGCGCGGCCGGGTGCGCGGCCACGAAGGCGTTCAGCGCGGGCGCATTGCGAGCCGACAGCAGCACCTGCGCCCCGCGCGCGTGCAGGGCCGAGGCGGTGGCTTCGCCAATGCCGCTGGAGGCGCCGATCAGCCACACGCGCAGGCCGCGCCAGTCGGTGATGCGGGGGTTCATGGGCCCGAACAGCGAGAAGCCGCGCGCACCGCTCGCCGCCCGAGGGGACGGCATGGGCGCATCGATGAAGGTTCTGGGGATGGTCATGGCAGGCGCTTCACGAACGACAGCGTGACCTCGCCCAGGCGGATGCCGAACTTGCTCATCGTGGCCTTGTTGAGCATCACGCGGTCGTCCATCAGGTACATCCAGTCGTCGAACTGCACTTCGTAGGTCTTGCCGTCCACCGGTTGCCGCAGCGTGTAGCCCCATCGGAAGGCATTGCCCTGCTGCTCACCGAGCGCGGTGCCCACCACGTCGTCGGCGGTGCCGCTGAAGCGGCCGTTGCCCAGGTGCTTCATGCGCCACACGCGCTTCTGGGTCGTGCCATCCGAGTAGGTGAAGGCCTCGTCGAGCACGCCATCGTCCCCGTTCCATTGGCAGCGCATGACCACGGTGAAGCGCTTGACGACCTCGCCCGAGCGGTCGGTGAAGACACCGTAGGCGTCGAGCGTGCCGTTGAAATAGCTGCGCAGGTCGAGCACCGGTTTTTCGCCCGCGTACTGCGCGATCTGCGGGCCTGCGCAGCCCGAGAGTGCGGCGGCGCCCGCGATGCCGGCGGCGAGCAAGTGGCGTCGTTGCATGGTGGTCTTTCAGTTCGTGGACAGGGCGGGGCGCGGCGGCGCGGGCTTTTGCTCGGGCCGGATGACGAGCGCGTACAGCGCGCCCCCGGCCAGCAGCTTGAGCGCGCAAGGCAGCAGGCAGTAGGCGATGGTCAGGGTCTGCAGCGCGGCGGGGTCGCGCGTGCCTGGGGTGTAGCCGAACCAGGCCAGCAGTGGCAGGGCGAGACCCGCGGCCAGCGCGAGGTTGAGCTTGGTGGCGAAGTTCCACCAGCCGAAGTACGCGCCCTCGCGTTGGCCGCGTTCACCCAGCCGGCCGATCAGGCCGGCAAGCATCGCGCCGGGCAGGGCGAGGTCGGTGCCCAGCGCCACGCCCGAGAGGGCACACACCATCAGGAAGGGCAGCACGTCGCCCGCGCCGAGCAGGGCCGCCGAGACGAACACCGCCACCGCCACGCCCATGCCGGCGAGCCAGGTGCGCGCCAGCCCGAGGCGGGCGACCAGCCGCACCCAGAGCGGCATCGACATCGCGGCGCACAGGAAGTAGGTGGCGAGGAAGGCCGGCTCCACCGCCGCCGGTGCCTGCAGCCGGTCCTGCACGAAGAACAGCACCAGCGTGGCCGGCACGGCGCTGGCGGTGCCGTTGATCACGAACACCGCGAGCAGGCGCCGGAACGCGGGTTGCCGCAGCGGGGAGGGGCCATCCGCCGTGGTGGCCAGGGACCGGTCGAGCGGGCGCGTGGCGCGGCTCCAGGCCCACCAGCCCAGCGCCAGCAGCGCGGCGAAGGCCGAGACCGTGGCGCCCAGCCCCAGCGTGGCGGGCAGCACGGCGGCGATCAGCACGCCCAGCAGGGCCAGGCCTTCGCGCCAGGCCACCACGCGGCTGCGCTGGGCCTCGTCGCCGCCCAGGCGCGCCCCCCAGGCCTGGTGCGCCACCGAGATCACGCTGTAGGCGATGTAGGTCAGGGCCATCAGCCCGCCCGCCCAGCCGAGCAGGATCGCGCTGCCCGCGTCGCGCACGGCGGCCGGCGGAAACAGCAGGCCCCACAGCCCGCCCGCGAGCACCAGCGCGGCGCCGGCGGCAGCGCCCAGCACGGCCGCGATCGAGCGCGCAAAGAGGCGGTCGCACCAACGCCCGATCCAGGGATCGAGCACGGCATCGATCAGTCGCGCGGCCAGCAGCACCGCCCCCAGGGCCGCCAACGGCGCGCCGAACGCGCGCGCGTAGTGGTTGGGCAGGATCACGTACAGCGGCAACGCGACGAAAGCCAGCGGCAGGCCCAGCAGACCGTAGCGCAGCCCATGGCGCCAGGCGCCTGGCCCGATGAAGCGGGCGGCGGGTTCGCTCATGGCGCGCGCGGCGGGCCGCCCAGGGACTGGATCAGGGCTTCGCGCAGGCTCGGCTGCGAGGTCCTGGGCGAGAGCCAGATGCCGAAGAACAGGCGCGAGAAGGCGTCGTCGGCGATCTCGCCGAGCCACTGGCCGTTGACGTAGAAGCGCGCGCCGCTGCCCGGCACGTGCACGCCGGTGAGGCGGTCGCCACGCCGCACCTCGGGGAAGAGGGCGCTCATCGCGGCTTGCCAGCGCTGGGCCTGCGCGGGGTCCAGCCGGGCCAGGCCTTTCATTTCCTCGATGGAGCGCTCGGCGATGTCGGCGCCCTTGAAGCCCCGCAGGTAGCTCAGTTCCAGGCCGAAGCGCTGGTCTTCGAAGCGCTGGATGTCAAAGCCGGGCGCGACATACAGGCGCGCGTCGTAGACATCGAACCCCCAGTACCGAAGGCGGGCGCTGCCGGTGCGTGTCTGGTCCTGCAGCACCGCGCTCAGCAGGGGTGCTGGCGCGGGCTGCGCGCTTGCGGGTCCCCCCACCAGCAGCGCGAGGGCCACGAACAGGTGAAGAGGGAGCGTGGACATGGCGCGGGCCTCAGGCGGGCTTGCGCAGCGTGTACTGCACGACGTCCACGTTCTGCTGCTCGAACGCCGCCTCGCAATAAGCGAGGTAGAACTCCCAGATGCGCAGGAAGCGCTGGTCGAAGCCCAGTTGCAGCACGTGCTCCTGTTCGCGCAGGAAACTCTCGCGCCAGATCGACAGCGTGCGCGCGTAGTCCTGGCCGAAGGCGAACTCATCGACCACCTCCAGCCCCGCCCGCGCGGCCTGGGCGCGCAACTCGCGCGGGCAAGGCAGACAGCCGCCCGGGAAGATGTATTGCTGGATGAAATCCGTGCCCTGGATGTAGCGGTCGAAATGCGCGTCGGCGATCACGATGCTCTGGATGCAGGCCCGGCCCCCGGGCTTGAGCAGGCGGGCCACGGTCTGGAAGTAGGTCGGCCAGTACGAGCGCCCCACCGCCTCGACCATCTCGATCGAGCAGATGGCGTCGAATGGTGCGTCGTGGATGTCCCGGTAATCCTGCAGCCGCAGGTCGGCGCGGTCCTGGCGCCCGATGGCCTGCAGGCGCTGTTTCGCGAAGGCCAGCTGTTCGGTCGACAGCGTCACGCCGACCACCGAGGCGTCGAACTCGGTGGTCGCCTTTTCGGCCAGCGCACCCCAGCCGCAGCCGATCTCCAGCACGCGGTCGCCCGGGCGCACCCCGGCCAGTCGCAGCGCGCGGCGCACCTTGGCATGCTGCGCCATCACCATGGTCTGCTCCGGTGTCTCGAACCAGGCCGACGAGTAGTTCATGGTCTCGTCCAGCCACAGGCGGTAGAACGCATTGCCCAGGTCGTAGTGCGCGTGGATGTTCTTGCGGCTGTTGGCCTTGGAGTTGCGGTTGAGCAGGTGCCGCACGCGGTAGGCCAGGCGGCCCAGCCAGGAGCCATAGACCATGTCCTCCACCTCGTGGCGGTTGGCCACCAGCAGCGAGAGCAGCGAGGTGAGGTGCGGCGTGCTCCAGTCGCCGGCGATGTAGGTCTCGGCGAAACCGATGTCGCCCGATTTGAGCGTGGCGCCGCACACGTTCCAGTTGTGCAGCTTCATGCTCGCATGCGGTCCGTCGGTCTGCCCGAAGCGCTGCACCGAGCCGTCGGGCAGCTGCAGCGTGAGGCTGCCGTGCACCAGGCTCTGCAGCAGCTGCAGGACGGTGCGCGCGGCGGCCGGTGTGTTGTGGGGCAGTTCGAAGCCCACGGGGCGGCGGGAGGCGGTGGTGCTGTTCATGGTTGGCGCGGCTCGGCGGTCACAGTGGGCGCCGAGGGCACGGCGGCGGTCACGAAGTCGCCCGGCGCGGGCGGCTGGCGGAAGAATGGGGCCTTCTGCCACCACAGGCGCAAAGCCTGCCAGTGGATGCGGGCGATCACGCCCAGGGTCATGGCGGGGTGAGACCACAGCGCGCGGCGCAGCGTGCGGGCATTGAGTGGCAGCAGCTCGCCGCTCACGCTGGTGTTGAGCAGGGCCGCATCACCCGCGCCATCGAAGTAGTCGATGCGCGCCACGGTGCGGGCGGTGGGGCCTTCCGTGCGCATGAAGACGAAGCGGTAGCGCCCGCGCACCGGGCAGAACGGCGAGACGTGGAACACCTTGGCGGCTTCGCAGGGCTGGCCATAGCGGGGCGCGTCGAGCAGGTAGCAATGGCGTTCGCCAAAGGTGTTGTTCACCTCGGCGAGCACCGCGCGCAGCGAGCCATCGGCGCGGTGGCAGTACCAGAAACTCACTGGCTTGAAGCTGTAGCCCAGCATGCGCGGGTAGGTGTGCAGCCAGACCTCGCCCTGTGCGTCGTGGATGCCATGCTGGCGCAGCACCTCGTCCAGCCAGCCCAGGCTGTCGGCGCGGCCATCGCCGTGGTCGGTGTCGTGAAAGCTCAGCGCGGCACTGCGGTTGCGCGCCAGCGCGCCGGGGCCGTGCACGCGCAGGCTGCGCATGGGCAGCATCAGAAAGCAGGTGGCGTAGGCGAACGCGTGGCGCCGGGGCCGGTGGCGTGTGTGGCGCACCTGGCCAAAGCCCAGCTGTGCCACGGCCGCGTTCACTGGTATACCTTCGGCTTCGCCTGCGGTGCGAGCTGGCTTGGGGCGGCCCGGCGCTGCGCTCATGCGAACACCCCGGGAAGCGCGGCCCGGCGCAGCTCGCGCTCGTGGGTCAGCGGCATCAGGCGGTGCGCATCGATCAGGCCGCGCGCGGCCTGCAGGCCCGACTTGAGCCCGTCCTCGTGAAAGCCATAGCCGGTCCAGGCGCCGGCGAACCAGGTATGGCGATGGCCCTGCAAGCCGGGAATGCCGGCCTGGGCGCGGATCGCCGCGAGGTCGAACACGGGGTGCTCGTAGGCGTACTCGCCCAGCACTTGCGTGGGGGTGATCTCGCGCTGCGGATTGAGCGACACCACCACCGGTTGCGGCACTGGCAGTGGCTGCAGGCGGTTGATCAGGTAATGCAGGCAGACGTTGGCCGATTCCTGATCGGCAGTGGGCGCGCGTTCGTAGTTCCAGGCCGCCCAGGCACGGGAGTTCTCCGGCAGCACCGAGGCATCGGTGTGCAGCACGGCGCGGTTGGGCTGGTAGCGGATGGCGCCGAGCAGCTCGCGTTCGGCCGCCGAGGCCTGGTTGCCCAGCAGGCGCAGCGCCTGGTCGCTGTGGCAGGCCATCACGATGGCGTCGAAGCGGTCCACTTGGCCGGGTGAGACCACGCGCACGCCCTCGTCGTCGCGCAGCACCTGCTGCACCGGCGTGAAAAGGCGCAGGTCGCCCACCCCGCGGAGGATCTTTCTCACGTACTGGCGGGCGCCCCCCGCGACCGTGTGCCACTGCGGCCGGTTCCTCACCTGGATCAGGCCGTGGTTGTGGCAGAAGCGCACCATGGTGGCGACCGGGAAGGCCAGCATCTGGTCGGTCGGGCAACTCCATATGCAGCCCATCATGGGCAGGAAGTACCAGTCGCGGAATTCGGCCGAGAAGCGCTGGTCGCGCAGGAAGTCGCCCAAGGGTTGCAGCAGGGGGCTGTCGGGTCGCAGGTCGTCGCCACGTTCGGCCAGGCGGGTGGTCACGCGGTTGAAGCGCGCGATGTCGGCCAGCATGCGCAGAAAGCGTGGGTTGGCCAGGTTGCGGCGCTGCGCGAACACGGAAGACAGGTCGCTGCCGCTCCATTCGAGCGCGTCGCCGCCGGGCCCGGCACCCGGCACCTGGACCGAGAACGACATGTCGGCGCGGGCGATCGGCACCTCCAGAGCGGCGAGCAAGGCCAGCAGATTGGGGTACGTGCGCTCGTTGAGCACCAGAAAGCCGGTGTCGACGCCAAAGGTGGTGGGCACGCCGTAGGCATCGGGCAGGGTCACGTCCACCGTGTGGGTGTGCCCGCCGAAATGGTCGCCCGCCTCGTACAGCGTGACATCGGCCAGGCCCTGCAGGGTGTGGGCGGCGGCCAGGCCGGCAATGCCGGAGCCCACGATGGCCACGCGCGAAGGCCGCGAGACGGCGGCGCGCGCAGGGGAGACGGAGGTGGGGAGGAGGCCCGACTGCATGGACGGACCTCAGGGCCGGTGGGCCGCGCACCGGCGGGTGCGGCGGCCACGGAGGCCAATACAAAAGACTGCGAAGCGCCCCCAGACGAACAAGGGAGGGAGGGAGGAGGAGGAGAAGCGCCTCGGGATTGCAGCCGGATCACGCAGACCCGGAAGGCTTCGCAGTACAAAACGGAAATCGGCGGCCGGCACGCTGTCCGGCCTGCTGTTTACGACGCCCGCTGCGCGAGAAAAGTTCCATGCTCCGGTCATCGGGCGCGCAGAGCGGGATTGGCTGGGCAGGGGCATGGTGGCAACTCGCGTTGAAATACTTATTGGTTTTCATTGTGACTCATCAGTCACTATTTAGCCGACAGAAACTTTTCTATGTCCCTGACGAACGAGGGGTTTTTGGGGTCGACGCCGCTGGCATAGCTGCGCACGGTCTGGCCGTCGCGCGCGATCAGGTACTTGTGGAAGTTCCAGCGCGGGTGGTCGCCCGTCTTTTCAGCCAGTTGGCGGTACAGCGGGTTGGCGTCTCGCCCGACCACGCTGGTCTTGCTGAACATCGGGAATTTCACGCCGAAGGTGTTCTCGCAGAAGTCGGCGATGGCCTGGTTGTTGCCCGGCTCCTGGCTGCCGAAGTCGTTGGCCGGGAAGCCCAGCACCACCAGCCCCTGGGACTGGTAGCGCGCGTGGAGTGCCTCCAGGCCTTCGTACTGCTTGGTGAAACCACAGAAGCTCGCGGTGTTCACCACCAGCACCACCTTGCCGCTGTATTGGCACAGCGACTGGGGCTTTTCGTCCTGCAGGCGGTCGAAGCGATGCTGCAGCAGCGCGGGGCAGCTGGCACCCGTCGGCGCGGGCGCCGGCGCGGTCTGGGCCGCGGCGGGCGGCACCGTGGCGAACGCCAGCGCAATGGCCAGGCCCAGGGTTTCAAGGTTCTTCATGCGGCAACTCCAGAGGGGCAAAAAATTCATTCCAACATGGGCCTGTCGCAAACTCAAGCGCGTCTGATCTCCTCTACGCAGGCGGCGGCTGGGTGGATTCAAACCGGTGCCATCGGAACTTTCCGAGGGGGCAAGTCCCGAACGATGGGGTGGTTTGTCATTGCCGTGAAAGCCCGCCGCATAGAATGTCCGCGTTAAGAAAGACCACCATGCTCTATCCTGAACTCTTCAAACAACTCGAATCCGTGCGTTGGGACATGGACAAGGACATCCCCTGGGACAAGTTCGATGCCAGCGCGTTGACCGATGAACAGGCGCAGACCATCAAGATGAACGCGATCACGGAATGGGCGGCGCTGCCGGCCACCGAGATGTTCCTGCGCGACAACCGCGACGATTCCGACTTCTCGGCCTTCATGTCGATCTGGTTCTTTGAAGAGCAGAAGCACTCGCTGGTGCTGATGGAGTACCTGCGCCGCTTCCGTCCCGAGCTGGTGCCCACGGAGCAGGAGCTGCACGACATCCGCTTCGAGTTCGATCCGGCTCCGCCGCTGGAGACGCTGATGCTGCACTTCTGCGGCGAGATCCGCCTGAACCACTGGTACCGCCGCGCCAGCGAGTGGCACACCGAACCCGTGATCAAGCAGATCTACAGCACGCTCAGCCAGGACGAGGCGCGCCACGGCGGCGCCTACCTGCGCTACATGAAGCGCGCCATCGGCAAGTTCGGCAACGAGGCCCGCTCGGCCTTCGCCAAGGTGGGCGTGCTGATGGCCAGCGCGCGCCGCACCGCGCAGGCGCTGCACCCGACCAACCTGCACGTGAACAAGAACCTGTTCCCCAACGACACCATTCAAAGCCGCCTGCCCAACCCGGAGTGGCTGGAGCACTGGCTGGACAAGCAGATCAACTTCGATGCGGTGTGGGAAACGCGCGTGGTCGATCGGATCCTGCACAACATGAGCCTGCTGATGGAGCAGAGCTTCAAGACCGTGCAGGAGCTCAACCGCTTCCGCAAGGCGGTCTCGGTCACCGCGGCGCCGTCGGCGGCCTGAGCCCCTGCGCGCCCCGTGCCTGAAAGCCCGCTACGGCGGGCTTTTTCGTGGGCGCTTCAGCAGGGGTTCGGCCAGCCCCAGCACCACGCCCCAGAAGGCGCCGGTGACGTGCGCGGCCTGCACCACCGACAGGTGGCTGTCGGCGTCCCACACGATGGGCTGGGACCAGCCCCGCTCGAGCAGCACCTTGGTCAGCACCACCACGAACAGCAGCCCGCCCCAGAACCGCGCGCCCTGGATGGGCAGGCGGCGCAGCGCGACCTGCACCGCCAGCACGAGGATGCCGGCGTGCATCAGGCCAGAGAGGCCGACCGCGTACCCCACCTGGGGCCACAGCAGCAGCGAGACCTGCGTGAGTGGCCACGCCAGCAGCCACGCCAGCGTGCAGCGCGCACCGGGCCGCAGCACCCAACCTGCGGCGGCCACGCCGCCCATGGCCAGCACGTTGCCCACGAGGTGGGGGAGGTTCAGGTGGACCCAGGCGCTGCTCCACAGCGTCCAGGGCCGTGCCGTCCATTCGCCCGCGCGCCAAGTCAGTGCGTCGGCCACGCCGGCAGGGGACCACCACACCAGCAGGCTGAGCGCCGCATGCAGGCCGCAAAGCCACAACCAGCTGCCGCGCCACGGTGTCAAGGCAGGTCGATCGTTCAAGCGGTCGACGTGACGCGGCCCAGCACGTGTTGCCACAACGCCAGCACCGCGCGAGCGGCTTCTTCGACCTGCGCCGCATCGACCTGCGTGGGCGCCTCGTCCAGCCGCGCGGTGTGCTGGATCTGGCGCAGCTCGCGGTAGGCGCGGGCCGCGGCCTCGCCCATGCCCGGTTCGAGCAGGCCGGCGCTTTCGGCGCGCCGCAGCAGGTTGATGTTGCCGGTGTTGGCGCGCAACTCGGGGTGCGCGCGAGAGTGCAGCAGCACCAGGTACTGCACCACGAACTCCACGTCCACCATGCCGCCCGGGCTGTGTTTCACGTCGAAGCGTTCGCCACGCACCGGGTGCGCCGCGCGCACCTTGCCGCGCATGGCGACGATTTCGGCGGCCAGCGAGGCGGCATCGCGCTCGGCCGTGATGACCGCCTCGCGCACCGCGTCGAAGCGGCCGGCGAGGGAGAGCCCCCACGCTGCGCCCCCCTGCGGGTCGCTGCCCCCCGGGGGGGCTGAGCCCGCCTTGGGAAGGCCCGGCGGCGGGCTCTCGGCCACACCACCGAGCACGAAGCGCGCGCGTGTCATGGCCTGGTGTTCCCAGGTCCAGGCGGTGTTGCTGCCGCGCTGCTGCTGGTAGTTGGAATAGGCCGTGAAGCTGGTGACCAGCAGGCCCGAGCTGCCGTTGGGCCGCAGCGCGGTGTCGATCTCGAACAGGTCGCCCTCGCCCGTCTTCACCGTGAGCCAGTTGATCATCTTGCGCACGAAGGCGGCGTAGATCTCCGGGGCGTTCTCGTGTTCGTCTTCGTAGACGAAGACGATGTCCAGGTCGCTGCCGTAGCCCAGCTCCTTGCCGCCGAGCTTGCCGTAGCCAATGATGGCGAAGCTGGGCTCGTCGCGGTGGCGGCTCTTGAGACGGGCCCAGCACCAGCGCGCGGTGGTGCGCAGCACCGAGTCGGCCAGGGCGGAAAGGTCGTCGGCCACCTGTTCGACGGTGAGCACCTTCTCCACGTCGCGCGCCAGGGTGCGGAACACCTCGGCGTGGTGCGCGCGGCGCAGCAGGTTGAGCAGGGCTTCTTCATCGTCCTCGCCGGTGGAGCGCAGCGCGGTGCGCCGCGCCTCCAGCTCGTCCTCGAACTGCGCGGCATCGAAGCGGTCGGTCAGCAGCTGCTGGCTGGCGAGTTCATCGATCACGCCGGGGTGCTTGATCAGGTAGCGCGCGGGCCACTTCGCCGCGCCCAGCAGGCGCAGCAGGCGCTCGTGCACCGAGGGCCGTTCCTGCAGCAGGGCGAGGTAACTCTCGCGGCGCAGCAGCGGCTCGATCCAGTCGGCCATGCGCAGAGCGGCCTCTTCGCTCACGCGGCCTTCGTCGATCCAGGCCCCCGTGCGCTGCACCAGCCGCACCAGGCGTGCGCGGGTGTCCTCGCGCAGCGCGAGCACCCGCGGGTGTTCGCGCCATTGGCCCACGCGGGCCGCGAAGGCCGGGGGCAGCTGCTCCAGCACGCCCTGCAGGTCCTCGACCGCGCTGCGGCCGTTGGCACCGTTCTTCTTGCTGCCGCAGCCCTTGCCGTTGCAACCGCCGTTGGTGGGTCCGCCGAGCAGGGTGTCGAATTCCTGGGCCACCAGCTCGCGGTGCGCGTCCAGCGCGTGCAGGAAGGCGCACACGTCGGGGTAACCGAGCGTGGCCGCGAGCCAGGCCAGGTCGTCGTCGCGCGTGGGCATCACGTGGGTCTGCTGGTCGTCCAGGTACTGGATGCGGTGCTCGACCCGGCGCAGGAATTCGTAGGCCTGCGCCAGCGCGGTGGCCGTGGCCGGCGGCATCAGGCCGGCCTTGCACAGGCGCTGCAGCGCATCCAGCGTGGGCCGCGTGCGCAGCTCGGGGAACTGGCCGCCGCGCACCACCTGCAGCAGCTGCACCGTGAACTCGATCTCGCGGATGCCGCCGCGCGAGAGCTTCACGTCGTTCGATCGCCCCGGGTTGCCGGCGGCGCGTTTGGACGCGTGGTCGCGGATCTGCCGGTGCAAGGTGCGCAAGGCATCGAACACGCCGTAGTCGAGGTAGCGGCGGAACACGAAGGGCAGCACGGTGCCGCGCAGCGCGCTGGCGCTGCGGTCCTGCACACACGCGATGGGGGCGATCACGCGGCTCTTGAGCCAGGCGAAACGTTCCCACTCGCGGCCCTGCACCAGGAAATACTCTTCGAGCGCCCCGAGCGAGACCGCGCTGGGCCCTGAGTTGCCGTTGGGCCGCAGGGCCAGGTCGACACGGAACACGTTGCCGTGTTCGGTGGTCTCGCCCACGGTGTTGTAGATGTGCTTGACGGCCTTGCCGAAATACTCGTGGTTGCTGATGCGCTGGCGGCCCTGGGCGTTGCCGGCGGTCTCGCCGTCCTGGTCGTAGACGTAGATCAGGTCGATGTCGCTCGACACATTGAGCTCGCGCGCGCCCAGCTTGCCCATGCCGATCACCCACAGCTGCGCGCGCTGCAACTCGCCCTTGGGCGTGGTGAATTGCGGCGCGCCGTGCTGTTCGTCCAGATCGGCGCAGGCCAGGGTGCAGGCTTCGTCGAGCGCGAGTTCGGCCAGTTCGGTGACGGCGCGCGTGACCACGGCCAGCGGCGCGCCCTGCTCGCAGTCGAGCACCACCAGGCGCTCCAGCACCAGCTGGCGCAGCACGCGCAGGGCGGCGGGCACCGGCAGGCCGCGCTCGCGCAGCACGCCCAGGCAGGCCCGCATGCTGGCGAGCACGGGTTCTCCCGGGGGAAGGCAGGGCAGTTCAGTGGCGTAGCGGCGGCGCACCCGCTGCACGAAGCGCGAATGGTCGGCCCGGCGGTCTTGGGCCGAGAGCGGCGGACAGAGGTTCACATTTGATGACAAAACGGGCGCTTCCGCTGTGGAACCTGTGAAATGGCTGGCCGTCATAATTTGCGGTGGACATGAATCAAAGCCCGGCTCCCATCGCCCCTGCCCCGCGAACCCTCAAGACACTTTCGGTGGTGGCCCGGCTTTGCTTGTGGCTCGTGTTCCTGGCCTGGGGCCTCTTCGTGCTGACCTGGGCGGCGCTGAATTGGTGGATTGTGCCCCGAATCGGCGAATGGCGCCCTGAGCTGGAGCGATGGGCCAGCAGCACGGTCGGCGCCCCGGTGAAGGTGGGCGAGATCCGGGCCGACAACACCAGCAGCGGCCTGGGTTTCCTGCCCGCCTTCATGCCGTCCTTCGAGCTGCGCGACGTGCAGCTGTTCGATCCCCACGGTCGCGTCGCCCTGCACCTGCCGCTGGTGCGCACCGCGGTGTCGGTGCGCTCCCTCTGGCACGGCAACTTCGAACAGGTCGTGATCGACCAGCCGGTGCTGGACGTGCGGCGCACCGCGCAGGGCCGCATCGAGGTGGCCGGGCTCGACATCGCGGGCCCGGGCCAGCAAGATGGCCGCGCCGCCGACTGGTTCTTCTCTCTGCGCGAATTCGTCATCCAGAACGGCACCGTGCGCTGGACGGACGAGCTGCGCGCCCAACCCCCGCTGGCCCTGGGGGCCTTGAGCTTCGTGGTGCGCAACACCGCCCGCACGCACCAGTTCCGGCTCGACGCCACGCCGCCGGCCGAATGGGGCGAGGGCCTGAGCGTGCGGGGGCGCCTGCGCGAGCCCCTGATCGAGCTGGGCGGCCGTGCGCCCGGGCAACCGATCTGGCACAACTGGGGCGGCGAGCTGTACGCGGACTTCAGCCACGTGGACGTGGCGCGCCTGCGGGCCTACGCGGACCTGTCGACCTGGGGCGTGGATGTGCGCGCCGGGCAAGGCGCGCTGCGCGCCTGGGCCGACGTGGTCAACGGCGCCGTGGCGGGCGCCACGACCGACCTGGCGCTGCGCGACGTGGACGCCCAGCTCGGCCCCGGGTTGCCGGCCCTGGCGATCGACGAATTGCAAGGCCGGCTGGCCGCGCAGTGGTCCGAGGGGGGCTTCAATGTGGCCACCGACGACCTGCGTTTCCGCACCCGCGAGGGCGTGGACTGGCCCAGCGGCCGGCTGCGCCTGCAGCACACGGCCGCCCTGTCCGGGCAGCAGGGCGCGAGCACCGAACTCAGCGCTGAGCGGCTGGAGCTGGGCGCGCTCGCGGCCCTCGCCAGCCGCCTGCCCCTGCCGGCCGAAGCGCACCGGCGGCTGGAGCAGCTGCGGCCCGTGGGCCGGGTGGACGGCTTTTCGGCCCGTTGGCAAGGCCGGGCCGGCGCGGCGGCATCGGCGGGCTGGGACCTGGCGAGCTACCAGGCCAAAGGGCGGGTGAGTGGTCTGTCGGTGGCGGGCGAACCCAGCGGCCGCATGTCCATCTCGGGGCGTTTCCCGCTGCCCGGTCGCCCCGGCATCTCGGGGGCCACGGTGGACTTCGACCTCAACCAGGCGGGCGGGCGGGCGCACATCAGCGTGGCCGACGGCACCGTGGAACTGCCCGATGTGTTCGAAGACCCCAGCGTGCCGGTCGACCAGCTGGAGGCCGATTTTTCCTGGCGCGTGCAGGGCGAGCGCATCGAAGCCCAGCTCGACAACGTGCGCCTGAGCAACGCCGATGCCGAGGGCACGGCCCAGGTGCGCTGGCAGACCAGCGAGGTGCCGACCGGATCGACCGCCTCGCGGTTTCCCGGCGTGCTCGACCTCACCGCCACCCTCACGCGCGCCGACGCCACGCGCGTGCACCGCTACCTGCCGCTCACCGTGAATGCCGACGCGCGCCACTACGTGCGCGAGGCGGTGCGCGGTGGCAGCTCGAACCGGGTCGAGTTCCGCGTGCAGGGGCTGGTCGATCACGTGCCCTTCGAGAAGCCCGGCGAGCGCGGCGAGTTCCGCATCAGCGCGCCGCTGCGCAACGTGGACTTCGACTACATCCCCGCCTACCTGCAGAAGGCGGGCGAGGCGGCCTGGCCTGCGCTGCGCGGTGTCTCGGGCGAGCTGCTGCTCGACCGCGCCTCGCTCAAGCTCAGCGCGCTCGAAGGCGGTGTGGCGAACGCGCCCGGCGTGCGCCTGAGCAAGGGACAGGTGGGCATCGAGCACCTGGGCCACGACGGCGTGCTGATGGTGAACGCCCAGGCCCAGGGGCCGGCGAACGAGGCGCTGGGTTTCGTGCAGGGCTCGCCGCTCAACGCCATGACGGGCCAGGCGCTGGCGCGGGCCCGCACTGGTGCCGGGGCCACGCAAGTGGGGTTCGCGCTCCAGCTCCCACTGGCCGACCCTCACGCCACCAAGGTCAGCGGCACCGTCAAGCTCGATGGCAACGACCTGCAGATCAGCCCCGATGCGCCCCTGCTCGGGCGCGCCAGCGGCAACCTGGCCTTCAGCGAAACCGGCTTCTCGGTCAAGGCCGCCCAGGCCCGGGTGTACGGCGGCGACCTGCGCTTCGAGGGTGGCATGCAGGTCGACGCCAAGGGCACGGCCCAGGTGCAGTTCCGAGGCCAGGGCCTGGCCAGCGCCGACGGCCTGCGCGACGCCGGGCTGGGTTTTGTCTCGCGCCTGTTCCAGCATGCCAGCGGCAGCGCGGCCTACACGGCCCAGCTCGGCTTTCGCGCAGGCGTGCCCGAGCTGCAGGTGACGAGCAACCTGCAGGGGCTGGCGCTGAACCTGCCGGCGCCCTTGAACAAGGCGGCCGAGGCCAGCCTGCCGCTGCGCTACGAAAACCACGTGCTCACCGTGGCGGGCGAGAGCGCGCGCACCGACCGGCTGGCGATCCAGCTCGGCTCCTCGCTGGCGCCGGTGGCCTCGCTGCAGTACGAGCGCGAACTCGGCAGCGGCGAGCCGCGGGTGCTGCGCGGCGCCATCGCGGTCGGCGTGGAGGGCGACAACACCGCCGCGTCCCTGCCGCCCGAGGGCGTCGTCGCTCATGTGCAACTCGCGCAGCTCGACACCGATGCCTGGGAGCGCGCGTTCAACACCACCACGGGGGTGGACGTGCGCACGGCGGCCACGGCCGGCGCCACGGTGCTGCCGCGCGTGGGCCCGGTCAGCGACCAGAACGCCAGCCTGGCCTACCTGCCCACCACCCTGGCGGTGCGCGCCGACCGCCTCACGGTGCGCGGGCGCCAGTTCCACCGCGTGGTGCTGGGAGGCTCGCGCGAAGGCGCGCAGTGGCAGGCCAACATCGACGCCAACGAACTCAATGGCTACGTGTCGGTGCGCCAGTCGGGCCCGGGTACGGCGGGCAATGTGTACGCGCGCCTCAAGCGCCTGCAGCTGGAGCCCTCGGCGGCGAACGACGTCGAACAGCTGCTGGAGCAGCCCACCACCAGCGTGCCCTCGCTGGATATCGCCGTGGACGAGCTCACCATCGCCGGTCGCAACCTGGGGCGTGTGGAGGTCGAGGCCATCAACCGCGGCGGGCCGCTGCGCGGCAGCGAATGGCGCCTGACCCGACTGCGCGTCGCCGCGCCCGAGGCGCGCC
The DNA here is from genome assembly GCF_057809615.1 of Hydrogenophaga sp. FG152. Taxonomy (NCBI): domain Bacteria; kingdom Pseudomonadati; phylum Pseudomonadota; class Betaproteobacteria; order Burkholderiales; family Comamonadaceae; genus Hydrogenophaga; species Hydrogenophaga sp. FG152. The sequence continues at coordinate 97,262 of NZ_JBMDKH010000010.1, read as the reverse complement.
TGAGCGCCACCGGCAACTGGGTCGCCGCCGGGGCCGGCGCGGCCGGCCAGCGCCGCACCGCGCTCAATTTCCGGCTCGACATCGACGACTCGGGCCAACTGCTCACCCGCTTCGGCCGCGAGGGCTTGGTGCGCGGTGGCAAGGGTCGGCTCGAAGGCAACATCGGCTGGATCGGCTCGCCGCTGTCGATCGACTACCCCAGCCTGTCGGGCCAGATCCACGCCGACATCGAGCGCGGCCAGTTCCTCAAGGTCGACCCCGGCGCCGGGCGCCTGCTGGGCGTGCTCAGCCTGCAGGCCCTGCCGCGACGCCTGGTGCTCGACTTCCGAGACGTGTTCTCCGAAGGCTTTGCCTTCGACTTCGTGCGCGGCGACGCGCGCCTGGAGCAGGGCGTGCTGCACACCAACAACCTGCAGATGAAGGGCGTGAACGCGGCCGTGCTGATGGAAGGCAGCGCCGACATCGCGCGCGAGCAGCAGGACCTCAAGGTGGTGGTGGTGCCCGAGATCAACGCCGGCACCGCCTCGCTGATCGCCACCGCCATCAACCCGGCCATCGGTCTGGGCACCTTCCTGGCGCAATTCCTGCTGCGCCAGCCGCTGCAGTCGGCAACGACGCAGGAGTTCCGCATCACCGGCAGCTGGGCCGATCCCCAGGTGGACAAGGTCGAGCGGGCTTCACCGGCCGCCGCGGCGCCGCGCGACCCCACGCCGGTGCTGCAGTAAGCTGTCAGGCTTCACCGAAAGGACACCGCATGAAAGTCGCCGCCATCCAGATGGTTTCGGGCATCAGCCTGGACGTCAACCTCAGCGAAGCCCTGCGCCTGCTGCGCCAGGCCGCCGCTGGCGGGGCCGAGCTCGCGGTGCTGCCCGAGTACTTCTGCTTCATGGGCGCCAAGGACGAGGACAAGCTGGTGCTGGCCGAAACGCCCGGCCTGGGCAAGGTGCAGGACTTCCTCTCCGACGCCGCGCGCGACCTCAAGATGTGGATCGTCGGCGGCACGCTGCCCATGGCCACCGACGACCCCAGCCACGCGGCCAACGCCTCGGTGGTGTACAACCCGCGCGGCGAGAGCACCAGCCGCTACGACAAGATCCACCTGTTCCGCTACGACAACGGCACCGAGCACTACGACGAGGCCACGGTGCTGGTCGCGGGCGACACGCCCACCGTGTTCGAGTGCCGCGACCACGCGGGCCAGGACTGGCGCGTGGGCCAGAGCGTCTGCTACGACCTGCGCTTTGGCGAGCTCTACCGCATGCTCGCCGCCGACATCCTGCTGGTGCCAGCGGCCTTCACCTACACCACCGGGCGCTCGCACTGGGAGGTGCTGCTGCGCGCCCGCGCGATCGAGAACCAGGCCTTCGTGATCGCCAGCGCCCAGGGTGGCGTGCACGAGAACGGCCGCCGCACCTGGGGCCACAGCATGGTGATCGACCCCTGGGGCGAGGTGATGGCGCTGCAGGCCGAAGGCCCCGGCGTGGTGCTGGCCGAGCTGGACATCGAGCGCCTGCGCAGCGTGCGCGAACAACTGCCTTCGCTGCAGCACCGCCGCCTCTGACCCGCTCGGCCATGGAGCGCCCGCACTTCATCCGCGCGTGGCGCGAAAGCCTTCGTTCGCTCCGCTGGCGCCTGTGGGCGGCCCTGCTGCTGCTGGTGGCGACGCTGCTGGGGGTGCTGATCTTCCTGGCCGCGGAGTACGAAGAGGCGCGCGACCAGACCGCGCTGGAGCAGGACGCGGCCTCGCTCGTGAGCGACATCCGCAGCAGCCTGGTGCGCAACGTGCAGACCCTGCAGTCGCTGCACAGCGTGGCGCCCACGGCCGATTCGTGGGCCTTTCCGGCGGCCGAGCTGATGGCGCAGCACCGGGAGATCGTTCGGCTCGAATGGCGCGACAACGCGCAACAGGTGGCCGCCGCGCGCGACACGCCCTTCATCCCCGAGCTGTTCGGTTACCTGGACCGCGACCAGGCCCTGCCTGAGGTGCGCCTGGCCTGCGACCACGCGCGGCGCCTGTCCGGGCCGGCCTACTCCAGCAGCTACTTCTGGCCATTGCGCCACGGCAAGGGCCTGGAGCTGATCGAAATGTGCCTGCCGGTGGCGCGCAATGGCCTGCCCAATGGTTTTCTGGTGGCCACCTATTCGCTGCCCGGCCTGCTGTCGGAACTCACCAACCGCGACCTGCTGCGCGGCCGGGGGCTGGCCTTCAACGAGGCCGACGGCACGCGACTGGCGCTGCACAGCATCGTCACCGGCACGCGCCGCACCCTCACCGCGCGCCAGGTGCTCGACCTGCCGGGCCACACGCTCATCCTTCAACTGCAGAGCCCGCGCCTGTTGCGCGGCCTCTTCCCCAATGTGCTCACCGCCATGGTCAGCGCGCTGTCGCTGGCGCTGCTGTCGGTGCTGTTCCTGCTCGGGCGCGACATCCGTCGCCGCCAGCGCGCCGAAATGGAAGTGGCCAAGTCCCTGGCGTTCCGCAAGGCGATGGAAGACTCGCTGGTGACCGGCCTGCGCGCGCGCGACATGCAAGGCCGCATCACCTACGTGAACCCGGCCTTCTGCGACATGGTGGGCCTCACGGCCGAACAGCTCGTGGGCACCGGCCTGCCAGCGCCCTGGTGGCCGCCCGAGCTGGTGGACGAGTACCAGCAGCGCCAGATGGTGCGGCTGGCCGGGCAGGTGCTGCCGCGCGAGGGCTACGAATCGGTGTTCCAGCGGCCCGACGGCACGCGCTTCCCGGTGCTCATCATCGAGGCGCCGCTGATCGATGCGCAAGGCAAGCAGACCGGTTTCATGAGCGCCATCCTGGACCTGACCGAGCAGCGCCGCGTGGAAGACCTCAACCGCGCCTCGCAGGAGCGCCTGCAGGCCACCGCGCGCCTGGCCACCATGGGCGAAATGGCCTCGCTGCTGAGCCATGAGCTCAACCAGCCGCTGGCCGCGATCTCGAGCTACGCCAGCGGCACGCTCAACCTGCTGGAGCAGCCCGAGGGGGCGGGCGCGGCGGTGGCCGACCCGGTGCAGGCCGACCTGATGCAGGCTGTGCGGCGCATTGGCGAGCAGGCCGAGCGCGCGGCGCGCGTCATCAAGAGCGTGGCCGACTTCGTGCGGCGGCGCCAACGGGTGCACGAGGCGGTCACGCCCAAGAGCCTGATCGACGCCATCCTGCCGCTGCTGAGCCTGCAGGCCAAGAAGCAGGGCATCCGCCTGCAGATCCAGATCGCGCCCGATTGCCCCCCGGTGCTGTGCGACCGCACCATGGTCGAGCAGGTGCTGCTCAACCTCGCGCGCAACGGCATGCAGGCCATGCCGCTGACCGACCCGTCCTCGCGCATGAGCCTGCGCGTGCTGCGCCTGGAGGTGGGGCAGGCGCGCCTGCATTCGGGTCTCGCGCCGGGCGGCCTGCCGCAGAAGGCCTGGGTCGCCTTCTCTGTCACCGACCATGGCCTGGGGCTGAGCGAGGAGGTGCAGGCCAAGCTGTTCACGCCGTTCTTCACGACCCGCGCCGAAGGCATGGGCCTGGGGCTGAGCCTGTGCCGCACCGTGATCGAGCAGCACGGCGGCGCGCTCACCCACGAGCCCAACGAGCCGCGTGGCACCGTGTTCCGCTTCACCCTGCCCGCCGCCGTTTGATCGTCGGCGCGAGATGCCTCCAGCCAGGGCTCGCGAGGATCCGGCTCCGCCGGTCCCAGCGTGCGCCCCCCTTCAGGGGGACGCGCGCAGCGCGGCGGGGTGCCCTTTATCATCGGATTCATGACGCAGCACCCTGACGCGAAGATCTACCTCGTCGACGACGACGCCGAGGTGCGCCAGGCGCTGGCCTGGCTGCTGCGCACGCGCCGCCTGCTCAGCGAAGGCTACGACCATGCCGAGGCCTTCCAGGCCGAGGCCGCCGTGTGGACCCAGGCGCCCGAGGCACCGTGCTGCGTGGTGCTCGATGTGCGCATGCCGGGCATGAGCGGGCTCACGCTGTTCGAGCGCATGCAGCAGCTGCCCTGGCAGGCCGCGGTGCCGGTGATCTTTCTCTCGGGCCACGCCGACGTGCCCACCGCGGTCGACGCCGTCAAGCGCGGCGCCTTCGACTTCTGCGAGAAACCGTTTTCGGACAACGCGCTGGTCGACCGCGTCGAGCAGGCGCTGGACCGCTCGGCCCAGGTGCTGGCCCAGCAGCGCATCCAGCGCGAGCTGCAGCAGCGCCTGGACAGCCTGACCGATCGCGAGCGCGACGTGATGGACCTGGTGATCGCCGGCCTGCCCAACAAGCTCGTGGCCGACCAGCTCAACATCAGCGTGCGCACGGTGGAGGTGCACCGCTCGCGCGTGTTCGACAAGATGGGCGTGAAGTCCGCGGTCGAGCTGGCCAACGTGCTGCGCCCGCCGTGAGCGGCGGCGTTCGCCTCAGTCGCGCCGCGATGGCGGGGCTTCGTCCTTCTCGCGTGGCGCCACTTCCTCGGGCAACTCGCCTTTCTTGCGACCCGAAAACATGGTCCACCACACGATGAACACCAGCAACACCAGCGCGCCAAGCGCTTCAAGCAACAACAAGGTCATGGGAAGGAATGGCGTTTCTGCGGTGGGGGGTGGAAGAACGGGCAGCGGCCTCAGGGCGCTGCGCTGGATCGGGAGCGCCCTGATTGTAGGAAGCCTGGCGTCCTGCGCGATCGACCCCCGCACCTATCCCCCCATGCCGCCTCCGGTCACCGGGGTGCCCCCGGTGGTGGTGGCGCCCGACGACACGGTGCTGCCCGCCCCGATGCAGCGCGGCAAGAGCCGCTGGGTGCCGGTGCGCTGGAGCGAGCTGCCCGGCTGGGGGCAGGACAGCCTGCACGAGGTGTGGAACGCCTGGGTGCGTGGCTGCGAGCGGCCGGTGGCGGGCCATGCGGGCCTGTGCGCCGAAGTGCGCCAGCTCTCCATCGCCACCGCCGCCGAGCAGCAGGCCTGGGTGATGCGCCGCTTCCTGCCCTACCGCGTCACCGAGGTCGATGGCAGCCTGCCGGCCGGCCTGCTCACCGGTTACTACGAGCCCATCATGGCCGCCAGCCGCGTGCCCACCGCCACCTACCGCGTGCCGCTCTATGGCCCGCCGCCGGGGTTGCGGCCCGGCCAGCCCTGGCACAGCCGCCAGGAGATCGACACGCTGCCCGCCGCGCAGGCCGCGCTGCAGGGCCGCGCCGTGGCCTGGCTGGCCGATCCCATCGACGCCTTGATCCTGCAGATCCAGGGCTCGGGCCGGCTGAACATCGCCGAGGCCGACGGGCGCACGCGCCAGGTGCGGGTGGCCTTCGCGGCGCACAACGGCCATCCGTACCAGAGCGTGGGCCGCTGGCTGCTCGACCAGCGCGCGATCAACGAGGCCTCGTGGTCGGCCATCAAGGCCTGGGCCCTGCAGAACCCGCAGCGCCTCAACGAGATGCTGTGGAGCAACCCGCGCACCGTGTTCTTCCGCGAAGAGGCGCTGTCGGAGCTGGACGCGCGCTTCGGCCCGCGCGGTGCGCAGAACGTGCCGCTCACGCCCGGGCGCTCGATCGCGGTCGATCCGCAGAGCATTCCCTATGGCACGCCGGTGTGGCTGGCCACGCAGGGCCCGACGATGAACGCGCAGCGCCTGGTGATGGCGCAGGACACGGGCGGCGCCATCGTGGGCGCGGTGCGGGCCGACCTGTTCACGGGCTGGGGCGGCTGGAGCGACGAGGCCTACCTCACGGCCGCCGCGCTCAAGCAGCCGCTGCAGCTGTGGGCCTTGTGGCCGCGCTGACGCCCTGACAGCAGGTCGTTGGCCAGGTTGATTCGCGTGGCCGCGCCAGCGGGCCAGCGTTCGCCCGTGGCTTCGAAGTCCGGGTGGGTCAGGCGGATCATCAGCCGGTAGTGCTCGCGCAGTTGCGCCGGCTCGAAGTCCGGCGTCAGGCCCAGCAGGGTGTAGGGGTCCGAGCCCGGGCGCAGCATCACTGTGCGCACGAAGAAGCGCGCCGCGCGGCGCAGTTCGGGGTTGTGGGCGGCGGCCGCCGGCAGGCCCTGCACCGGGCGCCCGGCGGCCAGGCGCATCACGCTGTCGATGTGCGCGAACAGCGGGTGTGGCTCGCGCCGCGCCACGGGGTAGCGGCCGGGCGCGCGTTCGAAAGCCAGCAGGGCCGGCAGCAGGCGTCTTCCGTCAGGCAGGTTCATGGGCCCGGCGGCGCTCATGCCGATGCGGCAGACGGGTCCAGCGTGGGCTCGATGCGGGTGCCTGGCGGCAACGCGACGGGGGGCGGGCTGCGCACGGGCGCCGGGCGCGGCGCGGGTGGCGCACCGTGGCCGTAGTAGGCCGCGTAGGCATGGTCGTTGTTGTGCTCGTTGCGCGCGTGTGTCAGGACCACGCCCATGGGGGTCAGGCCGGCCGAGCGCAGGCGGCGAAGCCCGTCCTTCATGCTGTCCTTCCTGGTACCGCCGGCTTTCACCGTCAGCACGATGTTCGGGATCTGGTTGCCCAGCACGATCGCGTCGGCCAGGCCCAGCAGCGGCGGCCCGTCGACCACGATCTGCGTGTAGCCCAGGGCCTGCGCCTGCTCCAGCAAGGCGCCCAGGCGCGGGCCCATCAGCAGTTCCACCGGGTCGGGCGGCGTGGGGCCGGCCGTGATCACGCCCAGGTTCGCCACCGTGGTGTCCCGGATCGAGCCCTCGATCGCGCGGTCGGACTCCAGCAGGGTGGACAGGCCGCGATCGTTGGACAGCTTGAGCATCTTGTGCAGGCCGCCCTTGCGCATGTCGGCGTCGATGAGCAGCACCCTCTGGCCCAGCTGGGCGAAGTTGATGGCCAGCGCGAGCGCGGTGGTGCTCTTGCCTTCGCCGGTGCCACAGCTCGTCACCATGAAGCGCTGGGGTGGGCCATCGGCCGAGCCGAACTGCAGCACGGTGCGCAGCGAGCGGTAGGACTCGGCGAAGGTGCTGCGCGGCTCGCGGTGCGCCAGCAGGGCCACCGGTTCGCGGCGCACCCCGGCGCTGCGGGTGAACGGGATCAGGCCGAGCAGGGGCAGGCGGTACTGGCCCTCGATGTCGTTGACGCTCTTGACCGAGTCGTCCATCTGTTCGCGCAGCAGGGCGACCAGCACGCCCAGGAACAGGCCGAGCAACACGCCCAGCCCGATGTTGATCTTTAGGTTGGGCGACGCCGGGAACAGGGGCGCCGAGGCCTGATCGACGATGCTCACGTTGTTGGTGGTGATGCCCGCGGTCACGCTCACTTCGCGCAGGCGCTGCAGCAGGCTGTCGTACACCTGCCGGTTGGTGTCCAGCTCGCGGCTCAGCAGGTTCATGTCCACGCTGCGATCCTGCACGTTGAGCACCTCGCTGCGGCTGGCGGCCACCTTGTTCTTGAGTTGCTCTTCGGCTTTCACGGCGGCCATGTACTGGCCCTGGATGCTGGACAGGATGTTGTTCACCTCGGTCTTGATGCGACCGTCCAGCTCGGCGATCTGGGCCCGTGCCTGCACCATGGCCGGGTAGTCCGGCTTGAACACGCTGCGGTTCTTGGCGTAGTCGGCCTCCAGCCGGGCACGCTGTTCCTTGTAGGCGCGGATCGCCTCGTTGACCACCGCCTGCGGCGCGCTCTCGGGGTTGAGCCGGACCTGGTTGTACAGCGTCTCGGCCTTGATGCGTTCCTGCTGCGCCTGGGTCAGCGCGGTCGAGAAGTCCACGAAGGTCTGGGTGGTGGCGCTGCCCTTTTCGCCCAGGTTCAGGATCTGGTTCTTCTTGGCGTACTCGTTGATGACGCGCTCGCTTTCTTCCAGCTTGGCCTTGCTCTGGCGGATCTGTTGCTCCAGGAACTGGCGCGCGTAGACCGACGATTCGAGCCGGCGCTCGATGTGCATGGCGATGAAGGCCTTGGCCATGGTGTTGGCGATGGCGGCCGCCAGCTCAGGGTCGGCGTTGCGCACGCTGACCTGCACCAGGCGCGAGTTGCGCACGGGCTCGACGGTGACGGCCTGCTGGAACTGCGCCACCGTGGCCCCTCGGCTGAGCGACTCGGGGGCGGACGGTGCCGGGGCGATCAAGGCGTGCAACTGGCTCCACGCCTGGCGCCCCACGGCGGCGGCCTGGTCCATCAGCCCGCTGCCAACCGCCGAGGCGGCCTCGGTGGCGGCTGGTGCGGGCGCGGTGCTCATGCCACCGGGCTTGTACAGACCCATTTCATCGATCACGCGCTCGGCCAGGCTGCGGCTCTTGAGCAGCTCGACCTGGGTGCGCAACTGCAGCTGATCGGACAGCGGACCTTCTTCCACCTCCACCTCGGTGTTGAAGCCGACCACCTTCTGCGCGGCGCGGTCGATCTGCAGCATGGCCGAACTCTGGTACTGCGGCTCGATGCTCAGCGTGTACACGCTGGCCGCCAGGGTGGCCAAGAGGGCGATGCCCAGGATGGTCCCTTTGCGCCGCACCAGCGCGCGGTAGACGGTGCGCAGGTCGAGGCGGTCCTCGGTCAGCGCGATGGTTTCGCCCCGGGAACGCGCGCGCTCGGACGGGCCCGCCTCCCGGTACAGGCTGGGCGCGTCCCTGGGGTCGGGCACGTAAGGCAGGTGGTGCTGGTCGGTGGTCATGGCGGTTCTCCCGTCACTTGAATGGATTGAGCGTGCTGAGGATGTCGCTGAAGAGCGAGTCCCTCAGCGCGGTGCGCCGGGCGTTGCGCTGGACCACGATCACGTCGTCCGACCGGATGTTCGGGTCCTTCTCCTGGCCGGCGCGCACCTTGTCGAGGTCGTAGGTGAACTGCTCGCGCGCACCGCCCGTTCCCTGGCGGTAGACGACGATCTGGTTGATGTCGGCATAGGGCGCGAAACCGCCCGACAAGGCCAGGGCGCGCAGCAGCGTGAGCTGACCCGTCACCGGGTAGATGCCGGGGCGGATCACCGCGCCTTCGATGGCGACGCGCTGCGTGGTGAACTCCTTGATGAAGAGCGAGACCTGCGGGTCCTGCAGGTACTTTTCCTTGTACTTGTCGGCGATGCGGTCGGCCGCTTCTTTCGCGGTGAGGCCCGCTACCGGCACCTGGCCAATGAGCGGCAGCGAGATCTCGCCCGAGGCGTTCACGCGCACGTCGCGTTTCATGTCGGGGACGCCGAACACGTCGAACTCCATCAGGTCGTTGGCGGTGATCTTGTAGTCGGCGCTCGCGGTGGTCGGCGCAGCCAGCGGCGCGCCCATGGCCTCGGCACTGGAGGCGCTGCGCACCGCCACGGGTTGGGCCAGGGTGCTGGTCGGCGCTTCGGGGGTTTGCGCGTGCAGGGGCAGGGCGGTGGCGAGAGCCAGCAGGCCCATCAGGCCGATGCATTGGGTGGGGATGGTTTTCATCGTGTCACTCCTTGCTGTTGTGGCGCCGGTGAATCGCGCAGCACGTTCGCGCCCGGCACCAGGGCATGCAGCTGCGTTTCGAAGCGGTGCAGGATCGCGTCCTGGCTCAATTCGGCTTCGGCGTAACGACGGCCCTGGGCGCCCAGCGCGGCGCGGCGCGCCGGGTCGGCGGCCAGCGCGCGCAGGGCCTCGGCCATGGCGGTGGGGTTCTCGGGCGGCACGACCACGCCGCAAGCTGCGTCGTGTTCGACCACGCGGCACAGCTCGGTGTCCGCCCGCGCGGTGGCCAGCACGGCGCGCCCGCTGGCCAGCATGCCGGTGAGCTTGGAGGGCATCACCAGGTCGGCCGCGTCGGCGCGCTGCGGCAGCAAATGCACGTCGGCGAGGCCAAGCCAGTCGCTCAGCCGCTCCAGCGGTTGCAAGTCCAGAAAGCGCACGTTGGGCAGGCCTGCGCAGCGGGCCTGCAGATCGGCCTTGCCGGAGCCGTTGCCGCCGATCACGAGCTGGATGCGGGTGTCGTCCTGCACCAGGCGGGCCACGTCGGCGAGGATCTCAAGGCCTTGCTTGTTGCCCATGTTGCCGGCGTACAGCGCCACCACGGCATCGGGCGCGAGCCCGAGTTCGGTGCGGTAGGGGCTGGGGGCGACCAGCGGCGCGATGCCACCGATGTCGACCCAGTTGGGGAAGTGGACGACGCGCCGGGCCTCCACGCCCTTGCCGCGCGCGCGCTCGACCATGCGGCCCGAGATGGTGGAGACGCGATCGAAGCGGCGCATCAGCCAGCGCTCGGCGCGCTCCACCCAGCGGCGCAGCATGGCGCCCTGGATGAGGCCGAGGTCGAACGCGGCGTCCACCTCGTAGTCCTGGATGTGCAGCCAGCTCCGGGCGCCGCGCAGCGCGGCGAAGGCGACAGCGGCGGGCGCGCACATCAGCGGTGGCTCCACCACCCACACCACGTCGGGTTTCCAGCGCCATTGCGCGATCAGCACCGGCAGGCTGCTGATCGCAAAGCTGCCCAGGTGCAGCAGGCGTTTGAGGCCGCCCGGCTGTCGGGGCACCCACAGGGGCGTGCGCATCACCCGAACGCCCTGCCACGACTCGGTGCGGTAGCGGCGGGCGCTGTGGCCCTCGCCCACCTGCCAGGCGGGGTAGTAGGGCGGCGCGGTGATCACGCGCACCTCGTGCCCCGCAGCGGCCAGCCACCGCGCCATCTCGCCGGTGTACTTGCCGATGCCGGTGAGCTCGGGCGCGAAGTTGATGCCGTAGACCAGGATCTTCATGGCTTGCCCCTGGCCGGGATCCTGGCGTTGGCCCTGGCGGCCGGCGCGGCCTCGCTCGAGAACGCGCGCACGCCCATGAACGTCGTCTGGTAGTCGTTGACGTTCTTGCGGCTTTGCGATGACACGATCAGGTAGAAGTTCTGCCGGCGCGCGATCTCGGGCACATAGGGCGCGCCGGCTTCGAGCACCTGCTGGCCGTTGACCCACCAGCGCACAGTGAGCGTGGCGGGGTCGTACGACACGCCGAACACGTTCGGGCGCGTGCGGTCCAGCGGCGCTTTCGAGGTCGGATTGGGGTTCTGGATCTTCTTGTAGTTGGGCCAGATGCCGGTCCACGAGATGGCGGTGTGGTGGCCGCCCGGGCCGAAGCCGCCTTCGTCGATGTCGAGCTCGAACCAGCGCTCGAAGCTCTTGGGATCGCCTTCGTACACGTCTTCCATGCGCAGGTTGTGCTCGATCGGCATGAGCCAGATGGCAGGGAAGTTGTCCGGGTGGGTGTTGGAGAGCACGGTCTGGGCTTCGATGTAGAACGGCCGGTTGCCGGCGAGCAGGGGGAAGCCGCCTGGCGTCGAATCGGTCTTCACGGTGGTGAGCAGGCCGCCGCGCTTGATCACCACACCGTCTTGTGCCGTGTCGTACATGCTGGGGCTCTTCGCGCCGATGGCGTAGAAGCCGGCGTAGTACTTCTTCCCATTGGCGCGGCCGGTGAAGTCGACGTCCTCGACGCGCGGGCAGTCGCGAAAGAGCGGCTGCGTGGCGCCCACCTGCTGGGCGCCGGGCGGCACCGACGCGTCCTGGCAGATCAGCGCGTCTTCGCCCTGCGCCCATGCGTGTGCCGACACGAACAGGCTGGCCAGCAGCCAGGCGCGCGACGGGGTGAAGGGGGGGGGGCGCATGGGGTTCCTTTCGTTCTTCGGATGGCGCGCGTCAGGGCCGGGTGGCCAGAGCGCGCGGCGTGACATCCGGGTGGGGTGCTTCGGGCGAGGGGGGCGGCGGCTGCGCCACCAGGCGGTGGCCGGTGAGCCGGCTCAGCTCCGCGCAGATGAGGGCCTTGTCTTGCAGGTGGGCCACGGCGCGCTCGAGCTCCATCACCTTGGCGCCCACCAGGAAGCGGTACCAGTAGCCTTGCAAAAAGTGGTAGACCAGGCCGCTGCGGCCATCCAGAAAACCCAGCTGCACGATGTAGCGGTACAGGAAATACAGCGTGGCGCTGACGGTGAAGGGAGTGCGGTTGTAGAGGCGCTCCTTCACCCAGCGTTTGAGGGCGGCCTGGGACGAGGCGCTGTGCGCGTTGAGCGCCTCGTCCCGCGCGAACAGGCCGAGCCGCTGGTTCAGCACCTCGATGGCTTCGCGCGTGGCGTACTTGTTGTGCTTGTCGGTGAAGTAGCCCAGGTCGTGCAGGTTGTGGTCGGCAAAGCCGCCCTCGAAGGTGACCGTGCGCCCGCCCTGGACCACCACGTGCTCGTCCATCCAGCGGTCTTCCACGCGGCCTTGTCCGCGCCGCCACAGGCGCAGCATGACGAGGGGGTAACGCCCGCCGTGGCGCACCCAGCGGTCCATGAAGATGTGCTTGCGCTTGAAGTGGATGCCCACCACATCGGCCGGCAGCCCGGGCAGCTCGGTAGCGATGCGCCGGGCCAGGTCGTGCTCGATGATCTCGTCGGCGTCCAGGCGCAGCACCCATTCGCCGCGGATGTCGAGCGTGTCGAGCGCCCACTGGAACTGCCGGGCCTGGTTGATGAAGGCGTGGGTGTGGACTTCGGCGCCGAGTTCGCGCGCGATGTCGCGCGTGTCGTCGGTGGAGTCCGAGTCGACCACGCAGATCTGATCGACGAACGGCTGGATGGAGCGGATCGCGCGCTCGATGTGGATCGCTTCGTTGTAGGTCAGGATGATGGCGGTGATGCGCATGGCGCTCTGCTCCTCATGCGTGCAGCGTGGCGATCTCGGCGGCCGGTCTTCTCGGTGAGAAGGCCACGCGGGTCTGGGGTGCGATGGGCTCGCCGAAGGCGATCATCATGATCAGCCGCTCGCCGGCGGGGATGCCCCCGACACGCCGGATCGCGGACTCGGTCTTGTGGTCGATGGCAAGGTTGAGCGGGCAGGCGCCCCAGCCCATCGAGCGGCAGGCGAACATCAGGCACATGGCGAACAGCGCGCCATCGACGTAGGCCTGGTTGCGCTGGCCGGGGCCGCCCCAGGCGCAGATGTCGGAACTCACCACAAACAGGTTGCCCACCGTGGGCGCAAAGCCCCGCGATCCGCCCTGCAGGGCCAGCAGCTCCTGGATGCGCGCGCGGTCCTGATAGACGTGCACGCGCGAGGCTTGGCGGTTGCACTGCGAGGGCGCCTGCTGGGCCTGGGCGATGGCCTCGACGATGCGATCGCCGGGCAGCGGCGTGGGCCGCATGGCGCGGATGCTCGAACGGCTGGCCAGCAGGTGCGGCAGGTCTTCGGGCATCTGTTCCTGGAACGAGACCTCGCGCGTGCCGCCTTTCCAGGGCCGCGGGACCCTGGACTCCCAGGCCTTGAGGAAGGCCGCGATCTCGTCGAGCAGGGGGTCGCTCAGGCCGGCCTTGGCGTGGAAGCTGGCATAGGCCTCCAGCGCACCCAGGGACATGTGGGCCGGCACCGTCGAGTAGCCGATGTCGTAGCGCGACAGCGCGTTCATGACGAAGCGGATCTTGTCCTTGCCGAACAGCGGTTTGGGGTCGGGCAGCGACAGGCCCTTCTCGATCGTGTGGGCCTCGATGAGGATCTTGTAGAACGCGCGCTTGGAGGGGTCCACGAACGGGGAGTACGAGTTGAAGCGCAGGAACAGCACGGCGTCGCGCATCGCCTCGCTGAAGATCCCGGCCACCTTGGCGAGCTTGCTAAACATGGTGACGCTCCTTCACCACGCGGTCCCTGATCTTGCGGCAGGGGTGGCCGGCGCAGACCGACCAGGCGGGCATCTCCTTGATGACCACCGAGCGCGCACCGATGACGGCGCCTTCCCGGATCACCACGTTCGGGTGCACGAAACTCTCGGCCGCGATCCACACGTGGTCCTCGATCGTGATGGGGCCGGTGATCAGCGGGCGGGACAGGGAGCGGATGTCGTGCGAGCCCGCGCACAGGAAGCTGCGCTGGCTGACCGCGACCTTGGAGCCGAGGGTGATGCGGTCCATGCTGTAGCAGTCCACGCCATCGCCGAGGGCCGTGTAATCGCCCATGCTCAGGTTCCACGGCGCCCAGATGCGGCACGAGGGCGCGATGCGGCAACCGGTGCCCACCCGGGCCCCGAACGAGCGCAGCAGGAAGCGCCGCCAGCCATGCAGGGCCCAGCGGGGCGTGGGGCGGAACGCCAGCAGCCACACCAGCTCCCAGGCCCAGCGCCGCAGCTTGTCCGTGGAGGTGAACCGGTTGCGGTACCTCAGCGCACCGAAGTCGCTCATGGGGTTCATGGGGTCACCGCCTTCAGTTGCCCGCTCAGGAACTCGTTGCCGGCCCGGCGCAGGTCCGCGAGCCGCTGGTCCACGGCGGCCCAGTCGATCGGCGTGGCCATCAGGGCTTCGGTCCGCTGCGCCGAGAACGACGCCGCAAAACGGCTTTCCAGCCCCACGGCCCGCAGCAGGTGGATCGCGCGGGCATTGGCCACGGCCTTGTCGCCGGTCAGCCCGGCCACGATGAAGGGCTTCTTGAACAGCAGCGAGAACACGGTGCCGTGGAAGGAGTTGGTCACGACGAAGCGCGCGTTCTTGATGAGCGCCACCCACTCGGCCGGATCGGGGTAGACCGTCTGGCCGATCTCGACCCAGCGCCGGTGCGGGTTGTGCGGCGAGAGGATGGGGCAGCCCAGCTGGCGGGCCACGAGCTCGGCGGTCTGGCGGATGTTGTCGGGCGAGCGCAGTCCGTAGCAGAAGAGGTAGGGGTCCTGTGGCTCGGGCGGCGTCCGCTCGGTCAGTTCGGCGTAGTTGCCCAGCAGCAAGGTCGGGTCGGGCACGTTGGCGGGTCGGTGCCCCGTGGCCCGCTCGACCAGTGCGACACCAGATGCTTCTCGCACCGAAATGGCATCGAAGTGGTGCAGCAGGGGCGGCAGTTGCGCGGCTTCGGCCGCCGACACCTGGTCCCTGCCGAAGCTGGCGGCGTAAGAGATCTTTCTGGCGGGGAACGACTGGGCGAAGGCCAGGAAGTAGTTGGGATCGAAACCGAAATGCTGGGACGGGCTCCAGATCTGGTCGCTGCCGGCGACGATCAGGTCGCAGGCCTGTGCCGCCGCCAGAGAGGCCTCGTTTTCGGACGGGGTGGCCTTGGGGTGCACGCCCAGAAACTGTTCCCGGAAGCGGACGAACTTGTCCTTCTGGTCCCGGTGGCCGAAGTGCTGGTGCAGGAACGAGGACACCGCCAGGTACACCACCTTCAGGTTGGCCTTGATCCTGGCGGGCGAGGTGGGCAGAGTGAGCCGGCCACCCTGCTCGATGTGGGCGGGCCGGTAGTCGATGAAACTGGCGTGGTGACCTTGCTCCGTCAGCCAGCGGCGCAAGGCATAGGCCTGCAGCGCGGCACCGTAGTTGTCGCTGAAGTGGAAAGTGAGGATGCCGATGTTCATCGCTGGGCCACCTCGGGTTTCCAGGGCGCGGTGACCGGCCCGGGCGCCAGCAGCCGGAAGACGTTCTGCTGGAAGCGGGCCGCCACCGCGGGCCCGCCCAGGCGGTGGGACTCGGTGGCCGCCAGTGCGGCGCGGTCCCACTGGAACGTCTCGCAGAAGCGTTGCAGGCTTTCGCGCAGCGCGGGCGCGCTGCCGGCCTCGAACACATCCCCGTTTCGGCCGCTTTCGATCAGGTCGCTGGCGCCGCAGCGGTTGCTGCAGATCACGGGGGTGCCCACCATCAGGGCCTCGTTGACCACCGCGCCCCAGCCGTCGAACCGGCTGGGCAGCACGAGTGCGTCGGCATCGGCCATGGCCGCCACGGTGTCTGCGTTGGGCATGCCCGGTGAGAAGCGCACCCGGTCGGCGATGCCGAGGCGGTCGGCCAGCTGCGCAAGCCGGTCCGCCTCGGGCCCTTGGCCGATGAGGCGCAGGCGGGCCGACGGCACGCCGAGCTCGCTGAAGGCCTGCAGCAGCAGGTCGACCCGCTTGCGCACGATCAGCTGGCCCACGTACAGGATCTCGAGGTGATCGCGCGGGGCAGGGTCGTGCCGCACCGGCGTGCGGTCCACCACATGCACGAAGGGCACGATGCGCTCCCGGGGGTAGCCGCAGGCGGAGAAGAAGCGCGCGCCACCGTAGCGGCCCGAGTGGCCGATGCAGAACACACCGCTGAGGTGGCGCCGGTAGCGCAGCGCGTCCCAGGTGTAGGCCAGCCAGCGGGGCAGCAGGCGCGCGCCCGGCTCATAGCGGTTTTCCGTCATCAGGAAGCGGTGCACCGGCGCGCCCAGGCTGGCCTGGAAGGCGGCCAGCGGCAGCGCGAAACCGCGCAGGCCGAAGAACACCTGCACCGAGCCGGGCAAGGAAGCGAGCTCGGCGATCTGGGCCGGCGTGGGCGCCCGGTGCACCTGGACCTGGCCGGTGTCGGGCACCGGGTAGCCCCGGTCGCGGTAGTAGGCGGGCAGGTCCTGCGTCACGCACCAGTGCACGGTGTTGCCGGGCAGCTCGGCCAGGGCGCGGATGTACGCGGCCTGGTGGAACATGAGGTAGGAGTGCCAGAAGACGTAGGTCATGTCGGTGGTCCGGGGTGATCAGACGGGCACGGGCGGCAGCAGGCGCGAGACGCCGTGGGCCATGCGGTTGGAGAGCCATTGCGTGAGAACGGAGAACACCACCAGCGGCACCACGGCCAGCGGCAGCAGCACGGCGTGGCCGTAGGGGTAGTTCTGCGCTTCCAGCCAGTGAATCCACGCGGTCTGCGTGAGGTAGATCTCCAGCGTGAGCCCGGCCAGCAGCGCGATCGCCGGGAAGAACGGCATGGCGCGCAGGGGCCGCACCACCGTTTCGGCCGCCAGCACCTGGTAGCTGAAGAAGATGATGGGATAGAGCAGGACGTGGAAGACGAATTGCAGCTCGCCCAGGTCGAAGCGGAACACGGTGAGCTTGGCGACCAGGAACGCCAGCAGCGACAGCGCCAGGCCGGCGATGGCCGCCAGGCTCACCTCAGGCCTGAGCTGCAGGCGCGCGACCAGGCAGCCCATCAGGGTGATGCCGAAGTAGTTGATCCACTTGAAGTAGTCGTCGCCTTCGACGACGAAGCGGCTCAGATCGAGCTGGCTGTAGAAGATGGCGTAAGGGATCAGCAGCAGGCCCATGGCAATGGCGATGCCGCGCGGTTGCAGGCGGGCCAGGTAGAAGATCGGCACGTAGAACGCCATGACCGCCGAGATGAACCAGAACGGCGTGGGCCAGATGAAGGTCTTCACCAGGTCGGCCGGGGTGGTGATGCCGATCATGCCGACCGCGAGCATCACGCAGGCCACCAGCAGGGCCGCCGGATACAGCCGCAGCACGCGTTTGCGCAGGTACGCCAGCAGCGAGGGCTCGGCGCCGCCCGACCCGACGGCGTTCAGGCTCATGGTCAGCCCGAAGCCGGAGAGAAAGAAGAACAGCGCGTTGCCGATGGCACCGCCGGTGGCGATGCGCGGGTCCGGCACGAAGTTGTCCAGGTGGGACAGGGTGATCAGGCACGTGGCCATGAACAGCATCAGCGTGGTGTCGGTTGGTCTGCGTGTCATTTCAGGCTCCCATCGTGGGTTCCTGACGCGGAGTCAGGTGAGAGAAGGTCTCGCGACCGGGCGCCAGCGGGCCACGGGCGCGCTGGCGGAACTCGGGTTGGCGCAGGGTCTGCGTGGCCTGGCGGGCGATGGCGATGGGGTGCAGGTTGAGCTGCAGCACCAGCACGAAGATCCACAGCGAATACGGATTGCCCACGCCGATCAGGTAGCGGTTGAAGATGGACTGGGCGAGGATGAAGACCACCATCAGCCCGGCCAGGAACAGCTGGTAGCGGGCATGGCCCGGGCGCAGGCCGTGGGTCAGGGCGCGGCAGGCCGTGACCACGAAGGTGAGCAGGATGAGCGGGCCAAACACGAGGCCATGTTCCAGTGCCAGGTTGATGTAGGAACTCTCCACCGGGAAGCCGATCAGTTCGGGCAGCGCCGAGCGGATGCCGGTGCCGGTGAGCATGCGCAGGGCGTCGGAGAAGATGAGCTCGATGCCCGCGCGCCAGATGTCGGTGCGCCCCGTCGCGCCGGATTCCACGCCCCGCGTCGGCGACTCCAGGTCGAGGATGAGGGTGAGGTAGGTCTTGATGTCGGCCCACTTGAAGACCACGAACGCCAGCGCGGCGATCACCGCCAGCACCAGGCTCATGCGCGAACGGGCCGAGCCGCGCAAGGCGATCAGGATCACGCCGGTGGCACCGGCGACGGCCAGGGCGAACATGCCCGCGCGCGCGGAAGCGGCCAGCAGCACGCACAGGCACAGACCCACCATGCCCAGCGCGAAGGCCTTCTGCAGGCTGCGCGGTGCCGCCAGGAAACGCTGGAAGAACAGCAGTGCACCACCGCCGTACACGAGGCCGCTCAGGTTGGGGTGCATGCCCAGGGGCTGGTAGCGCACCAGCCCGAGGCCGTACTCCACACTGCCCGTGAGAGACGCCAGGAGATCCTGGTGTTCGAGCAACGCCACCGACGCCACCAGCGCCACATAGGCCCAGCGGAACACGACGATGAGCTCACCCGCCGTGCGGTGCCGAACCAGCATCGACATGCCCACCAGCACCAGCAGCAGCATGGCGCCATAGAGCGAGGAGAGCACGTTGCCGGTGAACCAGGCCACCAGCATGGCGAACAGGAAGGCGGTGCCGAAGACCCATTCCACGAGGCTGATGCGAACGCGCAGGGTGTCGCCCGAGAGCACGGAGAAGAAGGCGGCCATCAGCAGCAGGCTGATAGCGCCCATCTGCGCGGCCTGCAGCGCCGGGCCTTCGTAGTACCAGCCCGTGAGGTAGATCGACGCGCCCAGGAGCCATCGCGAGAGCTGCGTGTTCAGGGCGCGCATGGGACACCCGCAGGAGCGAAGGCCGCGTGGAGGTTCTGCATCGCAGGCCGCCAGTCGGGCGAGGCCGTGATGTGCTGCAGCTGCTCGACCGTGGCGACCAGGCGGCGCGGCTCGTTGGTCGACAGGAGCAGGCGGGTGTCGAAGCGGGCCAGCGCATAGGCCAGTGCCAGCGAGCCGCTCGCGCTGACGGGCTCCGTGCCACGGGGCAACAGGCTGGCCAGCTGCTCGGTGAGGCGGCGGTCGAGCACCATCGCCTGCTGCACCGCGGGCGCGGTGAAGCGCAAGGTGCCGTGCAGCACATCGGAGGGGTCGACCGTGGTCCACGTGGCGTCGGGTGGCGGGCAGCGGTACTGCAGCACCGAGCCGAAGCGCACCAGTTGGTACAGGGGGTCGCCGGTGGAGCTGCCGTAGGCGCCCAGGCGCCCGGTGTCGACGTAGCGCTCGAACAGCGCCTGCAGCGGAGCCAGCTCGTGGTGGCTGCGGGCTTCGTGCAGCAGCAGCAGGTCCACGCGGTCGCGCTGCAGTTGCTGCAGGCTGGTCTCGAACGATCGGGCGACGAAGCCGGTGTCGAAGTTGCTCGGCGCCGCGCGCCGCGCCATGCCCTTGAGCACGGCCTGGCGCACACCCGGCACCCAGCTCGCCAGCGGCTTGACCACCGCACGCGCCTTCTGCAGCAGCCCCGGCGATCCCGGGCGCGCCAGGCCGACCTTGGTGGCGACCCGCACGTTCTCCTGCCGACCCTTGAGCGCATCGCCCAGCACGGACTCGGACGAACCCAGCCCATACGGCGGCGCGGTGTCGAAATAGCGGATGCCCAGATCCAGGGCGGCGTGGATCAGGCGCAGCGAGGTGGCCTTGTCGCGACCGCCCTTGAGGCGGCCGCAGCCAAAGCCGAGCCGGTCCGTGAGCAGATCGGGCGTGCGCATATCGAGGGTGGCGGTGTTCATGTCGAGGCCTCCTGTCGCAACTGCTCGGCCAACCGGGCGGTGAACGCCATCGCGGTGAACGTCGGGTTGGCATAGCTGGAGGTGCGGAACACCGCGGCCCCCGCCACGTAAAGGTTGCGGGTGCCGAACACGCGCAGGTCGCGGTCCACCACGCCGTCGCGCGCGTGGTGGCCCATGCGGGCGCCGCCGCACTGGTGGTAGGTGTCGGTGGCCTGGTCCAGCGCGCGCGTGTCCTCGTTGGCGAGCAGCGCATCGATCTCCACCCGCGCCAAGCCGGCCGCCTGCAGGCTGTCGCCGATGCGGCGCATGAAGCCGGCCATGGCGCGCAATTCAGGCTGGCCGCCAATGCGCCAGTCCAGCTTGGCCAGCGGCATGCCGAAGCGGTCCTTGCGTTGCGGGTCGAGGGTGATGCGGCTGTCGTGGCGCGGCAGCTGCTCGGCGTGCATGACCAGCCAGACGCCGCGGTCGGCCGGGTTGTGGATGCGGTGGTGCCGCAGGTACTGCACGACCATCGGCAACCAGGCGCTGCCCATGCCGCGCAGGTGGCGCAGCAGCTCGCCCAGGCCCTGGCGCGGCAGCGCGCCGCGCCGCAGCGACCTGGCCATCACCTTCAGGTGCTGCAGGTGCTCGCCGATGCTGGACTCGAACGCGAAATAGCCGGTGACCTGCAGCGCCGGGTCGGCAGCAAGGGCGCCTGCGCCGGCGCTGGCCAGCCGCAGCTTGGGCTGGTACTTGTGGCCGCCGAGCACGATGTTCTGGAAGGTGCGCAGGAAGCGCGGCTTGTCCAGCGGGTGCACGCGCCCGCCGCGCATTTCCAGGTGGTCCTGGAAGCCCGCGCCCACCCAGGGGTTGCCGACCCAGGGGGCCTGGGGCTGCTCGGCCGCGCAGGCCAGCAGCAGGCGGGCGATCTCGATTGTGCCGTTGGCCAGCACGACGCGCTGGCCGGCGATGGCGGTGAGGCTGCCGTCGGGCCGCGCCACGCGGACCGTGCTGACGCGCTCGCCATCGGGCGACAGGTCCAGGCCCGTGGCGTGGGCGTGCAGCAGCACCGTGAGGTTCGGCGCGTTCTGCAGGCGCTCGCGGAAGTGGCGCGCCATGGCAGGCTCCTTGAGCCAGCGCGTGAGGAACAGCGTGAACCCGGGAATGTCGGGGTAGCCGCCGCCGAAGAGCTTGCGCGCCTGGGGCGTGTGCTCGTCGAGCGCGTCAGCCAGCCGCAGTTCCTTGGCCACGGCCTCGTACCAGGGCAGCAGCTCGTCGTAGGTGATGGGCCAGGGCGCGTCCGACACGCCCGCGCGGGCCTCGAAATCCGAGGGCACGAAGCCGGTGAGCTGGCCGCCCCAGAGGTTGGAGGTGCCGCCCAGCGCGCGCCCGCGCGCCACGGCAATGCCGCTGTGGGCCCGGCCGACGACGGTGGCGTCGTTGAGCGCCTGCGCCGGCGTCTCGAAACTGCCGCCGCCACTCTCCAGCACCGTCACGCGCTGGCCCTGGCGTTCCAGCAGCACCGCGAGCAACAGGGCCACGGTGCCGCCGCCGACGATGACGACGTCTTGCGCGGTCTCCGGTGGCGGGGCGTGGTTCAGATCGATGATCATGCGGCGACCCCTGTGGCCGGCGGGTCCTGAAGCCGGTGCTGACGGTGCAGGCGGCGCACGGCGCGCGTGGCGGTGAGCCAGACCATGGCCTCACCCAGCACCATGGCGGCCACCACGCCCGTCATGCCGGCGCTGCGCCAGATCAGCCAGGCCACCACCAGCGAGACCACAGCGGCCACCAGGCTCTGCGCGGCCAGGCCGGCATGGCGGTTGATGGACATGAGCACGACGCGCGGGACCTGGGTGGCCGAGCACACGGCGGCGTAGAGCAGGAACAGCGCCATGCTGGTGGCGGTGAAGGGAATCTGGCCGTGCGTCCAGACCTCGAGCAGCCAGGGCGCGACCAGGTACACCAGCAGCGCGCCCGCGGCGGCGATGAGCAGGCCCAGGTGCTTGGCCCGGCGGTAGAGCTTCCAGAAGGCGCGGTCGTCCTGCTGGCCTTTGAGGGCGGTGAGCTCGGGCCAGAGCGGGTTGCTCAGCGCGTTGGTGACCTGCACCACGACCCGGGCGACGGTGCGGTAGGTGTTGAAGACGGCGGTGGCGGCGGGGCCGAGCGTGGCCGCCACCAGCAGGGTGAAGCCTTGCAGGCTGAGCGCGTTGGTCATCGAGATCGAGAAGAACAGCGCGCCCGGTGCGGCGGTCTGACGCACGTCGGCCCAGCTGGCGCGCGCCACGCCCCAGCGCAGGAAATCGGTGCGCCGCTGGCTCAGGCCGATGCTCAGCACCGTGTAGGCCAGCCGGGCCAGCAGGGCCGAGCTGGCCACGCCGATGAAGGTCTGCGTGAGCACCAGGCCGGCCAGGCCACCGGCCCATTCGACCAGGCGCCCGGTGGTGACGAGGTAGGTGCCCGCCGCGTAGCCGCCGGTGGCCTTGTAGACCACCTCGGCCAGGCTGCAGAACAGGCTGAGCACCACGCTGAGGGAGAGCAGCATGAGCACGGCCTTCCACTGCGGCGCCTGCAAGGTGGTGTCGGGCAACAGCAGCAGCGCGCTGCCCACCGCGAGCAAGGCCAGCAGCGAGACGCTCAGCAGAAAGGCCACGGCGCTCTGGAACACCCCGGCCGCGCGCGCCTTCTGGCCCTGCGTGATGAGACCGATCATCCGGTTGCACGACGCGGTGGAGATGCCGGCGTCGGCCATCGACAGGTAGAAGGGCAGTGCCGTCAGGGCCAGCCAGTAGCCGTAGGTGGCCATGTCCCATTGGTGGAGGAAGACCGGCAAGGCCACCAGTTGCGTGCCGATGCTGACCGCCTGCGCATACCCGTAGGCGCCCGCGCCCGAGGCCATGCGGCGGGCGATGGAGGCGCGGCGGGTGGGGGCGGTGCGCAAGGGGGCGGACATGGGGATCGGCACCGGGTGGTCAGTGTTCGCTGGAGACGGCCACGGCGTAGCCGTGGTGCTTGAGCAGGGCGTGGCGCTGGGCGTCGGCCAGGTCGCAGACCACCATCTCCGTCACCATGTCCTGCAGCGCGATCCGGGGCACCCAGCCCAGGCTGTTCTTGGCCTTGGCCGGGTCGCCCAGCAGGGTTTCCACTTCGGTCGGGCGGAAGTAGCGCGGGTCCACCTTCACGATCACCTGGCCCGGCCGCAGCGCCGGGGCCTTGTCGCCTTCGACGGCCTGCACGATGGCCTGTTCGTTCACGCCCTGGCCTTCGAAACGCAGCGTGATGCCCAGCTCGCGCGCGCTCATCTCGATGAACTGGCGCACGCTGTACTGCACGCCGGTGGCGATGACGAAGTCTTCCGGTTCCGTCTGCTGCAGCATCATCCATTGCATGCGCACGTAGTCCTTGGCGTGGCCCCAGTCGCGCAGCGAATCCAGGTTGCCCATGTAGAGGCAGGGCTCCAGCCCCTGGGCGATGTTGGCCAGGCCGCGCGTGATCTTGCGGGTGACGAAGGTCTCGCCGCGGCGCGGGGATTCGTGGTTGAACAGGATGCCGTTGCAGGCGTACATGCCGTAGGCCTCGCGGTAGTTCACCACGATCCAGTAGGCGTAGAGCTTGGCCACGGCGTAGGGGCTGCGCGGGTAGAAGGGTGTGCTTTCCTTCTGCGGGATTTCCTGCACCAGACCGTAGAGCTCGGAGGTGCTGGCCTGGTAGAAGCGGGTCTTCTTCTCCAGGCCGAGGATGCGGATCGCTTCGAGCAGGCGCAGCGTGCCCAGGCCGTCCACGTCGGAGGTGTATTCGGGGCTTTCGAAGCTCACCGCCACATGGCTTTGCGCGCCGAGGTTGTAGATCTCGTCGGGCTGGGTCTCCTGCACGATGCGGATGAGGTTGCTGGTGTCGCTCAAGTCGCCGTAGTGCAGGTGGAAGCGCGCGTCGTCGATGTGCGGGTCCTGGTAGATGTGGTCCACGCGCTGGGTGTTGAACTGGCTGCTGCGGCGCTTGATGCCGTGCACGATGTAGCCCTTTTCGAGCAGCAGCTCGGCAAGGTAGGAGCCGTCCTGCCCGGTGACGCCGGTGATGAGCGCGACTTTGGGCTGGGTGTGGGGGATGGGCGGGTTCTTGGTCATGGTGTAGGGCTCGCGAATGTCAGTGGGCGGCGGCGTGCTGCAGGAAGTCCTGGTACGTGAGGGCCAGGCCGGCGGGGAGATCGACCTTGGCCTGCCAGCCCAGGCTGTGCAGGCGGCTGCTGTCCATCAGCTTGCGGGGCGTGCCGTCGGGCTTGCTGGCATCGAAGCGGATGCCGCCCTCGAAGCCGGTGATGCGCGCCACGCTGTGCGCGAGCTCGGCGATGGTCAGGTCCGACCCGGAGCCCACGTTGATGTGGCTGAGCATGGGCTGAGTGTGCTGGTCGTAGTCGGCCTTGGGCAGGTTCATCACGTGAACGCAGGCGGCGGCCATGTCGTCGACGTAAAGGAACTCGCGCATCGGCTTGCCGCTGCCCCAGATGGCGACTTCGGGCGTGCCCGCCATCCGGGCCTGGTGGAAGCGGCGGATCAGCGCGGGGATGACGTGGCTGTTCTCGGGGTGGTAGTTGTCGCCCGGGCCATAGAGGTTGGTGGGCATGACGCTGCGGTAGTCCACGCCGTGGCTGGCGCCGAACTGGCGGTTGTAGCTTTCGCAGAGCTTGATGCCGGCGATCTTGGCCACGGCGTAGGGCTCGTTGGTGGCTTCCAGCGGCGCGGTGAGCAGGGCGTGCTCGCTCATGGGCTGCGGCGCGAGCCTGGGGTAGATGCAGCTCGAGCCGAGGAACAGCAGCTTGCGCACGCCGTTGCAGAAGGCGGCCTCGATCACGTTGGCCGCGATCATGAGGTTCTGGTAGATGAAGTCGGCGGGGAACACGCTGTTGGCGTGGATGCCACCCACCTTGGCCGCGGCGAGGTAGACCTGTTGCGGCTTGGTGCGCGCGAAGAAGGCGCGCACGGCGGCCTGGTCGGTCAGGTTGAGTTCGGCGTGCGTGCGCGTGACAATGTGGCTGGCGGGATGGCCGGCCGCGCGCAGCTGCCGCACGATGGCCGAGCCGACCATGCCGCGGTGACCGGCGACGTAAATGGTGTCAGGGGTGTTCATCAGCAGGCTCCTTCTTGTCTGAGGACCACGCGCACGGTGCGCAGCATGATCACGAGGTCGTACCAGAGCGACCAGTTGCGCACGTACCAGAGGTCCATGTTGATGCGGTGCTGGAACGTGCTGGTGCTGCGGCCGCTGATCTGCCAGAGGCCGGTGATGCCGGGGCGGGCCTTGCCGTAGGCGGCAATGCTCTTGCCGTACTCGCCCAGCTCGCGCGCCAGCAGCGGGCGCGGGCCGACCAGGCTCATGTCGCCGCGCAGCACGTTGATGAGCTGGGGCAGCTCGTCGATGCTGGTGCGGCGGATCAGGCGGCCGATCTTGGTGATGCGCGGGTCGTTGGCGAGCTTGAAGTTGCTGGCCAGGTACTGCACGTAGAGTTTTTGATTCTCGGTCTTCCAGCGCTCCAGGGCGCCGTCGGCGTCCATCACCATGCTGCGGAACTTGATGAAGTCGAACAGCTGGCCGTCCACGCCCACGCGCTTCTGCACGAAGAAGGCGGGGCCCGCGTCGTCGCGCTTGATGCGCCAGGCGACCCAGGCGAACAGCGGCGCGAGCAGCACCAGCAGGGTAGTGGCGCCCACGATGTCGAGCGCGCGCTTGAGCACCTGCGGACCGCGCCGGTTGAGGTTGTTGCGCGCGCGCAGCAGCAGCACGTCGTGGCTGAAGAAATGCGAGACCTCCATGCCGTAGATGGGCAGGCCGCCGAGCGCGGGCACCATGACGAGGTCGTCGCGCGTGAGCATGAGTTCCTGTGCGAGTTCGCGCAGCCAGCCGTTGTCCCGGATGCCGAGCACGCCCACGAGCTGGTAGGGGCTGGGTTGGGCGAGGTACTGGCGAACGCCCGGCGTCAGCGCGGTGGGCGCGGCCACCTGCCCACCGCCGAGCTGGACCAGCCGCGCGCCGGGGGCGGGACACACCACGGCCACCGGCTTGTAGCCCAGCAGCGGCTCGCTGGCCAGGGCGGCGGCGGCTTTTTCCACATCGTCGGGGTGGCCGATGAGCACATAGGGCTGCGTGAGCAGACCCGCGCGCAGCAACCAGTGGCGCACGGCCAGGCGCGACAGCGGCAGGAGGACGAGCACCAGGCCCCAGGTGGCGCCGGTCCACAGGCGCGAGAGCGGCCACTTGGCGAGGTAGATGACCATGGCATCGAGCAAGGCCGCGAGCACGATCACCTGGATCAGCTGGCGGGTCTCGTCCCACCAGGGCTTGCGGCGGTGCGCCGAGTAGTGGCCCTGCACGGTCCACATCCAGCTCACCATGGTCAGCGCGACGGCGGCGAACAGCGTGAGGCGCAGGTGGCCATTGGCGGCCCACCACACGTTCATGGCTTGCGAGAGGCTGATCTCGTCGCGCAGCCACGCGGGCAGGCGGCCCGCCACGAAACACAGCGCGAGCACGCACAGATCGGTGAGCACCAGCCAGGCCTTGACCTTCTGCTGGCGCCGCGCGAGATCGGCCCAGGGGAGCAGGCTGCGAGCGAGGTCGTGTTCGTTGTAGAGCGGGACGACGACGCCTGGGCCGGCTTCGGTGGGCGCGGGCGAGGGTGACGGCCTCTCCCGGGGATGGGTGCGCGCGCGGGCCATGTCAGCGCCCGCTGAAGATGGAATGGGCCGATGGCGGGGCCCCATGCCGGTGCATGGCATGCACTCGGAAAGCGCGCGCGGCGCAAAGGAATAACGGGTGGCTGAAGCACGGCATAGGTGCACTCCCTGGGTTCGTTGACGGTTCGCAGGCATGCAGCGCTGCGTTCGCCTTTTCTTTTTAGGCCACGAGAATGCGCGAGATGTAACGAGCTTTGAGTTAAGACACGGGGCTTGTGTAGGACTGAACCTTGCTTCGATACAAGGCCAAGTCCCGCACGGGGGGTGTGCGCCTTAATTGATGGAACTTATGTTTTTGAACCGACTCCGACAGCGCCTGGAGGTGAAGCGATGCGAGTGGCCGAAGCGATCGAGCTGGATGCGAAAACCGAGCGTGCCTTGCGCACGCTGGCCCAGGGACGGCGGGTCGAGGCCCGCGTGAAGCAGCGCGCCAGCGTCATCCTGCTGGCGGCGCAGGGCTGGCAGAACAAGGACATTGCGGACGAGGTCAAGCTCGACCGGCGGCAGGTGGCCTTGTGGCGGCGGCGCTTCATCGAAGGCGGTCTCGAGGTCCTGTTGCAGGACGCGCCACGTTCGGGGCGCACACCGAGCGTGACGTCGGCGCTCGAGTCGCATATCGTGAGCACGACGCTGCACGAACAACCGGCCGAAGCCGCGCAGTGGAGCACGCGCACGCTGGCCTCGTACCTGGGCCTGGGCGCCACCACCATCCGCCGGGTGTGGCGGCGCAACGGCATCAAACCCTACGCGGCGGAGTGATCAAGTCATAAGTGCAGATCAAAATGGCGCAGTGCAGCAATTGACCTGCTGAATGGCCGTTTGCG
Organism: Hydrogenophaga sp. FG152; assembly: GCF_057809615.1. Lineage (NCBI taxonomy): Bacteria > Pseudomonadati > Pseudomonadota > Betaproteobacteria > Burkholderiales > Comamonadaceae > Hydrogenophaga > Hydrogenophaga sp. FG152. The sequence continues at coordinate 70,145 of NZ_JBMDKH010000010.1, read as the reverse complement.
CGCGGATGAGGGGTTTACATCCCGAAACCCGTTTTCGTGGACCAGCGGCCACGACGAACGGTTAAATGGCCGAGATGTCGGTCTGCACCGGCCAGTGAAGCGCGCTGGCGCGGCTGTCGGTGGTGCCGAAGCGGTGCTGCAGCAGCACGGTGTATTGCCCCGGGCGGGTGCCACAGAGCCGGTAGCCGTCGGCCACCGGGCTGAGCTGGACGCCGCTTTGTGGGGCGGTCTGCAGCTCCCAGGTGCCGAGTTGGGGCGCGGCGCGGCGCAGCGAGACGCAGAAGCCCCGCTTCATGTTGGACATCACCACCAGGCGTTGTTCGGCGCTGGCCTCGCCGTCGGTGGTGTCGAGCAGCTGGGGGTGGCTGTTTTCCAGCACCCGCATGATGGGCGGGATGACGATGCGGAAGTCCAGCGAGGCGCCGGCCTGGCCCTGGTGCGCCAGCACGCTCTCGCCGATGCTGGTCGCGGGGACCAGCATCAGGGCACTGGCGGCCAGTGCGGAGAGGAGGCGGTGGGAGGGCATGTCCCACTATCGGCCCCCATTCCGGGAACTTGAATCCCAAGATAAGAAGGGGAGATCCCCCGCTTATTCGCTGCGCTGCACCGGAATGCTGATGGAGGCGCTTTCCCGCAGGCGCACGTCCACCTTGGCCTGGCCCTGGTCCACCACGTTCCAGGGCAGTGGCAGCGTCTCGCCGCGCACGCTCACGGTGCGCGGGCCGCCGGCCACGAAGGGGAATTCGAAACGGCCCTGGCTGTCGGTGCGCACGGCGTAGCGGTTGTCCAGGTAGACGGTGACGTTGGGCACGCCCTGTTCGCTGGCTTCCTGGGTCCCACTGCGGTTGGCGTCGAAGTACACGGTGCCGACGATGCGGCCTCCGCCGTCGCTGGCCCGGCCGCCCAGCGGCACGTTGCGGCTGCCGGCTTCGAGCTCGTAGCGCAGCACGGCGTAGAAGGAGCGGTCCGACTCGGGGATCACGATGGCCAGCGGCGGCGCCAGGGGGTCCAGCGAGGGGTTGAAGCGGCTGCGGCCGGTGGAGCGGTTGTAGTTGGCCTCCACGCTCCAGCGCGGGTCGATGCGCCAGTGGCCGCCCAGGTTGAGGCTGTGGCGCGACTGCCCGGTGTCGCTGTGTTCGGTGTTGAGGTTGCCGCGCAGGCTGGCCTTGTTCGTGATCGGCGCGGACACGCTGAGCGCGGCGCTCCAGAGCGACTCCCGGGGGCGGCCCTGGTAGGCGTCGTAGGCACCGGTGCCCAGGCTGGTGGAGACGGCCCAGCTCTGCGGCGCCAGCCATTCCTGGTCCCAGGTCAGCCAGCGCGAGTGGGCTTCGTTGTCGCTGTGCACGAACTCCAGGCGCAGGCCGCTGTTGCCCCAGCCGTTCTGGAAGCGCCAGTCGCCGTAGCTGCTCCAGGCATCGCCATCGAAACGGCGCACCGTGGTGCCGGCGCCCACGGTGTGGTCGCGGTTGAGGCGCCAGCGCGCCGAACCGGTGGCGAAGAAACCGCTGCCGCTGCGCCCGCTGATGGAGTCGAGCCAGTCCACCGAACCCTCGGCCGACCACTGGCGCGTGCGCCAGCTGGTGCGCGCATAGGCGCCCACGAGGTCGTTGGCCAGCGGCAGGTTGGCCCAGCTCAGGTCCTGCTCGAGCCGGTAGGCGCCCAGGCCGTGCCGGCGCGGGCCGTCGTCCCATTCGCCGTCGACCCAGAAGCCGCTGCGCGCGCCGTTCACGTTGTTGGCCTGGGTGCGCAGCACCTGGCCCTGGATGCGGTGCTCGGCGCCTTCGTGCCGCAGCGCCAGCAGCGTGGAGTTGGCATCGACGATGTCGCTGGCCTGCAGCGGCACGTCCAGGTTGGAGACCTTGCGCGCGTCCTCGTGCTGCAGGGCGAGCGTCCAGCCGTGCTGGGACAAGGGGTTCGCACCGTCCGCGTTGAGGCGCCACTGGCCGCCGAACGAGGTGCGCTGGCCCGGCAGCTTGCGAAAGCCGTTGGCCGGCAGGAAGTCCAGCCGGCCGGGTTCACCGGTGCTGGCCTGCAGCTGCAGACCCGCACCAGGGTTCTCCCACTCGGTGCTGATGCCCTGCACGATGGCCGAGGGCAGGTAGATGCGCGCGGGCAGGCGCAGGATGGCGGGCGTGGGCGGGTTGATCACGCCCAGTTCGTTGCTCATCAGCCAGCCGCCGGAGAGCGGCATCGCGCGCTGGCGCAGGGTCAGCGTGCCGCTGCTGTCGCTGGGCGCGTAGGTGCCGTCGATGGAGAGGGAGCCGTGGTTGGGCGTCTCCAGCAGGCCGTAGATGCCGTAGCCGATGCGGGTCTTGCGCGCCGCGTCGAAGGGTTGCGTGCCCAGGCGGGTCTCCAGGCGCAGAAAACGCGGCCAGCCCTGGCGGTCGTAGGCATAGGCCTCGGCGTCCTCCGCCGGTTCGGGCGGCAGGCCCTCGATCACCCGGTCTTCGTAGGTGGAGGCCGCGCTCTGCGCCCAGGCCGCCAGCCAGGGGGTGAATGCACCCAGGAGCGCCAGCAGGCAATGGGACGGGCGCGGCACCAGCCCCTTCATGGAGCGAAGCTCGCGTCCAGCGGCAGGCGGTTCTTGCCCCATTCGAGGTTGCCCTTGACCACCAGCGGAAAGCGCACCGTGGGCGTGGGTTTGCCGTTCTCGGCAACCGGCGTGATCGCGATGCGCCGCGTCTCGCCCGGCAGGATGGGCAGGTCGGCCGGTGCCATCTCGAAGCGCGCGCCGCTGGCGTCGGTGCCGTTGACGAAACCTTCGAGGCGACCATGGGCGTTGCCCAGGTTGCGCACCTCGACCACGGCGCTGGGCTGGCCATCCACCTGGGCCACGCGGGTGCCGGTGATCTCCAGCTTCGGGGCAGCGTCGCCGATGGTGGCGTACACGATCACGCCGATGCGGCCGCCCACGGGGAAATTGAGGTCGCCCTGCACGCGCGCGGGCTCCAGGCCCTCGATCATCAGCGCGAAGCGGCACTCGCGCGCCGGCGTGCCCGGCGGGGGCGTGATCTCGAAGCGGTAGCGGTAGCGCGCGCCGGGCTCGATCGTCAGCTCGCGCCGCTCGACCGCGACCCAGGGCCGGCAGCTGTCGGCGGCGAGCGCGTCGCTGAAGGCCACCGAGTTGTCGGGCAGGAAGGCCCAGTCGTTGGTGTAGATGCGGTAGTTGCCCTTCTGCTGCCCGACGTGCTGGATCTCCACCACCTGGCGCAGGCTCTGGCCGGGCGCGACCTGTACCTCGAAACGCGGGGGCGTGATGTAGGCCGCGAAGCCCTGCGCGAGCGCGCCGTGGGAGGCGCTGGCCAGAGCGAGGGCGCCCAGGGCGAGGGCGGGGCGGCGAAAGAGGCTCAGGAACGCAGGGTGCATGGCGGACTCAGTCGGCATCCAGTTCAAAATGGAAATTCAGTCGGCGGCTGTTCGACTGCCAGTCGGCGTTCGAGCGCAGTCGCACCTGAAACTGATCTTCCAGCGTGGGGGTGGTGATCGGGCCGGCATGCACCAGCGCGCGCTCGCCCGACACCAGCCGACCCGCCTGCAGGCGGCCCTGGGTGGTCCACACCGCTTCCACGGTGGAGGCCTCGTCGCGCGGCAGCACCATGTAGATGCGCCCGCTGCGCCCGATCCAGTCGCGCGTGTCGATGCGGATGTTGACGCGCAGCCTGGCTTCCATGCCGCCCGCGAAGGGCTGGCCCGATTTCAGGGGCAGCCATTGCATCTGCACGTTGGGTGGCACCGTGTGGCTCAGCGAGTCGTCCAGGCGGTGCGGGTTGGCCCAGGCGGTGGTGGCCAGCAGGCCGCACAGGGTCGCCAGGGCAAAGCGACGGAAAGCCGTCATGGGCTGCTCAGGGTGTAGGTCACCCGGCCGTTGTAGGTGCCGGCTGCCCGCACCGCGTTGTTGGCGTAGACGTAAGAGTGGCAGTTCTCGAAATACGTGTTGCCCGGGACCGTCGCCAGCGTCTGCGTGCCGCCGTTGAAGGTGCCGGCCGGGATCACGTTGGGCGCGCCGCTGCCCGGGGCCGACACGGTCCAGCTGATCTCGCTGAAGGGAATGGTGTCGCCGCCCGCGTTGGTCAGGCTGGTGGGCGAGGAGACGGTGAGTGTGGCGTTGGCCGAGCCGCTGTTGCGGCGGTAGCCGGCGCCCACCATGACCTGGCTGGCGGGCGTGGGGCAGGTGGTGTAGCCGTCGGCGTACAGGCTGGTGGACTGCGTGCTGTCGCTGGTCATGGCCAGGTCCGTGCCATTGCCCAGCTGCGCCGCCGGCACCGTGACCTGCACCAGGTTGACGGGCCCGCTGGTGCCGGCCGTGCCATTCAAGGTGCCGCTGGTGCCGCTCATGGCGCCGTTGCCCACGTGCAGGAACAGGCGGCGGCTGCCGGAGGTGATCGTCAGCGACCAGGCGTGCGCGGCGGCCATTTCCGCCAGACACAGCAAAGCCAGGCCGGTGGCCGCCGCGAGGCGGGCCTGGCTGGATCGGGTTGTCGTGCGCTTCATGGTGTCTGGCTGACCGTGGCTGTCCGAAAAAGCTTGGCGCCTGAAATGGCGACGGAGGGTTGCACGGGGCAAACCCTCCGGGAGGCCGATGGCGGCGGTGGGACCGCCCTCTCAAGGTCTGCTGCGCAGACTCAGGGCATGGAGGCGGTGTAGGTCACGCGGCCGTTGGTCGTGCCGTAGGTGCCCGGTGCCACCACGGCCGAGTTGGCGTAGCTGAAGGTCCAGTTGGCCGTGCGGTCGGTGATCTTGGTGCCCGAAGACAGCGTGACGTTGGAGGCCGCGCCCGCGCCGGTGTTCGGAATCGCCGGGCTGGGCAGCGCGGCCAGGTTGCTGGTGGCCGAGATTTCGGACCAGGGAATGGTGTCGGCCGTGCCGTTGGTCAGCGCGCCGGTGGTGGACGCGGCCAGGGTGACCTGGCCGTTGTTGCCCACCACGCGGACCGGCACCACGTTGCCGGTGACCGCGCCGGCGGTCGCACCCGTGCCGACGGCGGCCGGGTTGCTGGTGTAGTCGAAGGTCACGGTGTCGATCGTGGTGTTGGTCGCGAAGGCGCCGGCACCGGTGCCCACGGCCAGGAACAGCACCCGGGGAATCGTCACGCGGAAGTCCAGGCGGGCCACGGCGCTGCCCGCGCCGGTGACGAGCTGGGATTCGGCCGAAGCCATCAGCGGGGTGGCCAGGGCCAGCGCCAGGGCAGATTGGAGCAACAGGGCTTTTTTCACGACGTTTCCTTCAGGACGGTGCAGAAGTGGGGTCTGAGCACTTTTAGGTACGCGGCCCACGGGTGGGTGATGGGCGGATGTTACGGAAAGTCACTTCGCGGATCAATATGTGGCCGAGGAAAAATTTCACACTTTTCAAGCACTTACGGCGGATTTGTTAACCAACGGTAAAAAAACGAAGACGAGCGGTGGAGAAAGTGCTCAAGTTCACGCCGCTTTTGCCGTGTTCGTACTTCTGGTTGCCAGGTGCTGCAACGGAAGTGCACTGCCGGACTTCACCTCGCCCAGGGAAAAACTCGTGTGCAGGTCTTTCACATTGGGCAGGTTGAGCAGGACCTCGCGGGCAAACTGGCTGAAGTGGTTCAGGTCGCGGCTGACCACCTGCAGCTCGAAGGTGCCGGAGCCGCTGATGTAGTGGCAGGAGACCACCTCGGGGATGCCGCGGATGGCGTTTTCCAGGTTGCGCGTGACGTCGCCGCTGTTGCGGTCGGCGTCCAGGCGCACGAAGGCCAGCACGCCCAGGCCGATCTTTTCACGGTCGATCTCGGCGCGGTAGCCGCGGATGAAGCCCGATTCCTCGAGCGCCCGCACGCGCCGCCAGCACGGCGCGGCCGACAGGCCCACCCGTTGCGCCAGCTCGGCGTTGGTGAGACGGCCGTCGCTTTGCAGTTCTTGCAGGATGGCGAGGTCAAACTTGTCGAGTGTTTCCATGATGGCCTGTTTTGGGAATGAATCTTTCCAGATCATCGTGAAAACAGGCATGAAACGCAAACACCTATCGCGCGCTGGGGCATACACTGTGCGCCACACTGGAGGCGAGCATCTACCCGTTGCAAGCCCCGTTCACGACCCGCCCACGAAGCAGGCCCCACATCCCCCACGGAGACAAGCCGATGAACGCCCCCCTGCCCGACCACATCCGCCGTGCGCTCGAGACGGTCACCCTCGACGACAAGTACGCCCTCGATCACGGTCGCGCCTTCATGAGCGGCGTGCAGGCGCTGGTGAAGCTGCCCATGCTGCAGCGCCAGCGAGACGCCTTGCTGGGCAAGAACACCGCGGGCTTCATCAGCGGCTACCGGGGTTCGCCGCTGGGGGGCTACGACCAGGCCCTGCAGAAGGCGGCGCCGTACCTGAAGGCGCAGAACATCGTGTTCCAGCCCGGGGTGAACGAGGAGCTGGCGGCCACCGCGCTCTGGGGCACCCAGCAGCTGGGCTTCGCGCCAGCGGGCAGCAACCGCTTCGACGGCGTGTTCGGCATCTGGTACGGCAAGGGCCCGGGCGTGGATCGCTGCTCCGACGTCTTCAAGCACGCCAACATGGCGGGTACCACGCCCTGGGGCGGCGTGATCGCCGTGGCCGGCGACGACCACGTGGCCAAGAGCTCCACCGCCGCGCACCAGAGCGACCACATCTTCAAGGCCTGCGGCCTGCCGGTGTTCTTCCCGACCTCGGTGCAGGACATCCTGGACCTGGGTCTGCATGCCCTGGCCATGAGCCGCTTCAGCGGCGTGTGGGCCGGCATGAAGACGATCCAGGAGATCGTCGAATCCAGCGCCACGGCCGAAATCGATCCCGGGCGCGTGAACATCGTGATTCCCGAGTTCGAGATGCCCCCCGGCGGCCTGCACATCCGCTGGCCCGACCACGCGCTCGACCAGGAAGCCCGCCTGTTCGACTACAAGTGGTACGCCGCGCTGGCCTATGTGCGCGCCAACAAGCTCAACCACAACGTGATCGCCGGGCCGAACGACCGTTTCGGCCTGATCGCCAGCGGCAAGGCCTACAACGACACGCGCCAGGCCCTGCTGGACCTGGGGCTGGACGACGAGACCTGCCGCCGCATCGGCCTGCGCCTGCACAAGGTGTCGGTGGTCTGGCCGCTGGAGGCGCAGACCACGCGCGAGTTCGCCACCGGCCTGCGCGAGATCCTGGTGGTGGAAGAGAAGCGCCAGGTCATCGAGTACCAGCTCAAGGAAGAGCTCTACAACTGGCGCCCTGACGTGCGCCCGAACGTGCTGGGCAAGTTCGACGAGGTCGAGGGCGATTTCAGCGGCGGCGAATGGAGCATGCCCAACCCCAGCGCGCGCACCCTGCTGCGCGCCAACGCCGACCTGTCGCCGGCCATCATCGCGCGCGCCGTGGCCAGGCGCCTCAAGAAGATCGGCGGCGTCCCTGAGGACGTGATGGCGCGCATCGATGCCCAGCTCGCCATCCTGACGGCGCAGGAGCAGTCGATGCAGACCCTGCTCACGCAGGGCGTGGCCGGCGCCGAGCGCCAGCCCTGGTTCTGCTCGGGCTGCCCGCACAACACCAGCACGCGCGTGCCCGAAGGCTCGCGCGCCATGGCCGGCATCGGCTGCCACTTCATGACGATCTGGATGGACCGTGCCACCGTGGGCTTCACCCAGATGGGCGGCGAAGGCGTGCCCTGGGTCGGCCAGCAGCCGTTCAGCCACGACCAGCACATGTTCGCCAACCTGGGCGACGGCACCTACTTCCACAGCGGCCTGCTGGCGGTGCGCCAGAGCATCGCGGCCGGTGTGAACATCACCTACAAGATCCTCTACAACGACGCCGTGGCCATGACCGGCGGCCAGCAGGTGGGCGAGCGGCCCGAAGGCCACAGCGTGGTCCAGATCGCGCAGAGCATGCGCGCCGAAGGCGCGGTGAAGATCACCATCGTCACCGACGAACCCGAGAAGTACGACAGTGTGAAGGGCCTGCCGGAGGGCATCGCGATCCAGCACCGCGACACGCTCGATGCCGTGCAGCGCGAGTTCCGCGAGATCAAGGGAACCACGGTCATCATCTACGACCAGACCTGCGCCACCGAGAAGCGCCGCCGCCGCAAGCGCGGCACCATGGTCGACCCGGACAAGCGCGTGGTGATCAACGAGCTGGTGTGCGAAGGCTGCGGCGACTGCGGCGTGCAGTCCAACTGCCTGTCCGTCGAGCCGCTGGAGACCGAATTCGGCCGCAAGCGCACCATCAACCAGAGCACCTGCAACAAGGACTATTCCTGCGTGAAGGGCTTCTGCCCGAGCTTCGTCACCGTCGAAGGCGGCCAGTTGCGCAAGAAGGAAAAGGGCGGGGCCAAGCTCGAATGGACCGGCGGCGCGTTGCCGTTGCCCGTGCTGCCCACCCTGGACGCTGAGGCCTGGGGCATCATCGTCGCCGGCGTGGGCGGCACGGGTGTCATCACCATCGGCCAACTGCTGGGTGTTGCCGCGCACCTGGAAGGCAAGGGCATCGTCACGCAGGACGCGGCGGGTCTGGCACAGAAGGGCGGCGCGACCTGGAGCCATGTGCTCATCGGCGCACGGCAGGACGACATCCGCACCACCCGCGTGTCGGCCGCGTCGGCCGACCTGATCCTGGGCTGTGACCCGATCGTCAGCGCCAACAAGGAAACCTGGGCCCGCCTGCGCGCCGGCCGCACGCACGTGGCGCTCAACGTGAACGCCACGCCCACCGCGGCCTTCGTCAAGAACCCCGACTGGCAGAACCCGGCGCAGGCCTGCGTGGACGCGCTGGTGCACAGCCTGGGGGCCGATGCGGTGGGCACGTTCGACGCCGAGACGGCGGCCACGCGCCTGATGGGCGACAGCCTGTACACCAACCCCATGATGCTGGGCTACGCCTGGCAGAAGGGCTGGCTGCCGCTGGAACTGGCTTCGCTGATGCGCGCCATCGAACTCAACGCGGTGCAGATCGACAAGAACAAGGCGGCCTTCGAATGGGGCCGCCGCGCCGCGCACGACCTGCAGGCCGTGGCCGCGCTCTGGCAAAAGGCCGGGGCGGGCGAGCAGGTGATCCAGTTCAAGAAGCGCGACTCGCTCGACGACCTGATCGCCCGCCGCGTCGACTTCCTCACCGGCTACCAGAACGCCGGCTACGCCGACCAGTACCGGCACTTCGTGAACCGCGTTCGCGCGTCGGAAGCCTCGCTGGGCAAGACCACGTTGACCGAAGCCGTGGCGCGCAACCTGTTCAAGCTCATGGCCTACAAGGACGAGTACGAGGTCGCCCGCCTGCACAGCGACCCGGCCTTCCACGCCCGCCTGGCCAGCCAGTTCGAAGGCGACTACAAGCTCAAGGTGCACCTGGCCCCACCGCTGATCGCCAAAAAGAATGAGCGGGGCGAGCTGGTCAAGCGGCCGTTCGGCCCCTTCATGTTCAAGGTGTTCAAGCTGCTGGCGCGTTTCAAGGGCCTGCGTGGCACCTCGCTGGACGTCTTCGGCCGCACCGAAGAGCGCCGCACCGAGCGGGCTCTGATCGGGCAGTACCGGTCCGATGTCGATGCGCTGCTGAGCGGCCTGACCAGCACGAACCACGCCCTGGCGGTGGAGATCGCGCGCCTTCCCGAGCAGATCAAGGGCTTTGGCCATGTGAAGGAGCGCCACCTTGCCGCCGCGCGCAGCCGCCGGGAGGGCCTGCTGCAGCAATGGCGCCAGCCCGAAGCGGCGCCCAACCTGGCCCGCGCCGCCTGATCCGCGGAACCACCCCGGCATACAATCGCCGGTTGAGTCCGGAGTGCCCGGCGTCGCCTCATCCAGGCGGCCCCGGGCCTTTGGCGTTGTCCTGACCCCGAACCTGTTGGAGACCTCCCGTGTTCATTTCCTCCGCTTACGCCCAAGCCGCAGCCGCTGGCGACACCCAATCCACCCTGCTGGGCATGCTGCCCCTGGTGCTGATGTTCGTGGTGCTGTACTTCGTGATGATCCGCCCCCAGATGAAGCGCCAGAAAGAGCACAAGGCCATGGTCTCGGCCCTGGCCAAGGGCGATGAAGTCGTCACCGCCGGCGGTTTCCTGGGCAAGGTGTCCAAGATCGGCGAGATTTATGTCGGCGTGGAACTTGCCGACGGCATGGAAGTCCAGATGCAACGCACCGCCGTCGTGCAGGTGCTGCCCAAGGGCACGATCAAGAGCGTCTGAGCAAGCCGGCCCGGCGCCGCTGTGCCGGACCGGGCCCTTGAAATGCGCTTTCGCTTCCGCTGAACAACTCCAGGCCTCAGGCCCGGCTTCACCATGAACCGTTACCCGCTGTGGAAGTACGCGATCATCCTGGTCGCCCTGCTGATCAGTGCGCTATATGCGCTGCCCAACCTGTTCGGGGAGTCGCCCGCCGTGCAGGTCTCGGCGGCCCGGTCCACGGTGCGCATCGAGCCCAGCACGGTCATTCGGGTGGAGCAGGCGCTGGCGGCGCAGAACGTGCAGAGCACGCGCATCCAGCTCGATGCCAATTCGGTCAAGGCCCGCTTCGACAGCACCGACGACCAGCTCAAGGCGCGCGATGCCCTGGAGAAAGCGCTCAACCCCGACCCGGCCGATGCCAGCTATGTGGTGGCCCTCAACCTGCTGCCCCGCACACCGGCGTGGCTCGCTTCCCTGGGCGCCTCGCCCATGTACCTGGGCTTGGACCTGCGCGGGGGCGTGCACTTCATGCTGCAGGTGGACATGCAGGCCGCCCTGCAGCGGCGCGCCGACGTGCTCGCCACCGACCTGCGCACCCTGCTGCGCGAAAAGGGCCTGCGGCACGGCGGCATCAACCGCAGCGGCCAGACCATCGAGCTGCGCGCCGGTGACGCCCAGACCCTGGGCGCGGCACGCGACCTGATCCGCACCCAGTTCGCCGACCTGCAGGTCACCGAGACGGCCGATTTCCGGCTGGTGGGCACCATCAGTCCCGAAGCCGCGCGGCGCGTGCAGGAGCAGGCGCTCAAGCAGAACATCACCACGCTGCACAACCGGATCAACGAGCTCGGCGTGGCCGAACCGGTGATCCAGCAGCAGGGCGCCGACCGCATCGTCGTGCAACTGCCGGGTGTGCAGGACACGGCCAAGGCCAAGGACATCCTGGGCCGCACCGCCACGCTGGAAGTGCGCATGGTGGACGAGAGCATGGAAGCCCAGGCGGCCGCGCGCGGCACCGGGCCGGTGCCGTTCGGTGCCGAGCGCTATCCGGAGCGCGGCGGCCAGTCGGTGGTCGTCAAGCGCGAGGTGCTGCTGACTGGCGAGAACCTCACCGATGCCCAGGCCGGCTTCGACAGCCAGACGCAGGAAGCGGCCGTGCACCTCACGCTGGACGCGAAGGGCGCGCGCGTGTTCCGCGACGTCACGCGCGAGAACGTCGGCAAGCGCATGGCCATCATCCTGTTCGAGAAGGGGCGCGGCGAGGTCGTCACCGCGCCCGTGATCCGCGGCGAAATCGGCGGTGGCCGGGTCCAGATCTCGGGCGCCATGACCACGGTGGAAGCCAACGACACCGCGCTGCTGCTGCGCGCCGGCTCGCTGGCCGCGCCGATGGAAATCATCGAAGAGCGCACCATCGGCCCGAGCCTCGGTGCCGAGAACATCACCAAGGGTTTCCACAGCGTGCTGTGGGGCTTCATCGCGATCGTGGTGTTCATGTGCATCTACTACGCCCTGTTCGGCGTGTTCTCCAGCATCGCGCTGGGCTTCAACGTGCTGCTGCTGGTGTCCCTGCTGTCCATGCTGCAGGCCACCCTGACCTTGCCCGGCATCGCCGCCATGGCACTGGCCCTGGGCATGGCGATCGACTCCAACGTGCTGATCAACGAGCGCGTGCGCGAGGAACTGCGCCGGGGTGCGTCGCCGCAGATGGCCATCAACGCGGGCTACGACCACGCGTGGTCCACCATCCTGGACTCCAACGTCACCTCGCTGATCGCGGGCATTGCGCTGCTGATCTTCGGCTCCGGCCCGGTGCGCGGCTTTGCCGTCGTGCACTGCCTGGGCATCCTCACCAGCATGTTCTCGTCGGTGTTCTTCTCGCGCGGTGTGGTCAACCTCTGGTACGGCCGTCAGAAGAAGCTCAAGACCGTTTCCATCGGGACCGTCTGGCGTCCCGACGCCCAGAACGCCACGGCCAAGGCCGACTGATCAGGACCTCACGCCATGGAATTCTTCCGCATCCGCCGCGACATCCCGTTCATGAAGAACGCGTTGTTGCTCAACGCGATCTCCTTCCTCACTTTCATCGCCGCCGTCTTCTTCCTGACCACGCGCGGCCTGCACCTGTCGGTCGAGTTCACGGGCGGCACCGTCATGGAGGTGGCCTACGAACAGCCGGCCGACCTCACCTCGGTGCGCAAGGTCATCGAATCGCTGGGTTACGCCGATGTGCCGGTGCAGAACTTCGGCACCTCGCGCGACGTGCTGCTGCGCCTGCCGGTGCAGGCGGGCAAGACCTCCAGCCAGCAGAGCGAGATCGTGCTTGCAGCCCTCAAGGCGCAGAACCCCGCCGTGGAACTGCGCCGCACCGAGTTCGTTGGCCCGCAGGTGGGCCAGGAACTGGTGACCAACGGCCTGCTGGCGCTGGGGTTGGTGATCGTGGGCATCATGATCTACCTCGCGTTCCGTTTCGAATGGAAGTACGCGGTCTCGGCCATCGTGGCCAACCTGCACGACGTGGTCATCATCCTGGGCTTCTTCGCCTTCTTCCAGTGGGAGTTCTCGCTGGCCGTGCTGGCGGCGGTGCTCGCGGTGCTGGGCTATTCGGTCAACGAGTCGGTGGTGATCTTCGACCGCATCCGCGAGACATTCCGGCGCCAGCGCAAGATGAACACGCAGCAGGTGATCGACCACGCGATCACCTCCACCATCAGCCGCACCATCATCACCCACGGGTCCACGCAGGCCATGGTGCTGTCCATGCTGGTGTTCGGCGGCCCCACGCTGTTCTATTTCGCCCTGGCCCTGACCATCGGCATCTGCTTCGGCATCTACTCGTCGGTGTTCGTGGGAGCTGCCATGGCGATGTGGCTGGGCATCAAGCGCGAAGACCTGGTCAAGACCAGCAGCAAAACCGAAGGCGATCCGGACGACCCGAACGCCGGTGCTGTCGTTTAAGCGCGAAAGCGCGCGCCTTATACAGCGCGCCCCGCGCTCCTGACGCCTGAGGATGAATCCAATCGTGTCATACTGCACACATTGTGTCGCCGCCCGATCAGCACGTTTCATCCCTGGCCAAACAGGCACGTGAACTCTTCGTGGTTCATGTGGGACGGGCGCTTCCCGAATGGGTCAAGGTCTGTGACACGCGGCTGACCTCGATCCTCGATCAGGCCGGCTCGGCGCGCGACATGCAGGCCCGTCGCGACGCATGGACCGGGTTCCAGAAAAACCAGACCACCTGGCTCAACCAGAGCCGCAAGGCGCTGCAGCGTTCGCTGCTGCCGCGCTTCTCCAACTCCGGCAGTCCCACCAGTGTCTCGGGCCAGCTGGAGCTGGTGGCCGAAGGCGCGATCGACGACCAGATCCTGGCCTCGCGCCTGGCCATGCAGGTGCTCGACAAGTCGTCCACCGAACTCAACGAATTGCGCCTGCGCATCCAGCACCTGGAAGGCCGGCTGGAGCTGCCTCGGGGCGACGTGCTGTTGCCCGACGTCACCGCGCGCATCCTTGTGGACCAGTGGCTGGACGCTCACATGACGCGGGAGGCCTGGGTGCTGGTGCAGGACGCGCTGGCGCCGGTCATGGCCACCAAGCTGCATGAGGCCTACAAGGCCGCGAACGAGTTTCTGGTGGCCAGCGGGGTGATGAAGGAAATCGACCTGCAGGCCCTGGTCAAGCGGGTGCCGGGCAGCCGCAGCGAAGGTCCGGTGGTGCGCCGCGACGCGTCGGCGGCGGCCACCGCGCCGCGCCCGATGACGGCGGGACAGCGGATGGCCGGCGGACCGGCGTCCATGCCCGCCTCCGCACCTGGTGGGGTGTCCGGCATGGGGCCGGGGTCGAACTTCGGCGCCGGCCGTGCGGGCGCGCCATCGTCCGGCATGGGTGTGCACGATGAAACCCGGCTCATGACGGGCACGTCCCCGTTGGCCCGTGCGCGCATGCGCGCGCAGGGCGTGGTCGGGCGCCTCAAGCGCATGCTGATCGACCGCGTCGGAGGCGATTTCGAGGCCACACAGCTGTTGCCGCCCTCGCCCCGTCTGCAGCAGGCGATCCAGCATCAGGTGGCGTCGCCCAGCGTGGCCGCGGGTCTCTACGTGTCCGGCTCCTCGGGCGTGGGCGCGGTGTATGTGGACGCCTCGCAAGTGGAGCGCGTCGCCACCTCCTTGCGCCAGCGCACCGCCGAACTCAAGCAGGCCGCGAGCACGCCGACCGAAAAGGCCACCATCGAGGTCGTGGCGCTGATGTTCCAGAGCATCCTGGCCGAAGAGCGCATTCCGCCGAGCGTACGGGTCTGGTTCGCGCGACTGCAGATCCCGGTGCTGCGCGTGGCGTTGGCCGAACCCGAGTTCTTCAGCGCCCTGCAGCACCCGGCGCGCCGCCTGATCGACCGCATGGGCTCCTGTGTGATGGGCTTCGAGTCCAACGTCGGCTCGGCCGCGCTGGAGGCCGAGATCAAGCGCGTGGTGCAGGTGATCGAGCAGTATCCCGAAACCGGGCGGCGCGTGTTTCAGCTGGTGTTCGACGAGTTCCAGAAATTCCTCTCCACCTACCTCAGCGAGCAAGGCAGCGCCAGCCGCTTCGTGAGCGTCGCGCAGCAGGTGGAGCAGAAGGAAACCTTGTCGGTGCAGTACACGATCGAGTTGCGCAAGTTGCTGGACGACGTGCCGGTGCGCGACGAGGTGCGCGATTTCCTGTTCAAGGTGTGGGTCGATGTGCTGGCCGTGGCCAGCGTGAAGTACGGCCTGAAGCACGAAGAGACGACCTCGCTCAAGCAGGTCGCGTCCGACCTGCTGTGGGCGGCCAGCGCCAAGCCCAACCGCAACGACCGCGCCCGCGTGATCCAGCAACTGCCCGGCCTGCTGCAGCGCCTGCGCCATGGCATGGGGCTTCTTGGTTTCCCGACCTCGCTGCAGGACCAGCACATCAAGTCGGTGAGCGACACGCTGGCCGATGCCTTCATGTCGCGCACCGAACCCATCTCGCAGGAAAGCCTGGACAACCTGTCCGACCGGCTGGCCAACCTGGAAGATTACCTGCCGGCCAACGGTGTGGGCGACCTGGACCTGGACACCGAGAGCATCGAGATGATCACCGGCGTGGACGCCAGCAACATCGAGGTGATCAACCAGGGCGGCAGCCAGCCCAACGAGGCGATGCGCTCCTGGGCGGTGGAGCTGCAGATCGGTTCGTGGTTCGGCCTGGACCACAACGGCAAGCTCAACAGCGTGCAACTGGCCTGGCGCAGCGAGCGTGGCCAGCTCTACCTGTTCGTGACCAACGGTGGGCGCTGTTTCCTGATCCAGGCGATGCGTGTGGCGTCCTACCTGCAGGCTGGCCTGCTGGTGCCCAGTGAGGAAGAGGCCCTCACGGTGCGCGCCACGCGCGACGCGATGGCCAAGCTCGAAGCCAACCCCGAGCGCCTGCTCAACTGAGCGGGTCTGCCGGGGCTCAGCCCTGGCCCTGCCGTTGCAGCAGCCCGCCCGGCAAGCGGGCCACCTCTCCTGAAAGTTCCAGTTCGAGCAGGCGCGCCTGCAGGTGGGCCGTGTCCAGGCCGGTGCGGGCCTGCAAGGCGTCCAGACTCACCGGATCGTGGCCCATGGCCCGCAACAGGCTGTCTTCCCTGGCGCCGTGGCCGCTGCCCGGCCCGGCGCTGTCGTCCGGCAGCACCGGTTCGACGAAGCGCAGGTCTTCCAGGATGTCCTGCGCCGACTCGACCAGCTTGGCGCCCTGGCGGATCAGCGCGTGGCAGCCGCGCGATTGCGGTGCATGGATCGAGCCCGGGATCGCAAACACCTCGCGACCCTGTTCCGCCGCCAGCCGCGCGGTGATCAGCGAGCCGGACTGCACGGCCGCTTCCACCACCAGCGTGCCTTGCGACAGGCCCGCGATGATGCGGTTGCGTTGCGGGAAATGGGCCGGCAGCGGAGGTGTGCCCAACGGGTACTCGCTGACGATGGCGCCCTGCGCCCCGATGCGGTGGGCCAAGGCCAGGTGGCGCTTGGGATAGACGCGGTCCAGCCCAGTGCCCACCACGGCCACCGTGGGCGCGCCACCCAGCATCGCGCCATCGTGCGCGGCGCCATCCACGCCCAGGGCCAGACCCGAGACCACGCAGACCCCGGCCTGCCCGAGTGCTTGCGCAAACTGGCGGGCGTTGGCTTCGCCTTGAGGCGTGGGGTTGCGGCTGCCCACGATGGCCAGCCGCCGGGGATGGTGCAGGGCCTGCACGTCGCCCAGCACGTACAACAGCACCGGTGGATCGGCCATCTGCAGCAGATCGGACGGGTAGAGCGGATCGCCCAGGGTCAGGATGTGGCGGTCCGCGGCGTCGGCCAGCCACGCCTGCGTGCGATCCACCTGCGCCTCGAGATCTTCGGGGGCTTGTTCCAGCGCGTTCGCCACGCGGGCACCGACGACCGCCTGCCAGGCCGAGGCCGGTTGGGCGAAGACCGCTTCGGGCAGGCCAAAGGCCGCGAGCAGTTTTCGCGCGGAGTCGAGGCCCACGCCTGGCGTGAGCAGCAACCGCAACCAGGCGGCCAGCTCGGGTCGGGGCATCGCGCCGATCAGGGGTTGACGAAGCGGTCGCCGACCTTCACGCCGTCGGTGATCTGCAGCACCAGCGCGTAGGACACCCTGTCGAAGGTGCGGAAGACCATCATCAGGCCGTTGCGCTCACCGGGCAGGCGCAGTTGCGGACGGGTCTGGTCGGTGGTGTCGGTGATCAGGCTGCTTTCGCGCTGCAGCGCCAGCACATGGCCGCGCTCGATGCCGTGCACGCGCCCGCGGTTGATGGTGACCACCTGGTTCTGGGCCGCATAGCGCACCGCGTTGCCATACACCGAGACGATCTGGCCGCTTTGTGGCGTGTCGGGCGCGCGCGGCACGAAGTGGGTGAGTTCGCGTTCCGGTTCGGGCAACAGCCGGTCGCCGATGCGCATCTCTTCCTTGGCCGCGACGATGTCGATGGAGGCCGGCACGATCTCGGCCGGTGCCTTGCCGTCGGTGGTCGGGCGCTGGGTCTCGCTGCTCACCAATTGGGCCTTGCCAAGATACTGGGCTTCGTAGCCCAGGATTTCGCTCGTGGTGGGATCGCGCAGGGGGGTGGCGTTGCGGAACACGCGGTAGTCGATCGACTTGCCGTCCACGACCCGCAGCGGTTCGTTCTGCGGGCCGTCGCCGTACAGGGCGCGCGCATAGGCGCGGTCGCCCCGGGTGAGCAGCACGCGGTTTTCCTGCGTGGCCACGATGCGCGGTGCGCGCGCGAAGGTGGCTTCGTCCACGATCATGGGTTCGGTCAGGAACGATTCGATGGCCTGCAGCGACACCGGCGGTACTGCCGAGTCACCGAGGCTTTCGTAGCGGGTGCGGGGCGACACGCGAACGGTGGCCGGGTCGCCGTTGCCCGCGGGGCGTGTGCTGAGGATGGCGCGGTCGCCGGACTTGATCAGGTACAGCACCTGGCCGGGGTAGATGCGGTGCGGGTTCTGGATGTCCTGGCGGTTCATGCCCCAGAGCTCGGGCCAGCGCCACGGCGTCTTGAGGAACACGCCGGAGATGGCCCACAGGGTGTCGCCGCGCTTGATGGTGTAGCTGTCGGGCGCATTGGGCGCGAGTTCGGACAGCGGCACGCCGTTCTGTGCCACCTGGTCGGCGGTGGCGCGTTGGCCGGGGGTGATCGGGAAGTTCTGCGCCAAGGCGCTGCCGGTGATCGAGGTGGCCAGCACGGCGGCGGCACAGACCAGCGAACGTCGCGGGTGCAAGAAGAAAAATTCGGCGGACTGGCGGGTTTGCAATGGCATGAAGTGGCCCCTGAGCGGCGATCGCGTCTTGACAAGTCGCTTTTGATTTTGCGCCCAAGCCATTGATTGGGCAACGTATATGGCGGAGGGATTTCACGCGCCGTCGCAAAAGTGGCGAAAATAGCGACATCGTCTTCCGCCTGTCACCGGCTTGCCGCCAGCCGTCGCCCCGCGACAATGGAGGCCCCTGCCTGGACCTGTCCCGAACCCACCCGATTTTCATGAATTCGCCGTCGCTTCTGCCCATCCTGCGTTACCCCGATCCGCGCCTGCACACCGTGGCCCAGCCGGTCAAGGCGGTGGACGATCGCATCCGCTCGCTGATCGAGCGCATGTTCGAGACCATGTACGACGCCAATGGCATTGGCCTGGCGGCCACGCAGGTGGATGTGCACGAGCGCCTGATCGTGATCGACGTGAGCGAGACGCGCGACGAGCGCCTGGTGCTGATCAACCCCGAGATCGAATGGGCCAGCCCGGAGAAGCGCAAGGGCGAAGAGGGTTGCCTGTCGGTGCCCGGCATCTACGACGGCGTGGAGCGGTCGATCGCCGTGCGGGTGCGTGCGCTCGACGGCAACGGTGTGGAGCGCACGATCGATGCCCAGGGCATGCTGGCGGTGTGCATCCAGCACGAGATGGACCACTTGCTCGGGAAGGTCTTTGTGGAATACCTCTCGCCGCTCAAGCGCGATCGCATCAAATCCAAACTGGTCAAGGCTCAACGAGAGGCATTGCGCGCATGAACATCTCTCTGGCTTTTTCGCTGCGTGGCCTGGTCGTGGTGAGCGCGCTGGCACTGGCGGGCTGCTCACTGATGCCCGAACAGGTGGCGACGGGCACGCCGCGCACCGAGATCGAAACCCGGCTGGGCCGGCCGACGCTGGTTCACACGCTGCCCGCAGGCACGCGCCTGCAGTACTCGGGGCAGCCCTCGGGCCCCTGGGTGCACAACCTCGATCTCGGACCCGATGGCCGCCTGCTGCGGTACGAGCAGGTGATGGACGCGGGCTGGCTGCTGCGGCACATCGAGATCGGCCGCTGGACGCGCGAGGACGTGCTGCGCGGCATGGGGCGCCCGGCCATGGTGGAGCGCGTGGCGCGTTTCGATGGCGAGGTCTGGAGTTACCGCTTTCTGGAGGCCACGCGGCCGCGCCTGGTGCATGTGCACCTGGATCCCTCGGGTGTGGTGCGGCAGCTGATGTTCTCCGACGACCAGGTGCTCGGCGATCCCGTCGACGCGGTCTCCCATCCCTGAGGCCGCGCGGCATCGCGCCATCGGTCCCTTTCCTTTTTCATGAACCTCATTTTTGCCGGCACGCCGGAATTCGCGCGTGTGGCGCTCGAGCGTTTGCTCGCCGCCGGCTTTCGCGTGCCACTGGTGCTGACCCAGCCCGATCGGCCGGCCGGGCGCGGCATGAAACTGCAGCCCTCGCCCGTCAAGCAACTCGCGCTGGAACAACAGATCATCGTGGCGCAGCCGCGCAGCCTGCGGCTGGACGGCAAGTACCCCGACGATGCGCGGGCGGCGCGTGACGCCATCGAGGCCGCGCAGGCGGATGCCATGGTGGTGGCCGCGTACGGGCTCATCCTTCCCCAGTGGGTGCTGGACACGCCGCGCCTGGGCTGCCTGAACATCCACGCCTCGCTGCTGCCCCGCTGGCGTGGCGCGGCGCCGATCCACCGCGCCATCGAGGCGGGCGACGCGCAGACCGGCGTGACCATCATGCAGATGGACGCCGGCCTGGACACCGGCGACATGCTGTTGATCGAGCGCCTGCCCATCCAGGCCCACGACACCACCGGCAGCCTGCACGACCGGCTGGCCACGCTGGGCGGGCGCCTGATCGTGGAGGCACTGGAGATCGCCGCCTGCGGTGGCCTGAGGGCCGAGAAACAGCCTGCCGAGGGCGTGACCTATGCGCACAAGATCGAAAAGGCCGAGGCCGCGATCGACTGGACCGCGCCGGCCGAGACATTGGCGCGCCGGGTCCGCGCGTTCAACCCCTTCCCGGGGGCGGCGACGGCGCTGGCGGGCGAGGCCATCAAGGTGTGGTCCGCGCACGCCGAGGCCGCAGCGGTGCAGGGCACGCCCGGCCAGGTGCTGGCGGCGGAGGGGAGTGGCATCCGCGTGGTCACCGGCAGCGGTGTGCTGGTGCTCACCGAGCTGCAACGCGCGGGCGGCAAGCGCCTCGCGGCGGCGGAATTCCTGCGCGGTTTTGCGCTCGCACCCGGTCAGGTGCTGGACGCCGCGCCCTCGCCGAAAGAGGCGCCCTGATGTTCCACCGCCGCGAGTACCGCGACCGCCCCGAGTACTGGGATGGCGTGCGCGACCAGGTCTCGGTGGCCATGGGCATCGGTGCCTGGGGCCTGATGACCGGTGTGGCCATGGTGCAGTCCGGCCTGTCGGCACTGGAGGCCGTGCTCATGACGCTGATCGTCTACGCCGGCAGCGCACAACTCGCCGCCGTGCCCATGATCGCCGCGGGCGCGCCGCTGTGGGTGATCCTGGCGGCGGCTTTCTGCGTGAACCTGCGCTTCGTCGTGTTCTCTGCGCACCTGCGGCCCTACCTGATGCACCTGCCGCGCTGGGAGCGCCTGATCAAGGGTTACATCACCGGCGACCTGAGCTACGTGTTCTTCGCGCGCCGCTACCCGCACCCGGGCAGCAACGAGGAAGAGCTGGCTCAGCAGCAGGCCTACCTCATGGGCAACTGCGCGGTGAACTACGTGGCCTGGATGGGCGCGAGCCTGGCCGGCATCGCCCTGGCCAACGCGATTCCCGTGGCTTGGGGCCTGGGCTTCGCCGGCATCCTTGCGCTGTTGGGCGTGCTGTGCTCGCTGGCGTCATCGAAGCTGCGCTTCGTCTCGGCTGGCGTGGCCGGCGCGGCGGCGGTCGCGGCCTGGGCGCTGCCGCTCAAGCTCAACATCCTGGTGGCGATCGCGAGCGCGGTGGCGATCTGCCTGGTGCTGGAAAAATTCAGGCCGCAGGTGCCAGGATCGGGGGCGCACCATGTTTGACCTCGACCCCTGGACCCTGCTCACCATCGTCGCGCTGGGCTGCATCACCGTGATCACGCGCGGCTTCTTCTTCATCTCCAGCAAGCCCTGGAGCCTGCCGCACTGGGCCCAGCGCGGCCTGCAGTACGCGCCCATCGCGGCGCTGGCGGCGGTGATCGTTCCCGAGATCGTGATGAACCAGGGCGCGCTCATCACCACCTGGAAGGACGCGCGCCTGTTCGCCGCGGCCGCCGGCATGGCCTGGTTCTTCTGGAAGCGTGGCGTGCTCGGCACCATCGTCTGCGGCATGGCGGTCTACCTGCCGCTGCGCCTGGGCCTGGGCTGGTGAGGTCTGGCGCCGTTGTTCAACGGTGCCATTGTTTCTGGTAGGCCCACTGCGCGTAGCGCGCATGCGCCTGCGCCTTTTCCACCAGCGCCGGGTGGCGCTCGTCGCTGTCCTTCAGCTGGCCATCCAGGTAGCTCATGAGCCGGGGTGGGCTGTCGGGCTGCAGCACCGACACGTTGGAGCCTTCCATGTAGGCCTGGATCTTGTCGAACTGCAGGATGGCGCGGCCGGGCCGGGCGCGCTGTGCCGGGTCGCTCAGGTCGCGGCCGGTCAGCGGAACCTCGCCACTCAGGCCCATCATGGAGATCAGCGTGGGAGCCAGGTCGATCTGGCTGGCCACGGTGCGGATGCGCT
Organism: Hydrogenophaga sp. FG152; assembly: GCF_057809615.1. Taxonomy (NCBI): domain Bacteria; kingdom Pseudomonadati; phylum Pseudomonadota; class Betaproteobacteria; order Burkholderiales; family Comamonadaceae; genus Hydrogenophaga; species Hydrogenophaga sp. FG152. Next base: position 48,515 of record NZ_JBMDKH010000010.1, on the reverse strand, counting down.
CGGGTGAGCGGACCGCGCCGCCCAGGATCAGGCCCGGGATGTGGAAGCGCTCGATCGGGATGAGCGAGGGACCGTACACGCGCGAGTTGTGGTCGGCCACCACGAGGAAGAGGGTGTTGTCCCAGTAGGCGGAGTGCTTCGCCTGGTCGAAGAAGCGCCCCAGGGCGTGGTCGGCATACTTCACCGCGTTGTTCACGGTGTTCTTCGGCTGCTCGTGCAGCTCGAAGCCCCCGTCCGGGAATTCGAAGGGCGCGTGGTTGGACGAGCTGAACACCAGGGCGAAGAAGGGTTTGTCGGCGGGCTGCTGGCTGAAGCGCTGGTGGGCCACATCGAACAGGTCGCCATCGGACGCGCCCCAGGTGGCGATGAAAGCACTGGCGGGCATGTCCTTCTGCTCCACCACGTGGTCGAAGCCATTGCCCATGAAGTAGCTGCGCATGTTGTCGAAGTGCGATTCGCCGCCGTAGAAGAAGGTGGACTCGTAGCCCCTGGGCTTCAGGAAGCTGGCCAGCGTGAAGAAGTCGCGCTGCGATTTCGCCAGCTTCACCGTGCTCACCGCCGAGGTCGGCGGAAAGCCCGCCACCACCGCCTCGATGCCGCGCACCGACCGTGTGCCGGTGGCGTAGAGCTGGTCGAACCAGATGCCCTGATCGCCCAGCCGGTCCAGGTTCGGCGTGAGCGGCAAGCCCCCCAGGCGGCCGACGAACTCGGCGCCCAGGCTCTCTTCGAGCACGATCACCAGGTTCAGCGGCCGCGCGCGCGGGTGCTGGCTGGTCAGCGTGTGGCGCAGGGGCGAAGCGGGGTCGGTGAAGGCGCCGGGCGGCAGCCCGGTTTCTCGCCGCACGATGTCGATCACGCGCTCCAGCGGCATCTCGGCGTAGGTGATACCGCCTTCTTCGGCCTTGCGCGACTGGTAGATCGCGTACGTCACGGTGTAGAGCGAACTCAGGGGCAACTCGTTGACCAGGTGGTCGGTGGTCACGGCCGCCGTGGCGGGGTTGGCTGGGCGGTGCCCCAGCGCGCCGCGCGCGCAGAGCGCGAGCGCCACGAACAGCAGCACCGACAGCAGCCCGGCCTGCCAGACCCGCAAGGTTGCGGGTGGGTGCGGCGCGGGGCGGGTCAGCCGGACATAGGCCCAGCCGATGGTGGGCAGCAGCACCGCCGTGGTCAGCAGGTGCGCCCAATAGTCCTTGATCAGCGTGCCGCCCACTTCCTTCGCGTAGCCCAGGTATTCCACGAAGAGGTAATTGGGCCGGCTGTCGTACTGCAGCACGAAGGCCGGGGTGGCCAGCTCCATGAAGACCACCAGCAGCAGGGCGATGCCACCGTACACGCGCAGGAAGACACCCCACGCGCGCTGGCTGCGCCGGTGGGTGGCCATCCAGGGCGTGAGCGTGGCGGGCAACACCCAGGCCAGGCCCATCAGCACCGCGTCAAAGCGCAAGCCTTCCCACCACACCAATGGCGCCGCCTGGGCCTGGGCGATGCGGTCGGCCTGCCACCAGGCCAGCCCGGCGCGCGACAGCCACAGCACCGCCAGCATGCAGGCCATGGGCATGAGCAGGGGGCGCAGCACGGCGAGGAGGTGGGTCGGGCGGGGCCGGCGAGGCGGATGATCGACCTCCCCCACGGCCGGCGCAGGCCGTGCGCTCTTCGACGGGGTCAGCCACGGCTGGGCCAGCCGCCAGCCTGCCCACGACACGGCGGCGGAAATCAGCAGCGTCCACAGCGTGTGGCTGGGAAAATGCGCACCGCGCAGGGTTTGCACCGCACCCGCCACCCCGCCCACGAACAGCACGGCGGCCAGCCAGCGCAGGCCGGTCGCGCGTTGGCGATGGGGCGTGCCTGGCGGCGCGTCCAGCCAGGGCAGGCACAGGCCGATGAACGCGAAACCGCTGGACGCGTGGCCGCCCGGGAAACAACGCCCCGGGCCGCCGTCGACCACGCCCCAGGCCCAGTGCGAAACCCAGTGGGCCGGTCCGCCGAAAGCCTGCAGGTCCCAGGGACAACTGGTCAGGCTGGTGTTCTTCACCAGGTTGACCGCCAGCAGCGACAGCGTGGCCAGCGCCACCACGGTCCAGCGTTCGCGCCGGGGCATCTGCAGCCCGGGCCAGCAGGCCCAGGCGCAGAGCAGCAGCCAGCCACCCGTCATGGCCTGCCGCAGGCCGTCGTGCAGCACCCGCGAGAGCCACCAGCTGTCCTGCAGCGCAAAGCCGCGCGGCGTGCCGATGGCGTGCATCACCGCCATGTCCAGGCCGCCCAGGTCCCAGAGCAGGGTGAGGGTGAACAGGCCGAGCAGCCAGGTGGCGGGAGACGATCGGAAGGGGCCGGTGACCCAGCGGGGGCGAGACAGTGCGTGCATGGTGCGGCACTGTGGGAGCCCCAGGTTAAATGCGCCTTAAGGCGGTGCTAAGGCGCGAACCCATAATGGGTGGGTTCAGCCTCAACGGACCCCGCGTCCCCTTCAAACACATGCGCGCTCTCGTGGTGGAAGACGACCCCGGCATTGCCAGCGGCCTGCAGGCTTCGCTGCGCCAGGCGGGCTATGCGGTGGACACCTGCCCCTCGCTCGAAGCGGCCTGGCTGGCCCTCGCCGTGGAGCCCTTCGACGTCATGCTGCTCGACCTCGGCCTGCCCGACGGCGAAGGCCTGGACCTGCTGGCCCGGCTGCGCCGCCGGCCCGCGCCCGCGCCGGGGCGGGACGACCTGCCACGCCACGACATGCCGGTGCTGATCATGACCGCGCGCGACGGCGTGAGCGACCGCATCAGCGGCCTGGACAGCGGCGCCGACGACTACATCGTCAAACCCTTCGACGCGAACGAACTGCTCGCCCGGCTGCGCGCCATGCTGCGGCGCGCCGGCGGGCGCAGCAACCCGGTGATCGAACACGGCGAGCTGGTGATCGATCCGGCGGCCCACACCGTGCGGCGCGCGGGCGAGCCGGTGGCGCTGGGCGGCAAGGAGTTCGCGCTGCTGCTCACGCTGCTGCAGGCGCGGCCGCAGGTGCTGTCCAAGGCGCGGCTGGAATCGGCGCTGTACGGCTTTGACGAAGGCCTGGAGAGCAACGCGATCGAGGTGCATATCCACCACCTGCGCCGCAAGCTCGGCGAGTCCCTGATCAAGACGGTGCGCGGCGTGGGCTACTTCGTGCCCTTGGACGCGCCCGGGCCGCCCGCGAAAGCGGCGCGGCGATGAACAACGCCGTGGCCGCGCGTGCGAAGACCCTGCGCCATTACCTGCTGGCGTGGGCGCTCGGGGTGCTGGTGGTGGTGTGGCTCGCGCTGCTGGCTTTCGCCTGGTCCACCACCTTCCGGGAAACCCGCCAGTTTTCCGACGGGCAGATGACCGCCGTGGCCAAGCTCTGGCTGAGCGCGGCACCCTACCGGCTCGAACCCCATGCACCGGTCGATGTGCCGGACCTGCAGCACGAATATCTGCAGGACGTGGCGCTGGTGGCCTGGGACGACGGGCGCCTGGTCGCAGACACGCATGGCATGGTGCGTGGCCTGGCGCTGGCGGCATTGCCGGCGCAGGGTTTCGCCACCGTGCGGGTGAACGTCCCCGGTGTGGTGCCCGAATGGCGCGCCTACTCGGCCCAGGTCACGCAGGAAGGGCGGCTGCGGCGCGTGATCGTCCTCATGGACCTGAAGCAACGCTACGAACTGGGCAAGGACATCGCGGAGCACGTGGCCCTGCCCGCTTTGCTGGTGCTGCCCCTGGTGAGCCTGCTGCTGTGGTGGGCGATCCGCCGCGGCCTGCGCCCGCTCGACCAGCTCTCGAGCGAGGTGGCCGCGCTCGACGGCTTCGCGGGCCAGCGCCTGGGCACGCAGCACCGCCATCGCGAGTTCGCGAGCACGGTGGCCGCGATCAATGCGCTGGTCGACACCTTGCAGACGCGCGCCCAGCGCGAGCGCGAGTTCGCGTCCGACGTGGCGCACGAACTGCGCACGCCGCTGGCCGCGCTAGCCTTGCAGGCCGGCGCGGCACAGCACGACCCGTCCCCCGAGCGGTTGGCGCAGCTGGAGCAGGAGGCCTTGCGCGCGGGCCGCATTCTTTCGCAGCTGCTGGAACTGGCGCGCGCCCAGCGCAGCGCCATCGCGGGCGCGGGGCCCCTGGTCGCGGGGCAGGTGGCGCTGGGCGAACTCGCGGCTCGGCTGATCGCGGCCCATGCGCCCGCGGCCTACGAGAGCGGCCACGAGCTTTCCCTGTCGCAGCCCGACGAGCCGGTGGTGGTGCAGGCCCAGCCCATGCTGCTGGAACTCGCGCTGCGCAACCTGATCGAGAACGCGCTGCGCCACACGCCCAGCGGCTCGCAGGTGGCGGTGGCGGTGTGGCGGACCGGCGCGGACCTGGGCGTTTCGGTGAGCGACGACGGCCAGCGCGCCGACGCGGCCCCCCTGGCCGCCGAGCGCGGTGGCCTGGGGCTGGGCCTGCGCCTGGTGGAGCGCATCGCCGAGCAGATGGGCGCTCGGCTGGAGCGCGACCGGGGCGAAGCGCCCATGACGACGCGCTTCACGCTGCGCTGGCCGCGCGCATAAGGTTGATTTAACGTCGGCTGCGCACAGTGCCGGGGCCGGCATGTGCTGGCATTCGGATGCCGGCCATGCAGCTCTCGTTGCCCTTTGCGTTTCCCCGCTTTTCCCCGACCCTCCATCTCTCCCCGCCCGGCGCGCGCACACGCCCCAGGGTGGCGGTGTGGGGCCTGGCCCTGTGGCTGGCCAGCGTGGGCAACCTGCCGCTGTGGCAGCGCATCGATGGGCTGGGCGGCACACCCACCCAGCGCCTGGCGCTGATCGTTGGGCTGGGCCTGCTGCTGGTGGGGGCCCTGGCGGCGCTGCTCTCGCTGCTGGCCTGGCCGCGCGTGTTCCGGCCCGCCGCCAGCGCGCTGTTGCTGGTGGCCGCGTTCAACTCCCACTTCATGTGGCAGTACGGGGTGGTGATCGACCCCACCATGCTCGCCAATGTGGTGCACACCGACGTGCGCGAGGTGCGCGACCTGCTCTCGTGGGCCCTGCCGGGCACGGTGCTGCTGGTGGCGGGGCTCCCCCTGTGGGCGCTCTGGCGCCGGCCGCTGGCCCTGCGCAGCCTGGGGCCGCAAGCCGTGCGCAACCTCACGGGGGCCCTGGCCGCGCTCGCCTTGCTGGTGGCGGCCGCGCTGATGAGCTACCAGGGCCTGGCCTCGCTCATGCGCAACCACAAGGACCTGCGCTACATGGCCAACCCCCTCAACACCGTGTACGCCGGCGCCCGCCTGGTGGTGGACCAGCTGCCGCGCCAGGTGCGCCCACTGCAGCCGGTGGGCCAGGACGCGGCCCTGGGCGCGAGCTACGCGCACCAGCCGCGGCCACCGTTGCTGGTGCTGGTGATCGGCGAGACCGCGCGCGCGCAGAACTTCGGGCTCAACGGCTACGCGCGCAACACCACGCCCACGCTCGCGCGCTGGCAGGCGCAGGGTGATCTGGTGAACTTCGCCCAGGTGGGTTCCTGCGGCACCAACACCCAGGTCTCCCTGCCCTGCATCTTCTCGCCGCTCACGCGCGCGCAGGGCGGCGACAAGACCCCCGAACACGAGAACCTGCTCGATGTGCTGCAGCGCGCCGGCCTGGCCGTGCTGTGGATCGACAACCAGGCCGGCTGCAAGGGCGTGTGCGACCGCGTGCCGAACGCCTACGCAGGCGACCACGCCGTGCCCGGCCTCTGCAATGGCAGCGAGTGCTACGACGAGGCCATGCTCGATGGCCTGGATCAGCGCCTCGCCGCGTTGGACCCGCGGCGCCGCGCGCGCGGCGTGGTGCTGGTGATGCACCAGATGGGCAGCCACGGGCCGGCCTATGCCCACCGCGCGCCCGAAGACCGCAAGCCGTTCCAGCCGGAATGCCGCAGCATCACCCTGTCTGAATGCCCGCACGAACAGCTGGTCAACGCCTACGACAACTCCATCGCCTACACCGACCATTTCCTGGGCCAGACCCTGCAATGGCTGAAGGCGCGCGCCGATCGCGGCAGCGAGGACACCGGCCTGATCTACGTGTCCGACCACGGCGAGTCGCTGGGCGAGAACGGGCTCTACCTGCATGGTGTGCCCTACGCCCTGGCGCCGGCGCAGCAGACCCAGGTGCCCATGGTGAGCTGGTTCTCGCCCGGCCTGCAGCGCCGCACCGGCCTGTCGATGGGCTGCCTGCGCGGGCATGCGGCGGCGCCGATCACGCACGACCATGTCTTCCATTCCGTGCTGGGGTTGATGGACGTGCAGACGCGCGCCTACCAGCCCGCGCTGGACGCGCTGATGCCCTGCAGCGCGGCGTCGCAGGCCCGCTCGCCCGGCGAGCCACCGGCCGCTCTCCTGCACACGGGTTGAGCGGCCGACGGGCATGGGGGGCCGCGTTTCCTACAATGCGGGCTTCTTTCTGACGATCCACCCCGCCCACCATGTCCTTCATCCGTTTCTCCGACCTCTGCTCCAGCGGCCAAGCCAAGGGCCAGCGCGTGTTCATTCGCGCCGACCTCAACGTGCCGCAGGACGACGCGGGCCGCATCACCGAAGACACCCGCATCCGGGCCAGCCTGCCGGCCATCCAGATGGCGCTGCAGGCGGGCGCGGCCGTGATGGTCACCAGCCACCTGGGCCGCCCCACCGAAGGCGCCTTCAAGCCCGAAGACTCGCTCGCGCCCGTGGCCGCGCGCCTGGGCGAGCTGCTGGACCGCCCGGTGCGCCTGGTGGCCAACTGGATCGACGGCGACTTCTCCGTCGCCCCCGGCGAAGTCGTGCTGCTGGAGAACTGCCGCCTCAACGTGGGCGAGAAGAAGAACAGCCCCGAATTGGCGAAGAAGCTGGGCGCGCTGTGCGACATCTTCGTGCACGACGCCTTCGGCACCGCGCACCGGGCCGAAGGCACCACCTACGGCATCGCCGAGACCGCGCCCATCGCCTCGGCCGGCCCGCTGCTGGCCGCCGAGATGGACGCGATTGCCAAGGCCCTGGCCGCCCCGAAACGGCCCTTGGTCGCGATCGTCGCCGGCAGCAAGGTCAGCACCAAGCTGACCATCCTCAAGAGCCTGGCGAACAACGTGGACAACCTGATCGTGGGCGGTGGCATCGCCAACACCTTCATGCTGGCCGCGGGCCTGAAGATCGGCAAGAGCCTGGCCGAGGCCGACCTGGTGAACGAGGCCAAGGCGGTGATCGAGGCCATGAAGGCGCGCGGCGCCGAGGTGCCGATCCCCACCGACGTGGTGACGGCCAAGGCCTTCGCGGCGGATGCGCCGGCCACGGTGAAGAAGGCCACGGACGTCGCGGACGACGACCTGATCCTGGACATCGGCCCCGAGACGGCGGCGAAGCTGGCCGCGCAGCTGATGCAGGCCGGCACCATCGTGTGGAACGGCCCGGTGGGTGTGTTCGAGTTCGCGGCCTTCGAGGGCGGCACCAAGGCCATCGCCGACGCCATTGCGAAGAGCAGCGCGTTCAGCATCGCCGGTGGTGGCGACACGCTGGCGGCGATCGCCAAGTACGGCATCGAGAAGGACGTGGGCTACATCTCCACCGGCGGTGGCGCCTTCCTCGAAGTGCTCGAAGGCAAGACCTTGCCGGCCTTCGAAGTCCTCGAACGCCGCGCTCGGGGCTGAAGCGTCGGGGTTTACCCGACTCACGCCGCGGTTTATGCGGCCTATCAGAAACCATGATTGGTCGCGCGCGCTTTCTGTTGCTAAATTGGTCCCGTCGCAAACACAACGATGGAGACAGGCATGGCACGACAGACAGCAGCACTGAAGGTGGTGGTTCTTTCCTTGGTGACGGCATGGTCCACGGCGCAGGCCGGCACGGTCTCCGTGCTCACCTCGTTCCCCAAGGAACTGACGGAGGCCTACAAGAAGGCCTTTGAAGCCGCCAACCCCGGCATCAAGATCGAGATCCTCAACAAGAACACCACGGCCAGCATCGCCTACATCAAGGAGTTGGCGGTGGGCCAGCGGCCCGACGTGATGTGGGCCTCGGCACCCGATGCCTTCGAGGTGCTGGCGCGCGACAAGCTGCTGCAGGCCGCGCCCGAGGTCAAGAACGCCCAGGTGCCGGCCAAGGTCGGCAACTACCCCATCAACGACCCGAACGGCCTGTACTACGGCCAGGCGCTGGCCGGCTACGGCCTGATGTGGAACACGCGCTACATGCAGGCCAACAAGGTGCCCGCGCCTCGCGAGTGGGCCGACCTGACCAAGCCCGCCTACTTCGGTCACGTCTCCATCTCCTCGCCCTCGCGCTCGGGCACCACCCACCTCACGGTCGAGACCATCCTGCAAGGCGAGGGCTGGGAGAAGGGCTGGACGCAGATGCTGCAGATCGCGGGCAACTGCGCGGCCGTGACCGACCGCAGCTTCGCGGTGCCCGATGGCGTGAACAACGGCCAGTACGGCGTCGGCATGGTGATCGACTTCTTCGGCCTGGCGGGCAAGTACTCGGGCTACCCGGTGGAGTTCCACTACCCCTCGGTGACGGCGGTGGTGCCGGCCAACATCGCACTCATCAGCGGCGGCAAGAACGCCGACGAGGCCAAGAAGTTCATTGCCTACACGCTCTCGCGCGAAGGCCAGGAATTGCTGTTCGACCCGAAGATCAGTCGCCTGCCGGTGCTGCCCAACGCCTCGTTCGGCAACAAGGCGCCGGCCGGTTATCCCGACGCGCAGGAAATCGCCAAGCGCGCCAAGGTGCAGTTCAATACCGACCTCTCCAGCAACCGCTACCAGGTGGTGGTGAGCCTGTTCGATCAGATGGTGACCTTCCGCCTCAAGGAGTTGCAGGCCGCTACGCGCGCCATCCACGAGGCCGACCGCAAGCTGCAGGCCAAACCCAACGCGCACGGCGGCGAGCTGCTGCGCCAGGCCCGCAGCTTTGCCTATTCGTCGCTGGTGCCCGAGAGCATGGTGAAGGACGAAAAATTCCTCAACCTGTTCCGCCAGAACAAGCGCGACGTGGAAGTGGCCAAGCAGCTCACCGGGCTCGAAGAGCTGTGGAGCTCGAAGGCCAAGGCCAACTACGAGCGCGCGCGCGACCTGGCCAACCAGGCCGCCGCGCTGGCCAAGTGAGCGCCTGAACGCCCCGTGATGCCCGCGCGCCGGCCTGCCGCGCGCGGGTCCCTCCCTTCTCGGAAAGATTGCCCATGTCCGCTGTCCTGACAGGTTCCGCCGCGCCCGCGCCGCGCCGGCTGCGCCCACCCATCGTGTGGGGCCACTGGCTGCTCGCCGGCCTGGTGTTGGCCTTCCTGTTCCTGTTTCTGCTGCTGCCGATCGCGGAGGTGATCTACACCGCCTTCGTGACGGAAACCGGCGCGCCCACGCTGGGGCATTTCAGCAACTTCTTCGGCCAGAGCCTGCTGCGCGAATCGCTGATCAACAGCCTGGTGGTGGCGCTGGCCTCGGTGTTCTTCGCCTCGGTGATCGCGATCCCGCTGGCCTACCTCACGGTGCGCTTCGAATTCCGCGGCGCGCTGCTGATCCAGACGCTGGGCGTGCTGCCGCTGATCATGCCGCCCTTCGTGGGCGCGGTCGCGCTGCAGCTCATCTTCGGGCGCAGCGGCTCGGTCAACCTGCTGCTCAACGACGCGTTCGGCTTCACCGTGCCCATCATGGACGGGCTGGTCGGCGTCACCTTCGTCGAAAGCATCCACTACTTCCCCTTCATCCTGCTCAACCTCGTGGCCGCGATGCGCAACATCGACGGCGCCATGGAAGAGTCGGCGCAGAACCTGGGCGCCAAGGGCTGGCGCCTGTTCTGGCGCATCATCTTCCCGCTCTCGCTGCCGGGTTACCTGGCCGGCGCGGCGCTGGTGTTCGTGAAGGTGTTCGACGACCTGGGCACGCCGCTGGTGATGGGCGTGACCAACATGCTCGCGCCCCAGGCCTATCTGCGCATCACCTCGGTGGGCATCGAGGACCCGCTGGGCTACGTCATCAGCGTGATCATGATCGTGCTGTCGATCCTGGCGCTGTGGATGGCCTCGCGCGTCATGAAGGGCAAGGACTACTCCACGCTGCAGAAGGGGGGCAACTCGCTGCAGCGCCGCCCGCTGCGCGGCTGGGCCTCGGTGCTGGCCTACGCCTGGGTGGGCTTCGTGCTGCTGGTCACGCTCGCGCCGCACATCGGCATCCTGCTGATGTCCTTCTCCAAGGTCTGGAGCTTCTCGGTGCTGCCCGACAGCTACACGCTGGAGCACTACGCCACCATCTTCACCGACTCCAAGCTGATGGTGGTCAACACCCTCAAGTACTGCCTGATGGCCGCGAGCCTGGACGTGGTGCTGGGCACGCTCATCGCCTACCTGATCTTCCGCACCGAGCTGCCCGCGCGCCGCTGGCTCGACTACATCGCCTCGATCGCGCTGGCCATTCCCGGCCTGGTGCTGGCCATCGGCTACCTGCGCATGTTCAAGGGCGTGGACATTCCGTTCACCGACACGCCGGTGATCACCACCTGGGTGCTGATCATGATCGCCTACGCGGTGCGCCGCCTGCCTTACGCGCTGCGCTCCTGCATGGCCGCGCTGCAGCAGGTGCACATCTCGCTGGAAGAGGCCGGCCAGAGCCTGGGCGCGGGCAAGGTCAGCACGGTGCGGCGCATCATGGTGCCGCTCATGATGGGTGGCATCCTGGCCGGCTTCGTCACCAGCTTCATCACTGCTGCGGTGGAGCTCTCGGCCACCATCCTGCTCACCTCGGCGCAGAGCCAGGCGCCCATGAGCTACGGCATCTACCTCTACATGCAGAGCATCGCCGGGCGCGGACCGGGCGCCGCGCTGGGTGTGGTGGCCGTGGTGGTGGTGGCCATCGGCACCTACCTCTCGCACCGCGTGGTGGAGAAATCGCGTGCCCCCACCCGCGCCGCGCAGCCCTGAACGACAGACACATCGAAAGACAGCCATGCATCTGAACAAGGTCTCCCTCGAAGCGCGCCACATCAGCCTGAGCTACGGCAGCACCGAGGTGCTCAAGGACGTCAACATCCGCATCGAGCCGGGCGAGTTCTTCGCCCTGCTCGGGCCCTCGGGCTCCGGCAAGTCCACGCTGCTGCGGCTCATCGCCGGCTTCAACCAGCACCAGCGCGGCGAGCTGCTGATCGACGGCAAGGACATCACCGGCACGCCGCCGCACCTGCGCAACGTCGGCATGGTGTTCCAGAACTACGCGCTGTGGCCCCACATGACGGTGTGGGACAACGTGGCCTTCGGCCTGGTGGAGCGCAAGGAACCCAAGGACTCGCTGCGCCGCAAGGTGGGGGCCGCGCTCGAACTGGTGGGCCTGCACGACTACGCGCAGCGCCGGCCGAGCCAGCTCTCGGGCGGGCAGCAGCAGCGCGTGGCGCTGGCGCGAACGGTGGTGATCGAGCCCAAGCTGCTGCTGCTCGACGAACCGTTGTCCAACCTCGACAAGAACCTGCGCGTGCAGATGCGCGAAGAGCTCAAGAACCTGCAGCGCACGCTGGGCCTGACCACCATCTTCGTGACGCACGATCAGGAAGAGGCCATGACCACCGCCGACCGCATGGCCGTGCTCGACAAGGGCGTGCTGCAGCAGGTGGGCACGGCCGCGGCGCTGTTCGACTTCCCGGCCAACCGCTTCGTGGCGAGCTTCGTGGGCACGGCCAACCTCGTGCGGGGCCGGGTGACGCACGTCAACGGCGAGACCCTGCATTTCCAGGCCGACGGCCTGGGCGAGATGGTGCTGCCGCGCAACCAGGAGAGCCCGGGCACCGGGCCGGCGTCGCTGTCGTTCCGGCCGCACACCGTGCACATCCGCGTGCGCGACGAGCACGGCGACGCCTCGCGCATCTGGCTCGACGGCCGGGTGGAAAGCTCCGAGTTCCTGGGTGAGACCTCGCGTTACCGCGTGCGCGTGGGCGAGACCCTGATCGTCGCCAACCAGGCGCACTTCTCGGGCCTCTCGCTGTTCCCGCCCGGGGCCGAGGTGCGGCTGGGCATCGAGCCGTCGCAGGCGCGCTTCCTGACGCACTAAGTACCCGCCCGCATGGAGATCTACCAGCTGCGTGCCTTCGTCACGGTGGCCAAGATCGGCCAGCTCACGCGAGCGGCCGAGGCCCTGCACGTCACGCAGCCCGCCGTCACCGGGCAGATCAAGGCGCTGGAGGAAGAGCTGGGCGTCTCGCTGTTCGACCGGCGGCCCGGGCGCATCGCACTCACGCGCGCCGGTGAGCGCCTGCTGCCCGAGGCCGAGAAGGTGCTGGCCGCCGCCGGCTCGCTGATCGGCCGCGCGAAGGAGCTGCAGGGCGAGGTGGCCGGCTCGCTGGTCATCGGCACGCTGGGCGACCCGGATGCCTTGCGGCTGGCCTCCTTGCTCGGTGGCCTGGTGGCGGCGCTGCCCCTGCTGGACATCAAGACCCGCTCGGGCGACGCCGAGACGCTGCGCGAGGGCGTGGCCACGTCCACGCTGCAGGCGGCGTTCTACATCGGCCCTCACATTCCGCGCGACGTGCTCGGGCTGCCCCTGCAGACGCTGCACTACCGGGTGGTGGCGCCGATGGCCTACCGCGACCGGCTGCTGCACGCAGGCTGGCGCGAGATCGCCGACCTGCCCTGGATCGGCACGCCGCACGCCGGCCACGTGCAGACGCTGCTGCGCGACCTGTTCTCGCGCCAGGGCCTGCTGCCCAACCAGGTGGTGGAGTCCGACGATGCCTCGGCGCCTTACAGCCTGGTGCGCGCGGGCCTGGGGCTGGCGCTGCTGCGCGAGGACATGGCCGTGCCCGCCGCCGAGCGCGAGGAGCTGGTGATCTGGCCTCACACGCGCGTGGCCGCCCTCTTGAGCTTCATCTACCCCAAGACCGCCGAGCACGACCCGGCCATCGTCGCGGCGCTGTCGGTGCTGCGCCAGGTCTGGGGCCTGCCATCGCGACAGCCGGCCTGAGGCGGCTCAGGAGGTGGGGCGTTCGCGCGTGGGGATGCGCGCCACCACGATGAGCCCGACGGCGGCCGCGGCCAGCAGCGCGGCCAGCACCCAGGGCTGATGCCGAAAGCCCCAGGCGGACAGACCGACCATCACCACCATGGAGCCGATCGCCACCGTCTTGGTGCGCCGGGTCAGGCTGCGGTGCTGCTCCCAGTCGCGCACCATGGGGCCGAGAAAGTGGTGGTTGAGCAGCCAGCCGTGCAGGCGGGGCGAGGCCTTGGCATAGCAGGCGGCGGCCAGCAGCACGAAGGGTGTGGTGGGCAGGCCCGGCAGCACCACACCGATGAGGCCCAGCGCCAGCGACACCGTGCCGGCCAGCCAGAGCAGCCAGCGCACGGTGCGGGAGGACGAGGGAGAGGGGGACATGACGCCTGCATCTTAGCCAGCGCCAGGGACGGCAGCCAGAGCACCCGCGGAACCGGCTTTGCCGGGCCGCCAGGTGCGCCCCCTCAGGGGGGTGACGCCGAAGGCGGCGCGGGGGGGATTCAGGTTTTCGGGCCGACGGTCAGTTCGACCGTGCCGACACCTTCGACGCTGCCGGTGATCTTGTCACCCGGCAGCACCGCGCCCACGCCTTCGGGCGTGCCGGTGTAGATCAGGTCGCCGGGTTGCAGGTGGTAGAACAGCGAGAGGTCGGCAATGATTTCGCGGATGTTCCAGATCAGCTTGTCCACATCGGACTTCTGCTTGACCTCGCCGTTGACGGCCAGCTCGATGCCGCCGCGCTCGATCACCACGCCCGACATGGGCACGATCTCGCTGCACACGGACGAATGCTCCACGTCCTTGCCCAGGTCCCAGGGGCGGCCCTTGTCGCGCGCCACCAGTTGCAGGTCGCGCCGCGTCATGTCCAGGCCACAGGCATAGCCGTAGATGATGTCCTGCGCGTCCTCCGCCTTCACGCGGAAGCCCGCCTTGCCCACCGCCAGCACCAGCTCCATCTCGAAGTGGTAGTTGTTCGTCTCGCTCGGGTACGGCGTGGTCGTGCCCGAGAGCGCGAGCGTCTGCGGGGCTTTGGTGAAATAGAACGGGCGCTCGGCGGTCTTGTCCACCGGCTTGCCCATCTCCACCGCGTGCGCGTGGTAGTTGCGGCCGACGAAGAACAGGCGGTTGACGGGGAACTGCTCGGTCTTGCCGCGCACGGGAACGGACGCGACAGGGGGAGGGGAGAAGAGGTAGGTGGTCATGGGAGGGCAGGCCGCTTCACGGCATGTTGGGTTGGTTGTCGGGGCGCACTTCGTAGACGCCGAGCTTGCGGTGCAGCGGCGACTCGTCGGCAATGAACAGGAAAGCCGGGGCCGTGGCCGAGGCGTTGGTGAGCGTGGTGGCGGTGTAGCCGGGAATGCAGCAGGTGTCGGCCACCACCAGGTCGAAACCCTGTGCCTCGGTGGCCACGCGGGCCGCGCCTTCGATCACGTGGTAGATCACCGCGGGCGAGCGCGCAGGCAGCGTGAGCGCCTGGCCCGGGCGCAGCATCAGCGCGTGGAAGCCCAGCACGTTTTCGGCGTCCTCGCCGGACTCGGGGTTGGTGTAGGTCACCTGCACCGCATCGAGTTCGGGTTGGTCGGCGGCGATCGATTCGAGCGCCGCCTTCGCGTCGACCCACGGATAACGCAGCATGGGATAGCGCTTGCCGCTGCGGCCGAACACCGGCGTGGGCACCACGCCCGGTCGCGCGTAGGCGCGGTCGCCCCGGCCCGGCAGGGTTTCCTGGCGCCCGCCGTTGAGGTGGTAACTCACCTCCAGGTAGTACATCAGAGGCAGGTCGAGCACGTCGAGCCAGATCACGGGCTGGTCGCCGTCGTGGCCATGTTCGTGCCATCGGCCCGTGGGCGTGAGGATCAGGTCGCCGCGCGACATCGGGCACTTTTCGCCGTCCACCGTGGTCCAGGCGCCTTCGCCTTCCACGACCATGCGCACCGCGTTGGGCGTGTGGCGGTGGCTGGGCGCCCATTCGCCCGGCATCAGCAGCTGCATGCCCAGGTACATGGCCGCGCTGGCCTGCATCTTCTCCAGCGTGTGGCCCGGGTTGGCCAGCACCAGCACGCGGCGCTCGGCCTTCTCGATCGGCGTGAGTTCACCGGCCTTGAGCAGCAGGGGCTTGATCGACCGGTAGGCCCAGTGCGTGGCCTGCGTCTGGCGGGTGGGGATCTTCGGCGGCAGCACGCCGCGCAGGCTGGGCCACAGCGGCACCAGGTTGAGCGCGCGCAGCTCGGCCACGTAGTCGGCGGGCAGGTCTTCGAGTCGTCCGAGGTCGTTCATGGGGTCTCCTGGGTTCAGCGAGGGGCCAGACAGTTCTCGACGTTCCAGCCGTACAGCCATTCCATCGCATCGTAGAAGCGCTCGGGGCTGCGGCCGCGCCAGAGGTCGTTGCGCACCAGGCGCTCCACCCCGCTGGCGTGGTAGATGCGGCCCATCTCGCGCGAACTCAGCACGATGCGCGCGGTGCGCGCCACGCGCGAACGCTGGTACAGGTCGAACGCCTTCTCGAAGTCATTGTGGTTCACGCGCAGGGCCTCGCCCAGGGTCACCGCGTCCTCGATCGCCATGCAGGCGCCCTGCGCCATGTACTGCGTGGTCGGGTGAGCGGCGTCGCCCAGCAGCGTGACGCGGCCGTAGCTCCATTGGCCGATCGGCTCGCGGTCGGCCGTGGCCCAGCGCTTCCAGCTCTTGGGCAGGTCGATCAACTGGCGCGCCTTGGGGCAGATGCCCTGGAAGTAGCTCTGCACCTCTTCCTTGCTGCCTTCCTTCACGCCCCATTCTTCGGCCTCGCGGCTGTGGAAGGTCACGACCACGTTGTACTGCTCGCCGCCGCGCAGCGGGTAGTGCACCAGGTGGCAGTTCGGGCCGACCCAGATGCTGGCCGCGTTCCAGCGCAGGTCTTCGGGGAAGTCGGCCTTGTCCACCACCGCGCGGTAGACCACGTGGCCGGTCACGCGGGCCTCGTCGCCCACGAACTGCTGGCGCACCACGGACTTCACGCCGTCGGCCCCGATCAGCGCCAGGCCGCGGTGGGCCGTGCCGTGCTGGTCGTGCACCGTCACGCCAGCGGCATCCTGCTCGATGCGCTCCACACGCGTGGAGGTGAGGAACTGAATCTGGCCGCTGGCCTGCACGCCTTCCAGCAGCGAGCCGTGGGCGTCGGCGCGATGGATCACCGCATAGGGATTGCCAAAACGCTGACGGAAAGCCTCACCCGTGGGGATCTTGCCGACCTGGTACTCGTCGAGCGCGTCGTGCATCACCATGAAGTCGGTGTAGACCGCGCGACTGCGCGCCTGCTCGCCCACCCCCAGCGCGTCGAAGGCGTGGAAGGCGTTGGGGCCCAGCTGCATGCCGGCACCGATCTCGCCGATCTCGGGCGCCTGCTCCAGCACCTTGACGCGAAAGCCCTGGCGCACCAGGGCGAGCGCAGCGGCCAGACCGCCGATACCGCCACCGGCCACCAGCACGGGGAGTTCCTGGGAGGGTGAAGTCATGGTTGTCTCCTTCACATGCAAGGCATGCTAACGATAAGTGTACTTATTGTATGGGCGATGCTAGGATTCCGACAAGCCCCTCCCGTCCTCCGACTGCCCGACCCTCTTCCGCTCCCCCCTCTCTCATGAAGCGCTGCCAGCCTCCGGCCATCGACATCGACGATCAGCCCGGCCACAACATCCGGCGGCTGCACCAGATTTCGGTCGGCATCTTTCTTCGGGAGCTGGGCGAACTTGAACTCACGCCGGTGCAGTACGCGGCGCTGCAGACCGTGGCCAACCACCCCGGGATCGACCAGCGCACGCTGGCGCGCACCATCGCGCTGGACGCGTCCACCACGGGTGGTGTGGTCGACCGCATGGAGTCGCGCGGCTGGCTGGAACGGCGCACCTCACCCGAAGACCGGCGCTCGCGCCAGCTCGTGTTGACCGACGCGGGCAACGCGCTGCTGGCCGAGGCCGTGCCGGCCATGCTGCAGGTGCAGGAGCACATCCTGGCGCCGTTGTCCGAGCGCCAGCGCGGCGAGTTCATGAAGCTGCTGCGCCTGCTGGTGGACACCAACAACGCGCACAGCCGCGCACCCAGCGAAGCGATGAAGTGAGCCGCGCGGCGGGGCGGCTCAGCCCCGCAGGTGCGCCACCACGGCGCTCACCACCTGATCGTCGCGCAACAGCCGCGTGTGACCCAGGCCTTCGGTCGCCATCAGGCGCGCGCCGGCGATCGCATCGCGGTAGGCCTCGGCGTCGGCAAACCGGTTGATGCGGTCCTCCCGGTCGTGCACGATCAGCGTGGGCACGGCCACGCGCGGGCCGACCGCCGCCGGCTCGAACTGGCGCATCAGAATGCCCTCGCGCGCTTCCACCCGCTGCTGCAGGCGCTCCCGCGTGCCCTCGCTCAGGCCGAAGACCTTCGCGAACAGGCGGGTGTACGCATGGGGCGAGGCGGGGGGCGCGAGCAGCGCGAGCCGGGCCACGGGCAGGCCGCGCGCGGCCGCATAGGCCAGGGCGTTGGCCGCGAGCGAATGCGCTGCCACGGCGCGCACCTCATGACCCTGCTGCTGCAAGCGCGCGGTGAGGTACTCGATGGCGCGCGCGAACTGAGGCAGGTTGCTGGTGCGGCCCTGGCTGCGCCCGTGCGCGGGCAGGTCCACCAGCACGGGCCGCAGGCCCTGATTCATCAAGGTCTGCGCCAGGGGCAGCATCTGCGCGGCGTGGCCGCCCCAGCCATGCAGCAGGAGCACCACGGGGCCGGGCGCGCCGGGCGGCTCGTACAGCGTGATGCTGGCCTGCTCGAAGGGCCAGGGCGTGGCCCGCCAGGCGGCCAGCGCGGGCTGGCGGCGGTGCAGCCATTTGGGCGGCAGCGGCGTGCCGAACACGCGGTAGGCGCCGCGCACCGCCAGCGCCGGCCAGAGCTTTTCGGACAGGCTCAGCGCCCAGCGCAGCCAGCGCGTGCCCGGGTTGGCCTGGTAGTAGGTGGAGGCGGTTTGCAAGGGGGTGGTGTTCATGCGGTTCTCCGTTAAATCGCACAATCGTGCGAAATTGAGGTAAAAAAGAGAAGCGGTCAGTGTTCGTAGGTCTTGACCAGGCGGGCCCAGGTCGCCTGGGCGCGCTCGGCGGCGCGGGGATCGCGCAGGAAGCGCACGTCGTGAACCAGCCCGATCGCCAGGCTGCAGATCTCGCCCACCAGTTGTTCGGGGTCGGTGTCGGGCTGGAGGTGGCCGAGCTCGATCGCCTGCAGCACGGTGCGCCGCAGCGCGGCCCGCCAGCGCGTGACCTCGCCCAGCAGCAGGTCGCGCAGCTCGCCTTCGCGGTCGTCGAGTTCAAAGGCGCCGGAGGTGTAGAGGCAGCCGGTGTGCGCCTCCACATCGCGCAGGCGGATGAGCCAGCGCCGCACGATCTCACTCAGGCGCGGCAGCCCCTTGGGCGCCTGCATGGCGGGCACGAACACGTCGCCGATGAAGCGGCGGCCGAACTCCTCGATCACCGCCTTCTGCAAAGCCTCGCGCGAACCCACGCGCGAGAACACGCCGCTCTTGGAGATGCCGATGCGGTCGGCCACCGCTTGCAGGGTGATGGCCTCCAGCCCGTCGGACGCGGCCAGGTCGAGCGCCGCGCCCACGATGGCGGCGCGCGTCATTTCGCTTTTCTGGGTTCGGGCGTCCATGGCGCGACTTTAGCACGATCGTGCGAAATAACAAGACCCCGTTCCGCTTGGCGCAGCCCGCCGCCGTCGCTATGATCGCGGCGTCCTGTGCACCCTGGTTGGCCGCCCTTGGAACCCACCCACTCCCCCCTGCTGACGCTGGAACACCTGGCCATGATGGATGCCGGGGTTTCCGTCATCGTCAGCAGCTGCGGACCGGACCTCACGCCCAGCGTCATGCGGGCCGTGGGCAGCCAGGTCGGGCCGCAGGGCCGCCTCATCACGGTGTACCTGTGCCGCAGCCAGTCCGCGCAGCTGCTGCGCGACATCGCCCGCAGCGGGCGCCTCGCCGCGGTGTTCAGCCAGCCCAGCACCCACAAGACCGTGCAGCTCAAGACGCGCACCGCCCGCCTGCGCGAGGCGCGCGAGGAGGAAGCGGCGGTGCTGCAGCGTTACCTGCGCGGCATGGAGCACGAATTGGCCTTGCTCGGCTTCGGCCGTGTCTACGCGAGGGCCATGCTCACGCACCGCCTCGACGACGTGGTGGCGATCGAGTTCGAGCCCGAACAAGCCTTCGACCAGACGCCGGGCAGCAAGGCCGGCCAGCCCATCGCGGGGCGCGCATGACGGCGGTGGACCTGGCCGAGGTGCGGCCTTGTCTGGAAGGGGTGATCCCCGCCATGGTGGCGACCACGGCGGCCGACGGCACGCCCAACGTGGCCTACATCTCGCAGGTCTATTACGTGGACGAAGGCCACGTCGCGCTGTCGTTCCAGTTCTTCAACAAGACGCGCCAGAACCTGCTGGCCCACCCGCGCTCGACGCTGCTGGTGCTCAACCCGCTCAACGCGGTGTTCTACCGCCTGCACCTGCGTTACCTGCGCACCGAAGAGGAGGGCCCGGTGTTCGAGAGCATGAAGGCGCAGCTCGCCGGCATCGCTTCCCACACCGGCATGGCCGAGGTGTTCCGCCTGCGCGGCTCGGACATCCATGAGGTGATCGAGGTGGAACGTCTGCCGCAGGAGCCGCTGGCCGAACCGCTGCCGCTGCCGCCTGCCCCGCCGGCGGCGCTCGCGGTGCTGCGCCGGGCCAGTGCGCGCCTGTCGAGCGCCCGCAGCCTGGGCGCGGTGCTGGAAGCGACGCTGGACGTGCTGGAGAACGAGCTGGCCATGCCGCACGCGATGCTGCTGATCCTCGATGCGGCCTCGCAGCGCCTCTACACCGTGGCCAGCCGGGGTTACGCCACTTCTGGCGTGGGTTCGGAGATCGCCCTGGGCGACGGTGTGATTGGCGTGGCCGCGCGCGAGCGCACGCCGGTGCGCATCGGCCACATGGCCAGCGCCTACCTCTACAGCCGGGCCATGCGCGACAGCCTGGTGAGTGGCGACGGCAGTTTCCCGGCCGGCACCGACATCCCGTACCCCGGCCTGTCCGAGCCGCACAGCCAGCTGGCCGTGCCCCTGTTGTCGGCCGGCCGCGTGGCCGGCGTGCTCTTTGTTGAAAGCCCGTTGGACCTGCGGTTCAGCTACGAAGACGAGGACCTGCTGGTGGCGCTGGGTGGGCAGCTCGGCGCCGTGATCGACCTGATGCAGGCGTCTGAAACGGTCTGCACCGAAGAAGAGACCCCGAGCGCCGCCGCCACCGCGGCACCGGTGCCGGCTGGGCCCGCGCTGCGCGTGCGGCACTACCGCAGCAACGACAGCGTGTTCGTCAACAACAGCTACCTGATCAAGGGCGTGGCGGGGGCGATCCTGTGGAAACTGCTGCAGGACGGCCAGCGCCAGGGCCGCAGCGAGTTCACCAACCGCGAGCTGCGGCTCGATGCCTCGCTGCGCCTGCCCGATGTGGCCGACAACCTGGAGGCTCGCTTGCTGCTGCTGCACCGCCGGCTGGCCGAGCAGTGCCCGCAGTTGCGCATCCAGAAGACGGGGCGGGGGTGTTTCCGTTTCGAGGCGCTGCGCCCGGTCGAGCTGGAAGAGGTGGCGGCCTAGACCGTGGCCAGGCCGGGCACGGGCGGCAGGCCGAGCCCGCGCGCAAGCTTCATTGCATTGTGCGCATTGAGCATGCCGCGCGTGGCGTCGAGCATGCCCTCGAACACCGGTGCCGGTGCGCCCGCCCGCATCTCCTGCAGCACACCGAGGCGTTCGGGCGCATTCAGGTTGGGCAGCATCCAGCGCATCACGAGCATCATCTCGGCCTGCGGGATGGTCGCCACCAGGGCGTTGTGCACGTCCACCAGTTCGGCGTCGGTGTAGGCGGCCCAGAGCGCGGCGTTGTGCGCGGTCTCTTCGGTGTGCATGTGCTGCAGGTTGTCGGCCACGAACAGGGCGAGCGCGAGGTACAGCGCGTGCAGGCCGGCTTCGCGCTCGTCCGCGTCGCAGCCTGGCAGGGCCTGGGCGGCGTCGCACAGGTGCTGGATGTGGTGCAGGTGCCCATCGTGTTCCTGCGCCACGCGATCGCAGACGCCCGGGCAGCGCGCCTCCAGCGCCGGGTGCACGAAGCCGTTCTCGTGCGCCACGTGGTTGGCGCACAGCGCCATCAGCTCGACCACCTGCGCGACGGTGCGCGCCAACTCCGCGCCGTCGGTGGGATCGGTGCGGCCGACCGTGAGCAGGGTGTCGGCCATGAAGGCGCGCAAGGCCTTGTGGATGCCGGCATAGAGGTTGAAGCGGCCAAGGCCGGTGCGGGCGGTGGCGGCGACGTGCGCCATTTCGAGGGTGTGGGATTGCATGGTGTGGATTCCTTTGGCAGGCGAATGGCCCGGCCTTGTCTCGGGATGACCGCCGCACCCCATGTGCGACGAATCATGGAGAGTCAGTCTAGGAATCCGAGCCGATGCGCGCCGCTAAATAGCGCTTAAAGGAATCGTAAAAAAACCTTAAGCGCACAGAACGGGTGCCAATCAGTCGAAACCACGCACGCGTCCGCGCAATTGTTTGACTTCCGAGCGCGTGGCCTTGCCTTCGAGCCGCCGCTGTTTCGAGCCGAAGCTGGGTTTCGTGGCCTTGCGTGCCTTGGGCACCGTGGCCACGCTGTCCACCAGGGCCTGCAGCCGCTCCAGCGCCTCGGCCTTGTTCTGTTCCAGGCTGCGGCTGGTCTGGGCCTTGATGACCACCACGCCCTCGGTGGTGATGCGCTGGTCGCTCAGCGCGAGCAGGCGCTCCTTCACGGCCTCGGGCAGCGAGGACCCGTGCACCGCGAAGCGCAGGTGCACCGCGTTGGAGACCTTGTTCACGTTCTGCCCGCCGGCGCCCTGCGCGCGGATGGCGGTGAACTCGACCTCGGCGGGATCGATGGTGATGGGCATCGGCGCAGTGTGCCACGCGGCCTTCAGCCGGAAGGCAAGGCCGCTGTGTCGTCGTCGGTCTCGTCCTTCAACCCGATGCCGGTCAGCCGGCGCTCTCGGGCCTGTGTGAGCAGCGCATGCAGCTTCGCAGCGGCGCGCGCGGGAGGCAGGCCGGCATCGCGCACGTTGGAAATGCAGTTGCGCTCGGCGTCGCGGCGGCCCGGCCGGGGCGCCCAGGTGAAGTAGATGCCCAGGCTGTCGGGCGAGCTCAGGCCGGGTCGTTCACCGATCAGCACGACCACGGTGCGCGCCCCCAGCGCTTCGCCGATCTCGTCGCCGATGGCCACGCGGCCCTGTTCGACCAGGGCCACGGGCGCCACCGTCCAGCGGGGGGCGGGGTTGGCGCGCAGCCGGGGCAGGAGCGCGGCCATCAGGGGCGCGGCGTGGCGCATCACGGCCAGCGCCGAGAGGCCGTCGGCGATCACGAAGGCCAGGTCGGGCCTTTCGGGGGCGGCGCCCCCGCCTTGCAAGCGCTCGCGCGAGGCGGCGTCCAGGCGCCGCCCGAGGTCGGGGCGCTGCAGGTAGGCGGCGCGGTCCGGCGCGGCGCTGTGCAGGTGCAGGCTGGTGAGGCCGAGTGCCTGCAGCGCACCGGCCAGGTCGCTGGGGTCGAAGGCCAGGTGCACCGCATCGCGCGCCTGGGCATGCGCCAGCTGGAAGGCGAGGTGCGCGGCGGTGGGCTGGCTGTGCCCCGCGCGGCCGAGCGCGATGCGCGCGTCGGTGAAGCCTTGCAAACGCGCCCAGGTGGCGGGGATCACCGGCGCGCTCATGCGCTGCTGCCCAGCCGGGCGATGGCCGGCGCGAACGCGGCCGGCAGGGTGGGGCTCAGGCGCAGCACGTCGCCGGCTTCGGTGACGCCCATGCGCTGCAGCCAGGCCTCGAACTCGGGCGCCGGCCGCAGGCCCAGCAGCTGCCGCATCGCCAGCGCGTCGTGGAACGAGGTGCTCTGGTAGTTGAGCATGATGTCGTCGGCGCCCGGCACGCCCATGATGAAGTGCACGCCCGCCGTGCAGAGCAGGGTGAGCAGCGCGTCCATGTCGTCGGCATCGGCCTCGGCGTGGTTGGTGAAGCACACGTCGCAGCCCATGGGAAGGCCCAGCAGCTTGCCGCAGAAATGGTCCTCCAGCCCGGCGCGCAGGATCTGCTTGCCGTTGTAGAGGTACTCCGGGCCGATGAAGCCGACCACGGTGTTGACCAGCAAGGGCTGGAAATGCCGTGCCACGGCGTAAGCCCGTGCCTCCAGGGTCTGCTGGTCGCAGCCGTGGTGCGCGCCGGCCGAGAGGGCGCTGCCCTGGCCGGTCTCGAAGTACATCACGTGTTCACCGCGCCGGCCGTCGTCGAACAGCGCGCCGCGTTGCAGCGAGAGCGCCGCGGCGCGCGCTTCGGCCAGCAGCGCGAGGTGAATGCCGAAGCCGCGGTTGGCAGCCTCGGTGCCGGCGATGGACTGGAACACCAGATCCACCGGCGCGCCGCGTTCGATCGCCTGCAGCGTGTTCGTCACGTGGGTGAGCACGCAGCTCTGCGTGGGCATGGCGTAGCGGGTGATGAGCTCGTCGAGCATGGACAACAGGCGCATCACCTGGGGCAGGTTGTCGCTCGCGGGGTTGATGCCGATCACCGCGTCGCCGCTGCCGTGCAGCAGGCCGTCGAGCAGGCTGGCCGCGATGCCGGCGAGGTCGTCGGTCGGGTGGTTGGGTTGCAGGCGCGTGGCGAGCCGCCCCGGCAGGCCGATGGTGCCGCGAAAGCGCGTCACCACCCTGCATTTCCGCGCGATCAGGGCCAGGTCCTGAACCCGGCAGAGCTTGCTCACCGCGGCCACCATCTCGGGCGTGAGGCCGGGGGCCAGCGCGGCGAGCGCCTCGGGGCTGGCCGCATCGCCGAGCAACCAGTTGCGGAAGTCGCCCACCGTGAGGTGCGCCACCGGCGCGAAGGCGGCCGCGTCGTGCGTGTCCACGATCAGCCGCGTGACCTCGTCGTCCTCATAGGGCACCACCGCCTCGTGCAGGAAGTGCGAGAGCGGGAGTTCGGCCAGCGCCATCTGCGCGGCCACGCGCTCCTGGCTGCTGGCGGCGGCCACGCCGGCCAGCTGGTCGCCCGAGCGCAGGGGTGTGGCGCGCGCCAGCAGCGTGCGCAGGTCGTCGAACCGGTGGTTCTGTGTGCCGACGCTGTGGTGAAAACCCATGCGCCCCACTGTACGGCCAAGCGCGGCTCCAGTCACCCCGGAACCTGTGGGAGGATGGCCGCGCTGGGATAATCGCCCCATGGCAAGCAAACAGCGCGTGGTGGTCGGATTGAGCGGGGGCGTGGACTCCGCGGTGAGCGCGTACCTGCTCAAACAGCAGGGGCACGAGGTCATCGGCATCTTCATGAAGAACTGGGAAGACGACGACGACAGCGAATACTGCTCGACGCGGCAGGACTTCCTGGACGCCGCCAGCGTGGCCGACGTCCTGGGCATCGACATCGAACATGTGAACTTCGCCGCCGAGTACAAGGACCGCGTGTTCGCCGAGTTCCTGCGCGAGTACCAGGCCGGGCGCACCCCCAACCCCGACATCCTGTGCAACGCCGAGATCAAGTTCAAGGCCTTCCTGGACCACGCCATGCGCCTGGGTGCCGAGAAGATCGCCACCGGCCACTACGCCCGGGTGCGTGAGCGGGCCGGGGCGTTCGAGCTGCTCAAGGGCAAGGACCCGCTGAAGGACCAGAGCTACTTCCTGCACCGCCTGAACCAGGCGCAGCTGGCCAGGACGCTGTTCCCCGTGGGCGAGCTGCCCAAGACCGAGGTGCGCCGCATCGCCGCCGAGATCGCCCTGCCCAACGCGAAGAAGAAGGACAGCACCGGCATCTGCTTCATCGGCGAACGGCCGTTCCGCGATTTCCTCAACCGCTACATCGCCAAGGAACCCGGCCCGATCAAGGATGCCAAGGGCCGCGTGCTTGGCCAGCACGTGGGCCTGAGCTTCTACACCCTGGGCCAGCGCCAGGGCCTGGGCATCGGTGGTGTGCGCGAGAAGGGTGCGCAGAAGGGCGGCAACGACCACGCGCCCTGGTTCGTGGCGCGCAAGGACGTCGAGAAGAACACGCTGTGGGTGGTGCAGGGTCACGACCACCCCTGGCTGCTCACGCCGCGCCTGCGCGCGCAGGACGCGAGCTGGGTGGCCGGCCATGCGCCCGAGACCGCCACCCTGGCCGCCAAGACGCGCTACCGCCAGGCCGATGCGCCCTGCCGTTTCGAGGCCGAGGGCGATCAGGGCTTTGCGCTGGACTTCACCGACCCGCAATGGGCCGTGACCCCGGGCCAGAGCGCGGTGCTGTACGACGGCGAGGTCTGCCTGGGTGGTGGCGTGATCACCACCGACGCCGCGTCTTTCCAGGCATCGCCGGTGAATGCCCGGCCCGTGACGGCTTAGGCCTTGTGCGACGCCCCGAGCCGGGCGTGAATCCGCCGCGTGGTGCGCCACACGGCCCACAGCACCAGGGGAATCAGGGCGCCCGCCGCCATTTCCGGCTGGATCGGCAGCCCCGCCGCCTTGGCGCCCTTGGCGAGGTAGAGCAGCAGGCTGATCACGTAGTACGAGATCGCCGCGATCGACAGGCCTTCCACCGTGGTCTGCAGGTGCAGCTGCATTTCCTGGCCGCGCGTGAGTTTCTCCAGCAGCTGCTGGTTCTGCGCCTCGGTCACGATGTCCACCCGGGTGCGCAGCAAGGCGCTGGTGCGCGAGACGCGCTCGGAGAGGGACGTGAGCCGCTGCGCGCTCGCGGCCACCGTGGCCATGGCCGGTGACAGGCGCCGCTGCATGAATTCGCCGATGGTCTGCGTGCCCGGAATGGGCCGCTCGCGCAGCTCGGCGATGCGCTGCGTGACCAGGGCGTCGTAGGCGCGCGTCGCGGCAAAGCGGTAGGTGTTCTCGGCGGTGGCGCGCTCCACGCGCGCGGCCAGGGACACGAGCTGGTCCAGCAGGTCCTGTTCCGAGGCCGACTTGTTTTCCAGCTGCGCGGTGATGCTGGCGAGCTGCGCTTCGGCCTGCGTCAGCGTGGGCCCCAGGGCTTTGGCCACGGGCAGGCCGCGCAGCGCCATCAGCCGGTAGGTCTCCAGCTCCAGCAGACGCTGCGAGATGCGCCCAGCCCGGGTTTCGCTGACGTGGGGCGGCGCGATCACCAGCACGCGTTCGAAGCCCGAGGGCTGCAGGTGGAAGTCGGTCACCGCCCACGAATGGCCGCCGCCCAGCTGGGAGGCCACCACGGTGCGGTGGCCGAACCAGCGCTGGGCCGGCCCCATGAGGCTGGCCTGGGCCGACGGCGTCTGCTCCGGCAGCTCGGCGTGCAGCATCACGAGCTGGATCGCCGCGATGGTCCGGCCGGGAATGTCGCGCAGCCAGCCCGGTGGCGTCACCAGGGCCTCCAGCAGGTCGGGGTCGCTGGCGCCCAGCCCGGCTTCGGCGGGCAGGGCCTGCACAAGGGAGTAGCGCGTGAATTCGGTGTGGCGCTCCCACTTCAGCGTGTGCTCTCCGAAGCGCAGCCGCAGGAAGTTGCCTTGCATCTGCTCGGGCGAGAGCCCCTGCTGGCCCGGCAGCCGGCGCAGGTGCTCACGTTCCTGCTCGCGGCTCACGCCCTCGTTGAGCACGGCGACGAACACCACCAGCGCGGGCAGCCGGATGCGCGCGGAAGGCCGCGCGTGCACTTCGTTGTGCAACTCGGCGCGCAACGCGTCGTCGGCGGGCAGCAGACCCTGGGGCAGGGCGGTCGGAGCGGACGTTTCGGGGGAGTCGTTCATGGGCGTGGCATCGGCGATGGACGTCCACTGTATGCGAAGCGACGTGGCCGCCGCTGCCCCCTGAGGGGTGACAGGCCCTAGCGAACCGAGGGGGCGACCGATGGGTCGGTGAACACCAGCGACAAGGGATAGCGCTGCCCCGACAGGTGGTCTTCCATGCAGCGCAGCACCAGCGGGCTGCGCAGGCGCGCGGCGTTGGCGCGGATTTCCTCGGGTGTCATCCACAGGGTGCGCACGATGCCGGCGTCCAGCGCGCGGCCGGGAAGTGCCTCGCCCAGTTCCCCGCTGTAGGCGAAGCGCAGGTAGGTGATGTCCTCGTCCGGCTGGCCCGCGCGGCCCGGGCGCTGGAAGCGCGAGAGGTACACGCCCACCAGGGCCGTGGGCGTGAACGCGTGGGTGGTCTCTTCCAGCGTTTCGCGCACCACGCCTTCGAGCGGGCCTTCGCCCGGATCGAGGTGGCCGGCCGGGTTGTTCAGGCGCAGGCCGTCGGCCGTGTGCTCCTCGACCAGCAGGAAGCGCCCGTCGCGTTCGATGACGGCGGCCACGGTGACGCTGGGTTTCCATCGGGTGTTCATGGCGCGCATTATGGGCTTTGCGGCGCGCCGGCATGGGCCGAATCGGGCGCTTTCGGGTAAGCTCGCGCGACTTTCACATTCAACTTGTGGGTGAGGAGATATTCATGCTGATAGGCGTACCCGCTGAGACCACAGTGGGCGAGACCCGAGTGGCCGTGACCCCGGAGACGGCAAAGAAGTACGTGGCGCAAGGCCACACCGTGCGCGTGCAGTCGGGCGCGGGCGTGGCCGCCAGCGTCACCGACGCGGCCTACACCGCCGTGGGCGCGGAGATCACCGATGCGGCCGGCGCCCTGGGCGCCGACCTGGTGCTCAAGGTGCGCCCGCCGTTCGACAACGAGCTCGCTCTGATGAAACCCGGCGCCGCCGTGGTCGGCATGCTCAACCCCTTCGATCCCCTGGGCCTGCAGCGCCTGGCCACGGCCGGCCTGACCGCCTTCGCGCTCGAAGCCGCGCCGCGCACCACGCGCGCGCAGAGCATGGACGTGCTCTCCTCGCAGGCCAACATCGCCGGCTACAAGGCCGTGATGGTCGCCGCGCACCACTACCAGCGCTTCTTCCCCATGCTCATGACGGCGGCGGGCACGGTCAAGGCCGCGCGCGTGGTGATCCTGGGCGTGGGCGTGGCCGGCCTGCAGGCCATTGCCACGGCCAAGCGCCTGGGTGCGGTGATCGAGGCCTCCGACGTGCGCCCGAGCGTGAAGGAACAGGTCGAGTCGCTGGGCGGCAAGTTCATCGACGTGCCCTATGAGACCGCCGAAGAGAAGGAAGCGGCCGAAGGCGTGGGCGGCTACGCCCGCCCGATGCCGCCATCCTGGCTGGAGCGCCAGAAGGCCGAGGTGGCCAAGCGCGTGGCGCAGGCCGACGTGGTCATCTCCACCGCGCTCATCCCCGGCCGCGCCGCGCCCGTGCTCATCACCGAAGACATGGTCAAGTCCATGAAGCCCGGCAGCGTGATCGTGGACATCGCCGCCGGCAAGGGCGCCGACGGCGTGGGCGGCAACTGCCCGCTGACCGAGGCCGACAAGACCGTCGTCAAACACGGCGTGACGCTGGTCGGCGAGACCAACCTGGCGGCCATGGTCGGTGCCGATGCCTCGGCCCTCTATGCGCGCAACGTGCTCGATTTCCTCAAGCTCATCGTCAACAAGGACGGTGCGCTGCACGTGGACATGGAAGACGACATCGTGGCGGCCTGCCTGATGGCGCAAGGTGGCGAGGTCAAGCGCAAATGAGCCGTGTGATGCTGCGCGCGAAACTGCACCGCGCGACCGTGACCGAAGCCGATCTGCACTACGAAGGCTCCTGCGGGATCGACGAGGACCTGATGGATGCCGCCGACATGCGGGAGTACGAGAAGATCGAGCTCTACAACGTCAACAACGGCGAGCGCTTCTCCACCTACATCATCAAGGCCGCGCGCGGGTCGGGCGCGATCTCGCTCAACGGCGCGGCCGCGCGCAAGGCGCACGTGGGCGACCTGCTGATCATCTGCACCTACTCCCCGGTGGACGACGCGGCCGTGCCGCAGTGGAAGCCGCGTGTCGTGTTGCTCGGCGAGGGCAACCGCATCAACGAGATCAAGAAAACCTGACATGAGCCGCTTTTCTTCAAGGCTGGGCCGTGGACTGCGTGGGATCGCCGCCGCCGCGTGGCTGGCGTTGAGCCTGCAGCCCGCCTTGGCCGTCGAGTTTTCCGTAGGCCGCGTGGAGGTGGTTTTCCCGACGGACGATTGGCGCGAGGTGGTCTTGCCTGACGCGGGCAAGACCTATGGCGGCGACCACCCTGGTGTCATCAAGAGCGAGACCAAGCTGTTCGTGCGGCCCTCCTCCGATGAGCAGGCTGTCGCCATGGTCCTGATCCGGGCCAATGCTTCGGGCATGGGCACCAGCGGCACGATGGTCTACAGCACGAGCTGCCAGAGCAGTGAGTACTTCTATGCCGAAGGCAATGAAGGGTTCAAGTCGCGTGCCGCGCATTGTCTGAAGGTGCTTCCTGAGTATGCCTCCGAGGAGGTGATGAGCAAGCTGGCTCCTGCTGCGGTGCAAGACTGGCTTCGTGCATCGCGCTTCCAGCTGCCCAAATCGATGGCCACCATCATGAGCAATCACTCGGTGGCCACGGGAACATTTCTGGACGTGCGCGTTTTCGTCACGCAGCAGACCGGTGCGCCCGAGGACGACACGCCCGACGTGCAGTTGCCAAGTGGTGTCATGCCGCAGCATGTGCGCTGGGGGAGGCAGCTGAAAGAGGCTGTGCGCAGCAGCGTCTACTCCCTCAGCGGCAAGCTTCGAATGCCGTCAATGGACATCAAGCCCCACAAGTTGGCCCTCAATCTCAACCCAGGAAACTGAGCCATGGAAGCCGTATCCCCCACCATCCTGAACCTCATCATCTTCGTGCTGGCCATCTATGTCGGCTACCACGTGGTGTGGAACGTCACACCCGCGCTGCACACGCCGCTGATGGCCGTGACCAACGCCATCTCGGCCATCGTGATCGTGGGCGCCATGCTGGCCGCCGCGCTGACCGAGACCAACCTGGGCAAGACCATGGGCGTGCTGGCCGTGGCGCTGGCCGCGGTCAACGTCTTCGGTGGCTTCCTGGTCACGCGGCGCATGCTGGAGATGTTCAAGAAAAAAGAGCGCAAGGCGCCTGCCGCTGAGGGAGCGCACAAATGAGCATGAACCTCGTCACGCTGCTGTACCTCGTTGCCAGCGTCTGCTTCATCCAGGCCCTGAAAGGCCTGAGCCATCCCACCACCTCCATCCGGGGCAACATCTTCGGCATGACCGGCATGGCCATCGCCGTGCTGACCACCGCCGCGCTCATCGTCGAGCTCTCCGGCGGCAAGGCGCAGGGCATGGTCTGGGTGCTGGGCGGTCTGGTGGTCGGCGGCGCCATCGGCGCCCTCATGGCCAACCGGGTCGAGATGACCAAGATGCCCGAGCTGGTCGCCTTCATGCACAGCATGATCGGCCTGGCCGCGGTGTGCATCGCCGTGGCCGTGGTGGCCGAGCCCTGGGCCTTCGCCATCGTCGCCAAGGGCGAGGCGATCCCGGGCGGCAACCGCATCGAACTCGCGCTGGGGGCCTTCATCGGGGCCGTCACCTTCTCGGGCTCGGTCATCGCCTTCGGCAAGCTCTCGGGCAAGTACAAGTTCCGCCTGTTCCAGGGCGCACCGGTCACCTTCGCCGGCCAGCACAAGCTCAACCTGCTGCTGGGTCTGGCCACCGCCTTCTTCATCTTCGGCTTCTGGCACTCGCAGAGCTGGATGGACATCGTGCTGGTGATCGCGCTGGGCTTCATCCTGGGCGTGCTCATCATCATCCCCATCGGCGGCGCCGACATGCCGGTGGTGGTGTCCATGCTCAACAGCTACTCGGGCTGGGCGGCGGCCGGCATCGGCTTCAGCCTGAACAACTCCATGCTGATCATCGCCGGCTCGCTGGTGGGTTCCTCCGGTGCCATCCTCTCGTACATCATGTGCAAGGCGATGAACCGCTCGTTCTTCAACGTGATCCTGGGCGGCTTCGGTGGCGACGCCACGGCGGCCGCGGCCGGCGGCGGTGTGCAGCGCACGGCCAAGAGCGGCAGCGCCGACGACGCGGCCTTCATCCTGGGCAACGCCGAGACCGTTGTCATCGTGCCCGGCTACGGTCTGGCCGTGGCGCGCGCTCAGCACGCGGTGAAGGAACTGGCCCACAAGCTCACCGAAAAGGGCATCACCGTAAAGTACGCCATCCACCCGGTGGCCGGGCGCATGCCAGGGCACATGAACGTGCTGCTGGCCGAGGCCGAGGTGCCGTACGACCAGGTGTTCGAGATGGAGGACATCAACGGCGAGTTCGGCCAGGCCGACGTGGCCATCATCCTGGGTGCCAACGACGTGGTGAACCCGGCCGCCCTGCAGAAGGGCAGTGCGATCTACGGCATGCCGATCCTGGAGGCCTACAAGGCCAAGACGGTGATCGTGAACAAGCGCTCCATGGCCGCCGGCTACGCGGGTCTGGACAACGAGCTGTTCTACATGGACAAGACCATGATGGTCTTCGGCGACGCCAAGAAGGTCGTCGAGGACATGACCAAGGCCGTCGAGTAAATCGAAAGCGTCCATTTTCGACCGATACCCGAAGGGCCCGTGGTGACACCGGCCCTTCGGTTTTTGTAGCATGCTTGCAGCCAGTCGCGGGTTTTAGAGTGGGCTGTCAGAACCGCGTAAGGGAAAAACACGAGGCCCCGTGCCTTGCTTCCCACTGACAATGCCCGGTTGTTGTATCCACAAGAACGAGGAGATTCCGAATGAGCGAACCGACGGCCAACCGTCCCTGGCTGGGGGCTTATCCCGCCGGCGTGCCTGCCGACATCGACGTGGCGCAATATCCCTCGCTGGTGCACCTGATGGAGGAAAGCTTCCAGAAGCACGCCGGTCGCACCGCCTACAGCTTCATGGGCAAGGACGTCAGCTTCGCGCAGACCGACAGCCTCTCGCAGGCCTTCGCGGCCTACCTGCAGGGCCTGGGGCTGGTCAAGGGCGACCGCGTGGCCATCATGATGCCCAACGTGCCCCAGTACCCGGTGGCGGTGGCCGGCATCCTGCGCGCGGGCTTCGTGGTGGTCAACGTCAACCCGCTGTACACGCCGCGTGAACTGGAGCACCAGCTGAAGGACTCGGGCGCCAAGGCGATCGTGATCATCGAGAACTTCGCGCACACGCTGCAGCAGTGCATCGCCAACACGCCGACCCGGCACGTGGTGCTCACGGCCATGGGCGACCAGCTGGGGCTGCTCAAAGGCGCGCTGGTGAACTACGTGGTGCGCAACGTCAAGAAGATGGTGCCGGCCTACAGCCTGCCGCAGGCGGTGCGCTTCAACGACGCCATTGCCAAGGGCACGCGCGGCACGCTCAAGCGGCCCGAGATCAAGCCCGACGACATGGCCGTGCTGCAGTACACCGGCGGCACCACCGGCGTGAGCAAGGGCGCGGTGCTGCAGCACCGCAACGTGATCGCCAACGTGCTGCAGTCGGAGGCCTGGAACGACCCGGTGATGAAGAAGGTGCCGGCCGGCGAGCAGCCCACCAGCGTGTGCGCCCTGCCGCTGTACCACATCTTCGCGTTCACGGTGAACATGATGCTGGCCATGCGCACGGGCGGCAAGACCATCCTGATCCCCAACCCGCGCGACCTGCCGGCCGTGCTCAAGGAGCTGAGCAAGCACACCTTCCACAGCTTTCCGGCGGTCAACACGCTGTTCAACGGACTGGCCAACCACCCCGACTTCAACACCGTCAACTGGAGCAACCTCAAGGTTTCGGTGGGTGGTGGCATGGCGGTGCAAAGCGCGGTGGCCAAGCTCTGGCTGGAGAAGACCGGCTGCCCGATCTGCGAAGGCTATGGCCTGAGCGAGACCAGCCCCTCGGCCAGCTGCAACCCGACCACCAGCACCGAGTACAGCGGCACCATCGGCGTGCCCCTGCCCCACACCTACATGAAGTGCCTGGACGACGACGGCAACGAGGTGCCGATGGGCCAGCCGGGCGAGATCGCCATCAAGGGCCCGCAGGTCATGGCGGGCTACTGGCAGCGCCCCGACGAGACCGCCAAGGTCATGACGGCCGACGGCTTCTTCAAGAGTGGCGACGTGGGCGTGATGGACGCGCGCGGCTACTTCAAGATCGTGGACCGCAAGAAGGACATGGTGCTGGTCAGCGGCTTCAACGTGTACCCCAACGAGGTGGAGGACGTGGTGGCCCTGTTGCCCGGCGTGATGGAGTGCGCCGTGGTCGGCGTGCCGGACGAGAAGTCGGGCGAGGCGGTCAAGCTCGTGATCGTCAAGAAGGACGAGAGCCTCACCGAGGCGCAGGTGCGCGAGTACTGCAAGACCAACCTCACCGGCTACAAGCAGCCCAAGGTAGTGGAGTTCCGCACCGAGCTGCCCAAGACACCCGTGGGCAAGATCCTGCGGCGCGAGTTGCGCGACAAGAAATGAGGCGGGCGCGCTGCGCCACAATGCAAGGCGGCTTCGGCCGCCTTTTCTTTTTGCCTTCCCAGGAGTGAGCTTCCCGTGACCATCACCGCCATCGTGAGTGCCCTGCACGAAGAGCTGGCCGCCGTGCTCGACCTCATGCCCGACGAACAGCAGCAGACCGTGGGCGGGCGCGCCTTCTGGCGCGGGCACCTGCACGGGCACGACGTGGTGGCGGTGCTCTCGGGCATCGGCAAGGTCGCCGCCGCCACCACCGCCGCCGCGCTCATCGAGCGCTTTGGCGTGCAGCGCATCGTGTTCACCGGCGTGGCCGGCGGGCTGGCGCCGGGCGTGAACGTGGGCGATGTGGTGGTGGCCCGGCACTTCCTGCAGCACGACATGGACGCCTCGCCGCTCTTTCCGCGCCACGAGGTGCCGGGTTATGGCCGATCCCGCTTCGACGCCGATGCCGGCCTGAGCGCACGGCTGGCGCTGGCGAGTGAGCAGGTGCTGCGCGAACTTCCCGCGCGCCTCGGTGCCGGGGTGATGCAGGCCTTCAAGCTGGAGGCCCCGCGTTGTCACCAGGGCCTGCTGATCAGTGGGGATCGCTTTGTCTCTTCCACCGCCGAGAGCCTGACGCTGCGCGAAGCACTGCCCGAGGCCCTCGCGGTGGAGATGGAGGGTGCCGCCTTCGCCCAGGTCTGTCACGACTACGGCGTGCCGCTGGCCGTGGTGCGCACCATCTCGGACCGCGCCGACGACGCGGCCCACGTGGACTTTCCGCGCTTCCTGCGCGAGGTGGCGAGCCGCTACAGCGCAGCGGTCATCGAAACCCTGCTGCGAGAGACGTAACGCTCACCAGAATGCCGCGGAACTGGCCCTGCCAGGCCGCAGGCATTGCCCCCTTGAGGGGGTGACGCGCCGAAGGCGCGGCGCAGGGGTGGGCTTATCTCAACCAGCCGCGCTTGCGGAAGTAGAGCATCGGCAAGACCGCCGACAGCACCATCAGCGCCAGCGCCAGCGGGTAGCCGTAGTGCCACTTCAGCTCAGGCATGAAATCGAAGTTCATGCCGTAGCTGCTGGCCACCAGCGTCGGGGGCAGCAGCGAGACACTGGCCACCGAGAAGATCTTGATGATCTTGTTCTGGTTGATGTTGATGAAGCCGACCGTCGCGTCCATCAGGAAGTTGATCTTGTCGAACAGGAAGGCCGTGTGGCTGTCGAGCGAGTCCAGGTCGCGCAGGATCTGCCGCGCGTCCTCGAACTGCTCGACGCTGAGCATGCGGCTGCGCATCATGAAGCTCACCGCGCGGCGCGTGTCCATCACGTTGCGTCGGATGCGGCCCGACATGTCCTCGTGCCGCGCGATGGCCGAGAGCGCCTCGCTCAGCAGGTTGTCCGAGGCGTTGCTGTCGAGCACTTTCTTGCTCACGGTCTCGATCTCGTCGTAGATGTCCTCGAGCGTGTCGGCGCAGTACTCGGCGTCGGCGTCGAACAGCATCAGCAGCACGTCCTTGGCGTCCTCGATCAGGCCCGGCATGCGGCGCGCGCGCATGCGCAGCAGGCGGAACACCGGCACGTCCTCGTCGTGGATGGAGAACAGCACGCCCCGGCTTTTGAGCGTGTCGTTGTGCTCGTTCAGGATGAAGGCCACGCGCACTGCGCGTGGATCCTCGTCGTCGTCGATCAGGAAGTCCGAGCGCACATGCAGCTCGCCGTTGTCTTCCTCGAAGAAACGCGCCGATTCCTCGATGTCCTCGTCCATCGCGTCTTCGGGAATCGACAGGCCGAAGTGCTGCTTGACCCAGCGGCGTTCTTCGAGGGTGGGATCTTCCAGGTCGACCCAGATGGGTTTGAAGCGGGCCAGCTCTTCGAGCGACTCGATTTCTTCCTGGAACAGGCGGCCATTGGCCAAGGTGAATACGTTGAGCATGACGGCGCTCCCGGCGGTTTCGTGCTGTCTGGCTAAGGGTCGAGGCCGGCTCCGCGGGCCTCGGGGCGGTTCGGGGGCTGCTTTCAGCCGTCCGGCCGCCTGACCCAAAACCGCTCGGGGGCGGCGCTCAGACGGTCGCGGGGGTGGCTGAAAGCACGCAACTGGGGGGCGTGCTTTCCATGCGGGTCTCCATGTGTGAAACAGGCCGAATTATGGCACCGCGGTGCCGGCCCCGAGGTCTTCGGATGCGCCAAAAAAGCGCATCAGTTCGTCCTTTCGCCGCCAGGTGTCGTGTTCGCCCAACTCGATCAGGGCGTTGACGAAGCCCGGCTCGAAGAGCAGGTAGCTCGCCAGCGCGGCCGCGCTGCCGGCCGCGCCGCGCCGCGTATCCAGTGCGCCCAGGCCCGCCAGCGTGTTGCGGGTGGGCGCGGGCAATTCGCGGATGTGCTTGCTCGCGAGCTCGTCCAGCGAGAAGCTGGGCTGGATCGCCAGCACCTCCACCGGCCGGTAGGGCAACGCGGCCGCCAGGCTCGGCGGCAGCCGCGCCAGGGTCTGGCTCACGCGCTGGGTCTGCTCCACGTCGGCCTGCAGGGTGTCGTGGAACACACTGGCCATGGCGTGGCCGGCGATGGTGCCTGCCGTGGGCTCGCTGCCGTTGCGCGCGGCCAGGCCGGCGCGCTGGGGTTGGCCGACGCCGATCACCAGAATGCGGCGCGCGCCGAACTGGATCGCCGGTGAGAGTGGTGAGAGCTGCCGCATCGAACCGTCGCCGAAATGCGCCTTGTGCCCGTCCACCCAGAGCGGCACGGCCGGAAACAGAAAGGGGATGGCGCTCGAGGCCATCAGGTGCTCAATGGTGATGGGCTGGAACTCCGAGCGCCGCCCCGGCCGGTGCCAGGGCTGCACCGGGTGGTCGGGCCGGGTCTGGCAGAAGGTCCAGTGCTCACCGGTCGTGTAGCTCGATGCCGTGACGCCCAGCACATGGATCAGCCGTTGCTCCAGCGCGCGTTCCAGGCCCTGCAGGTCGATCGCGCGGTGCAGGGTGTCCACCAGGGGCAGCGTGTCGAGCAGAGCGCGGTGCCGGCGCACCTGGCGCGCCAAGGTGAGCCCAGCCACCACACGGTTCGCCCGCACCCAGCCGGGCGCTTCGAGCCGGTAGACGCGCTCCGAGCGCAGGCCGCTCCAGAACGTGGCCAGTTGCGACAGCGCAGGCAGGCCCAGGGTGGCGATGCTGCCCAGGTAACTCGCGTTGAGCGCGCCGGCCGAAGTACCGAACAGCCACTGGAAGGGGAAGGCCGGCACCGCCGGGCCCGCGGTCGCTCGCGTGGCCAGCAGGGCGCCTACGGCCTTGAGGACGCCCACCTGGTACGCCGTGCGCGCGCCACCCCCCATGAGCACCAGCGCGCAGGTGCCGTCACCGTACTCGGGTGCGGCAGGCAGCAGCGTGTTGTGGGTGATGAGGGTGTCGAGAGACAAAGGGGTGTCGAACGGTGTGAATCGCCACATCCTAATCAATCGCCGCGGCCGATGGGGCGGCCTGGGTCATCCAGCGCTGCAGCGCGCGGGGATCGACGGGTTTGTTCAGCAGGGTGATGTCCTGCCGCATGCCCCCGCCTGTCAACTGCAGGCTCGCGTCGCCGGTGATCACCAGGGCTGGCACCTCGCGCTCGAGAATGCCCCGAAGCCGGGAGATGGCCTGAAGGCCATCGAAGGTCTCGCTCAGGTGGTAGTCGACCACGATCAGCGAAATCGATGCACTGTTGTTCCATGCCAGGACGAGGGCGTCGCGCATCGTCTGCGCGCCCAGCACCCGATGGCCCAGGCCGCTCAGCAAGTGCGTGAGCGCGCGAACCACCTGCTCGTCGTTGTCCAGCACCAGCACCACCTGGGTGGGCGCGGCGGACGCGGATGTCCTGGCGGGGGCTGGCGGCTCGATCACGGGGTCGCAGCGTGGCAGGAACACCGAGAACACCGAGCCCCGGCCCAGGCGCGAGCGCACGTTGAGGCGCGCGTCCAGCAACTCCGCCGAGCGATGGACGATCGACAGGCCCAGGCCGAAGCCACGCGACTGCGCCGATGCCCGGTGCGCATTGCTGGCCTGGTAGAACTCGTCGAACACCCGGGGCATATCGCCTTCCGGAATGCCGATGCCGCTGTCCCAGACCTGAATCTCCACCTCGTCGCCCCGGCATCGGGCGCCCACCAGCACCCCGCCGCGCTCGCTGTAGCGCACCGCGTTGGCCACCAGGTTGAGGAGAACCGTGTGCAGGACCGCGGGATCGGCCTGCACCCAGAGAGAAGTTTCCCGCAGTCGAAGCCGAAGGCCCTTTGCCTTCGCCTGGCCGCGCAAGACCTCGCCGACCTGCAGCAGGATGGGGTTGATCGCACAGGGGGCTCTTCGAACCGTGACGGCGCCAGAGTCCAGCCGGGAAATTTCCATCAGCACCTGCAGCAGCTGGCCCATGCTCTCCAGCACCGAATGCATGCGATCGGCGATGTCGGTCAGCGCCTGAGGGGACGGCCGAGCGTGCCGCACCAGGCGCTGGAGCGCGGGGACAAACAGACCCATGGCGTGGATGGGTTGCCGCAGATCGTGGCTGGCCGCGGCGAGAAACCGCGTCTTTCGGCGTTCGGACGCTTCGGCCTGCTCCTTGGCCCAGGTGAGGCGTTCCACCAGCGCCTCGTTCTCCATCCGCAACTGGATCGACTGGCGAAGCGACAAGGGGATGCTGCGAGCAAACGAGGAAGTGAACCCCAGAAACAGCAGCGACAGCACGCCCAAGGTGGTCAGTTCCGGCACATTTTCGATCAGGCAACGGAACGAAAACGGCAGCGAGCAAGGAATCGCGAAGGCCATGTGCGCGGGCCAGTACACGCCAATCGACTGGGCGGCGCTGGCGAGAATGCCGCATAGCATGATTGCAATGACGGCCTGTGTGTAGAGGTTCTCTGGCGTGAAGAACAGCAGGGCGATCGATCCCCACATCAGGCCGGCGCCCCCCGAGGCTATCGTCAGAACGAGCGCCCATCGGTGGGCATTGCCATCGGTGACAGGATGGCGGTGGCGCTTCGCATACAGCACCAGTCGCAAACCCGAGTACAAGGTCATGCCCGCGAGCCAGCCCAGCACCCGGTTTGTCGGCAGGTTCTGAAGATACAACAGCCAAGCGCCCCCGCTGGCCAACAAAACCGTGCCTATCACCATGGTCGGCAGGTGACTCAGCAGAATGCTCACCTGTTCGCGCAGGAGGCGCCGTTTCAGGTCCAGCTTGTCGACGGTGTTGGGCATGAAAAAAAGCGTCCTGAGTTCGCCTCCGGTCTCGAGCCAACTCCCGTTGCGCTCAAGTTTACGAGTTGGCGCATTTTTTTTCATCGGTTTCTCGCGCTTTGTTGCCCCCTGCGGCTTGCGCCGTCGGGCATTCATGGGCATAGTGGTCTCAAGACATCCCCGTGGCCGTCGGGAGGTCTTGCCCCAGGCGGCTTGTGTCAACCCGGAGCAAATGGAGGCTCATCTATGAACCTGACGATCAGCGGTCACCACCTCGAGGTCACACCCGCCTTGCGCGGTTACGTCACCACCAAACTGGAGCGCATCTCCCGACACTTCGATCAAGTGGTCGACATCAAGGTGCTGTTGACGGTGGACAACCTCAAGGAGAAGGACCTGCGACAAAAGGCCGAGTGCAATGTCCACGTCAAAGGGCGCGACCTGTTTGCGGAAAGCGTCCATGCCGATCTCTATGCGGCGGTGGACGAACTGGCCGACAAACTGGACCGCCAGGTGCTGCGCTACAAGGACAAGACGCAAGACCATCACCACGGTACGGTCAAACGTTTGATGTGACCCGCTCACGGCTCCCGGCGCAGGGAGCGTGAGAAATGTTGCATTGCAGCAAGCCGCTTGATATGTCAAGCGGCTTTTTTGTGCCCGCAGTCTAGCCAAGGGACACCAACTCGGCATAATTTGCGGTCCGAAAGGGCCCACATGAACCGACTTTCCGCCATATTGCCCGCCGTGCAAGTGCTTGTTGGCGTCGACGCCACCAGCAAGAAACGCGCATTCGAAGAGGCAGGCCTGCTGTTTGAAACCGAGCACGGGCTCAATCGCGCCCTGATCACCGACAGCCTCTTCGCGCGCGAGCGTCTCGGCTCCACCGGGCTCGGCCATGGCGTGGCCATCCCCCACGGTCGCATCAAGGGTCTCAAGCAGCCGCTGGCCGCGGTGTTCCAGCTCGGCAGCCCGATCGGCTTCGACGCGCCCGACGAGCAGCCGGTGCAGTTCATGATCTTCCTGCTGGTGCCCGAAGTGGCCACACAGAAGCACCTCGAAATCCTGTCCGAGATCGCCGAGATGCTCAGCGACAGCGCCCTGCGCGAGCAGATGAAGACCTCCACCGACGCTGCCGAGCTGCACAAGCTGATCACGTCCTGGCAGTCGGCCCACGCCGCCGCCTGAATTTTGAGCCCCCACGCTTCACCGTTTCACGGGTCGCTGCCCCCCGAGGGGGCTGACCAGCCTTGGGGCGGCCCTGCGGCTGGCCGCTTGCCTTGAAACCCACCGTCGTCAGCGCCGATGTCCTGTTCGAGGACCATCGCGACGCCCTGAAATGGCAGTGGATTGCCGGTCTCGGGGCTTCCGAGCGCCGTTTCGACGAAGTCGCCATCCGCGCCGCGCGTTCCGGCGCCGATCTGGTCGGGTACCTCAACTACATCCACCCCTACCGTGTGCAGGTGTTCGGCGAGCGCGAAGTCGCCTACCTCACCAGCCCCAGTGAGGACGACAACCGACGCCGCGTGGCGCGCATCGTCACGCTGGAGCCGCCGGTGCTGGTGGTGGCCGACGGGCAGACCGCGCCCGACGCCCTCACCGCGATGTGCGAGCGGGCCCAGATCCCGATGTTCTCCACGCAGGAGTCGGCGGCTTTTGTCATCGACGTGCTGCGTGCCTATCTCTCGCGCCATTTCGCCGACCGTTCCTCCATGCACGGTGTGTTCATGGACATCCTGGGCATGGGCGTGCTGATCACCGGCGAATCCGGGCTGGGCAAGAGCGAACTGGGCCTGGAACTGATCTCGCGCGGCCACGGCCTGGTGGCCGATGACGCGGTGGACCTCTACCGCATCAACCAGACCAGCATCGAGGGCCGTTGCCCCGAGCTGTTGCAGAACCTGCTCGAGGTGCGCGGCATCGGCCTGCTCGACATCAAGGCCATCTTTGGCGAGACCGCCGTTCGCCGCAAGATGCGGCTCTCGCTGATCGTGCACCTGGTGCGCCGAGAAACCATGGAGCGGGACTACGAGCGCATGCCCCACGAGCCGCTGTACCAGGACGTGCTGGGCGTGCCGGTGCGCAAGGCAGTGATCCAGGTGGTGGCCGGCCGCAACATCGCCGTGCTGGTGGAAGCGGCCGTGCGCAACACCATCCTGCAGCTGCGCGGCATCGACACCTACCAGGAATTCGTCTCACGCCACCGCGCGGCCATGTCGCGCAGTGAGTAGAAGAAACACCCCCGCGCCGCCTGCGGCCTGGCAAAGCCAGTTCCGCGGCGCTTCTAGAAAAGAAAACCCGGGCGCGTTCGTCAGGTGACGCGGTGCACATTGCCCCGGTGCGGGCAATCGGTCTTGCTGCAATTGGCGTAGAGCGACAGCGCGTGCTCCTGCAGCACGAAGCCACGGGCCTTGGCCACCATCTGCTGGCGCTTCTCGATCTCGGCGTCGAAGAATTCCTCGACCCGTCCACAGTCCAGGCACACCAGGTGGTCGTGGTGCTGGCCTTCGTTGAGTTCGAACACCGATTTGCCCGACTCGAAGTTGCTGCGCGTGAGCAGGCCCGCCTGCTCGAACTGCATCAGCACGCGGTAGACCGTGGCCAGGCCGATGTCCGAGCGCTCTTCGAGCAGCACGCGAAACACGTCTTCGGCCGTCATGTGCCGTTGTTTGGCGTTCTGGAACACCTCCAGAATCTTCAGCCGGGGCAGGGTGGCCTTGAGCCCCGTGCTCTTGAGTTCTTCGATGTTGGTCATGGCAGGCAGGTGCAAGGGGTTGAAACAGGCGCAAATCAGCGCCACCGGGCATCGCCGACCCCTGGGGTGGGTGCCCTCCGGCGCAGGACCCCGGGGCTACAATGATCGGATCATATCGCCAGCGTCCGCCGGCTGCCGCATTTTTCCCCGTGCGGCACACGGCGTTGCGCCTCCAGGGTCAGCCCACATGCATTTCCTCTCACCCCGCCGCGCCCGTTCCACGAAGCCGTCTCCGCGTCTGGCGCACGCCCTGTGCGCGCTGATGGCCGTGGCCTCGCTCTCGGCCTGCAGCTACGTCCCGACCATCATCACCCCCTACAAGATCGACATCGTGCAGGGCAACGTGGTCACGCGTGAGCAGGCGCAGGCGCTCAAGCCCGGCTTGTCGCGGGCCGAGGTGCGCGACATCCTGGGCTCGCCCCTTCTGTCCAGCGTGTTCCATGCCGACCGCTGGGACTACGTGTTCACCTTCCGCCGCCAGGGCCAGGAGCCCCAGCAGCGCAAGCTGACGGTGTTCTTCAAGGGCGAGACGCTCGAACGTTTTGAGGGCGACGAGCTGCCCAGCGAGGTGGAATTCGTGGCTTCGCTCGACGCGAGGCGCAAGTTCGGCAAGGTGCCGCAGCTGCAGGCCACCGAGGCCCAGCTGAAAGCCTTCCAGGACAAGAACACCCCCCTGGCGCCCGAGCCGACGCCGCCGGCGCCATCGCCCGACACCGTCTACCCGCCGCTGGAGAGCTCGGGAGCGGCACGTTGAGCGCCGCCGTGAACACCGCCCTGCGCGTGTGTGTGGCCGGCGCCAGCGGCCGCATGGGTCAGATGCTGGTCGAAGCCGTGCGCGACAGCGGCGACTGCACCCTGACCGGCGCGCTCGACATCGCCGGCAGCCCGGCCATCGGCCAGGACGCGGCCGGCTTTGCGGGGCAGGCCAGTGGTGTGGCCATCACCGCCGACCTGACCGCCGGCCTCTCGGGCAGCCAGTTCCTGATCGACTTCACCCGCCCCGAGGGCACGATGGCGCATTTGCGCGAATGCGCGAAGCTCGGCGTGGCCGTGGTCATCGGCACCACCGGATTCACCGACGCGCAGAAGGCCGAGATCGCGCAGATCGCGAAGCAGATCCCCATCGTCATGGCGCCCAACATGAGCGTGGGCGTCAACGTCACGCTCAAGCTGCTGGAGATGGCGGCCAAGGCCATGGCCACGGGCTACGACATCGAGATCATCGAGGCGCACCACCGCCACAAGGTGGACGCGCCCAGCGGCACCGCGCTCAAGATGGGCGAGGTGATCGCCGACGCGCTGGGCCGTGACCTCAAAGAATGCGCGGTCTATGCGCGCGAAGGCGTCACCGGCGAGCGCGACCCGTCGACCATTGGTTTCGCGGCCATCCGCGGCGGCGACATCGTGGGCGACCACACCGTGCTGTTCGCCGGCACCGGCGAGCGCATCGAGATCACGCACAAGTCCAGCAGCCGCACCACCTACGCTCAGGGCAGCCTGCGCGCGGTGCGTTTCCTGGCTGGCAAGCCCGCTGGCCTGTACGACATGTTCGACGTGCTAGGCCTGCGCTGAGCACCGCCTCCGCCACAGCCCCATGGACGCCAGCGCCCCGGTGGGCCTTCTGCAGACCCTGAGCCAGGCCGACGCTCTTGGCCGTGCCGTGGCCCTGCTGCTGCTGGCCATGTCGGTCGCGAGCTGGGTGGTCATTCTCTGGAAAGCCTGGCTGCTGCGCCGCGCCGCCGCCGACCTGAACCTGAGCACCGCCGCCTTCTGGCAGGCCAGCGACCTGGACGACGCCCAGGCCCGCCTGGGCCGTTTCGACCCGCAGCAGATCGTGCTGCCCCTGCTGCAGGCCGCTCGCGGCCTGGACAGCGCAGCGCCCCACACCCTGGCCGCCGCCGGCGACCGCTCCCAGCAGCTCACCCGTGTGCTGCGCGATGCCCTGCACCGCGTGCTGCACCGCCTGCAGTTCGGCCAGGTGCTGCTGGCCACCGTGGGCTCCACCGCGCCCTTCGTGGGCCTGCTGGGCACCGTCTGGGG
Organism: Hydrogenophaga sp. FG152; assembly: GCF_057809615.1. Taxonomy (NCBI): domain Bacteria; kingdom Pseudomonadati; phylum Pseudomonadota; class Betaproteobacteria; order Burkholderiales; family Comamonadaceae; genus Hydrogenophaga; species Hydrogenophaga sp. FG152. Next base: position 5,278 of record NZ_JBMDKH010000010.1, on the reverse strand, counting down.
CATCTACCACGCGCTCACCGGCATCGGGCTGGACGGGCCCTTTCGCATCGAGCAGGTGTCCGGCCCGGTGGGCGAGGCGCTGGTGATGACCGCCGCCGGCCTGGCGGTGGCGATTCCCGCCGTGCTCGCCTACAACGTGCTGGGCCGCCAGATTGCCCGCATCGAGGCCGACCTGGAAGGCTTCGCGCGCGACCTGCGCGAGCTCCTGGCGCATCCGGGTAGCCCATCGTGAGACCTGCCGCCGGGCCGCCCCAAGGCAGGTCAGCCCCCTCGGGGGGCAGCGACCCGCGTCAGCGGCGGAGCGTGGGGGCATGAGCTTCGGCCGGCTGGAACGCCCCACGGGCGACCGGCCCATGAGCGACATCAACGTCACGCCCCTGGTGGACGTGATGCTGGTGCTGCTGGTGATCTTCATCATTGCCGCCCCCTTCATGGCCGGCCGGCTGGCCCTGGAACTCCCCAAGGCCGAGGCGCCCGCCACCGCCCCGGCGGCGGCCGAGGCCTTTGTTTCCCTGGCCCTGGACGCCAAGGGTCAGCTGCACTGGAACGACGAACCGCTGGCCGAGGACGCCTTGCGCCAGCGCCTGCAGGAGACTGCCCGGCGCAACCCTGCCACCGAGCTGCAGCTGCGCGCCGACGCCGCCGCGCCCTATGGCCGCGTGGTGCAGCTGATCGGCCTGGCGCAGAGCGCCGGCCTCTCGCGCATCGGCTTCGTGGCCGACAGCGCGCCCCCCGCCGCGCGCTGAATGCCGGGGCACCGGCGTGCGGATCGGGCCAAGGCCTAAAATCCCGCATCTCCCCGCGCCACCGCGCGCCCTCTCTCCTTTCACCCCGTCCCCGGCTGGTCCGGCCCCTGGTTCATGCAAGACAAATACGCCCACAAGGAAGTCGAGCGCGCCGCGCACGCCCACTGGAACGCCATCGACGCCTACCGCGTGAGCGAGGATGCGGGCAAGTCGAAGTTCTACGCCTGCTCGATGCTGCCCTACCCCAGTGGCAAGCTGCACATGGGGCATGTGCGCAACTACACCATCAACGACATGCTCGCGCGCCACCTGCGCATGAAGGGCCACAACGTCCTCATGCCCATGGGCTGGGACGCCTTTGGCCTGCCGGCCGAGAACGCCGCGCTCAAGAACGGCGTGCCGCCCGCGAAGTGGACCTACGAAAACATCGCGTACATGAAGCAGCAGATGCAGGCCATGGGCCTGGCCATCGACTGGTCGCGCGAAGTCGCCACCTGTGACCCGAGCTACTACAAATGGAACCAGTGGCTGTTCCTGCGCATGCTGCAAAAGGGCATCGCCTACCGCAAGACCCAGGTCGTCAACTGGGACCCGGTAGACCAGACCGTGCTGGCCAACGAGCAGGTGATCGACGGCAAGGGCTGGCGCACCGGCGCGGTCGTCGAGAAGCGCGAGATCCCGGGCTACTACCTCAACATCACCGCCTACGCCGACGAACTGCTCGACCATGTGCAGATCGGCAACCCCAAGGCCACGCTCAACGGCTGGCCCGACAAGGTGCGCCTGATGCAGGAAAACTGGATCGGCAAGAGCGAGGGCGTGCGCTTCGCCTTCCCGCACACCATCCAGGACGCCGGTGGCACGCCGATCGGCGGCGGCCGCATGTACGTCTTCACCACGCGCGCCGACACCATCATGGGCGTGACCTTCTGCGCCGTGGCGCCCGAGCACCCGCTGGCCGCGCACGCCGCCGAGAGCAACAAGGCCCTGGCCGCGTTCATCGAGGAGTGCAAGACCGGCGGCACCACCGAAGCCGAGCTCGCCACGCAGGAAAAGAAGGGCATGGCCACCGGCCTGACCGTCACCCACCCGCTCACCGGCAAGGAGGTGGATGTGTGGGTCGGCAACTACGTGCTCATGAGCTACGGCGACGGCGCCGTGATGGGCGTGCCCGCGCACGACGAGCGCGACTTCGCGTTCGCCAACAAGTACGGCATCGCGATCCAGCAGGTCGTGGCGGTCGAGGGCGAAACCTTCAGCACCGAGACCTGGGCCGACTGGTACGGCGACAAGCAGCGCGGCGTGTGCGTGAACTCCGGCGTGCTCGACGGCCTGGGCTACAAGGCCGCCGTCGACAAGGTCGCCGAGCTGCTGGCCGGCAAGGGCATGGGCGAGAAGAAGACCACCTTCCGCCTGCGCGACTGGGGCGTGAGCCGCCAGCGCTACTGGGGCACCCCCATTCCCATCATCCACTGCGCCGAACACGGTGCCGTGCCCGTGCCCGAGCAGGACCTGCCGGTCGTGCTGCCCCAGGACTGCATTCCCGACGGCTCGGGCAACCCGCTGCACAAGCACGAGGGCTTCCACGCCGGCGTGGTCTGCCCCGTGTGCGGAGCGCCCGCGCGCCGCGAGACCGACACCATGGACACCTTCGTGGACTCGTCCTGGTACTTCATGCGCTACTGCGACCCCACCAACGACGAGCAGATGGTCGCTGGCGGCGCGGACTACTGGATGCCGATGGACCAGTACATCGGCGGCATCGAGCACGCCATCCTGCACCTGCTGTACGCGCGCTTCTGGACCAAGGTCATGCGCGATCTCGGCCTGGTCAAGGTCGATGAGCCCTTCACCCACCTGCTCACGCAGGGCATGGTGCTCAACCACATCTACAGCCGGCGCACCGCCAAGGGCGGCAAGGACTACTTCTGGCCGCACGACGTGGATCACGTGCTCGACGAAGGCGGCAAGATCATCGGCGCCAAGCTCAAGAACCCCGCCACCAGCGGCGACGGCATGCTGCCCGTGGGCACACCAATCGACTACGAGGGCGTGGGCACCATGTCCAAGTCCAAGAACAACGGCGTGGACCCGCAGGACCTGATCGAGAAATACGGCGCCGACACCGCGCGCCTGTACACCATGTTCACCGCGCCGCCTGAAGCCACGCTGGAGTGGAACGACGCGGCGGTGGAGGGCAGCTACCGCTTCCTGCGCCGCGTGTGGGCCTTCGGCGTGAAGCTCTCGGCCATCGGTGGCCTGGGCGCGCTCGCCGCCGGCGTGTCGGGTCAGGCATTGTCCAAGCCTGCCAAGGCGCTGCGGCTGGAAATCCACACCGTGCTCAAGCAGGTGGACTACGACTACCAGCGCATGCAATACAACACCGTGGTCTCGGGCGCGATGAAGATGCTCAACGCGCTGGAAGACTTCAAGCCCGACGGCTCCGCGGGCGACAACGCCGCGCTGGCCGAAGGCTTCGGCATCCTGCTGCGCTCGATCTACCCGGCCACGCCGCACATCGCGCACACGCTCTGGAGCGACCTGGGCTACGCCGGCGAGCTGCTCGATGCGCCCTGGCCCGAGGCCGACCCCGCCGCGCTGCAGCGCGATGAGATCGAACTCATGCTGCAGATCAACGGCAAGCTGCGCGGCAGCGTGACCGTGCCCGCCGCTGCGGACAAGGCCGCCATCGAAGCCGCGGCGCTGGCCAGCGAAGCCTTCATCAAGCAGGCCGCGGGCACCGCGCCGAAAAAGGTGGTGGTCGTGCCCGGTCGCCTGGTCAACGTGGTCATCTGAAAGTCGATTCATGCCAACCCACCGCGCGCTCCCGTCGTCCCCTTCTGCCACGCGCCGCCGCGCACTGTTGCAACTGGCGGCGGGCGCCGTGGTGCTGGCGGGCGGCGTTGCCGGCTGCGGCTTCAAGCTGCGCCAGGCACCCACCTTCGCCTTCAAGACCGTGCGCTTCGCCAGTGCCGCGAGCACACCCGTGGCATACGAGTTGCGCAAGGCGCTGCTCACCAACGGCCTGCAGGTGGTGAGCGGTGCGACACCCGCCGACGTGGTGTTGACCGTGGTTGCCGACCAGCGCGAGCGCATCGCCGTGGGCCAGACGGCCGCCGGCCAGGTGCGAGAACTGCAGTTGCGCACGCGCTTCACCTTCCGCTTGCGCACGGCAACCGACAAGGATCTGATCGAGGACACGGAACTGCTGCTGGAGCGCGAGCTGAGCTTCAACGAAACGGTGGTGCTCTCCAAGGCGTCCGAAGAAGAGCTGCTGTACCGGGACATGGTGAGCGATGCCGTGCAGCAGGTCGTGCGCCGCATGGCGGCGGTGAAATCCCTCTGACGAACAGCGCCCAGCGAGACCCATGCAGATCGCCGCACCGCAACTCAGCGCCCAACTGCAGCGTGGGCTCAAGAGCCTCTACACCCTGCACGGCGACGAGCCCTTGCTGGTGCAGGAGGCGGCCGATGCGATTCGCGCGGTGGCGCGCGAGCAGGGCTACACCGAGCGCACGGTGCACACCGTGGCGGGCGCGCATTTCGATTGGGGCGAGGTGCTGGCCAGTGGCGGCTCGATGAGCCTGTTCGCCGACAAGCAGCTGATCGAGATCCGCATCCCCTCCGGCAAGCCGGGCAAGGACGGCTCGCAAGTGCTGCAGCAGATCGCCGAAACCGCGCAGGGCAACGACAGCACCCTCACGCTCGTGCTCTTGCCGCGCCTGGACATGGCCACGCAAAAAGGCGCCTGGTTCGCCGCACTGGAAAGCTACGGCGCCACCGTGAAGCTGGACCCGGTGGACCGCAAGGCCTTGCCGCAGTGGATCGCGCAGCGCCTGCAACAGCAAGGCCAGCGCGTGGCCTCGGGCGAGGAGGGCCAGCGCACGCTGCAGTTCTTTGCCGACCGGGTGGAGGGCAATCTGCTCGCCGCGCACCAGGAGATCCAGAAGCTCGCGCTGTTGCATCCTGCGGGTGAACTCAGCTTCGAGCAGGTGGAGGGCGCGGTGCTGAACGTGGCGCGCTACGACGCCTTCAAGCTGGCCGAGGCCGTGCTGGGCGGGCAGGTGCAGCGGGTGCAGCGCATGCTGGACGGTCTGCAGGCGGAGGGCGAGGCACCGGTGCTGGTGCATTGGGCTTTGTCGGAAGACATCCGCACGCTGCACCGCGTCCGCACCGCGATGGACGCGGGCCGGCCTTTGCCGATGGCTTTGCGCGAGAACCGGGTGTGGGGGGTGAAGGAGAAGCTCATGGAGCGCGCGATTCCTTTGCTCAGCATCGCCACCCTGTCTCGCTGGCTCGATGATGCGCACACCGTGGACGGCATCGTCAAAGGCCTCAAGGTGCCTACCTGGCCTGCCGATCCCTGGCAGGCTTTGCAGCAGATGGCCATGAAGGTGTCTTTGGCCTGTTCGGTTCGGTAGGCTTCTTCCTTTTTCACTCTGCCGCGGTTGGCGAGGTCGGGTGGTCCGGGCAGGCTGGCGCCGGCCGCTCGCGGGTGTCTGCCCGGGTCTGCCGCTACCCTTTCGTCAACA